>JAQAZP010000038.1:0-7526 GCA_032127265.1 Acidobacteriota bacterium
CAGGAACAAAGATCCGGGCCACGATGGAATCGAAGTCCACCACCTGGAACAGGGGCTGGTTGACGGTGACGTAATCACCAAGATTGACCATCCGAGAAACGACCACTCCGGATATCGGCGCCTCCACCGAGGTGTAGGCCAGGTCGCGTTCAGCGTCATCGCGGGCCAGCAGCAGCTGCTCGACGTCGTAGCTGGCCCCGTTGTAGACCTGCTCACTGATCAGCTCCTGCTGGAAGAGTTTTTCCTGACGGGCCAGCTCCCGCTGGGCCTGGGCCAACTGGCCGTTGACCTTGGCCAGGGCGGTATTCTGCACGTCATCCTGCAGCTTGACCATCAGCTGGCCGGCGCGAACTGAATTTCCTTCTTCGACCTTCAGCTGTTTCACGATCCGCGGCGCCTGGGCAAAAACCTGGACGTCACGCTCCGCTTCGAGGTTGGAGGCGAACCGCAGCACGGCCTCGATGTGGCCCCGTTCGAGGGCGGCCACTTCCACGGGGACGGCCTCCCGCTTCTTGCTCTCCCCATCCCCTGACGCCTCTTTCCCGTTTTCCTCACTGCCTTCCGCGCCGCCCACGCTGAGCTGACAGCCGGTGAGTGCCAGCGCCACCGAAAGAAGCAGGATCAGCATGCTCCAGCCGAACAATCGATTCAATTTTGTTATGATCATGGCCCCCTCGTGGCATCAAACCCGTCCCGATCCGGTTAGTAAATGATGGCTCATCTCTAATTAACGTTCTTATTCAGAAAAACTTAACGGCCGGCAGCCCCTCAGCGGCTCCTGTAACAATACGTTGAGGTGGCGTAAAGAGTTCTCATCTCACCGGCCGGGTCAGACCTGGCCAGACACGGTCAAGCTGGTTTTTGTCAGTCTCGGGTTGAGGAGGAGGCAAACAGTTCCAGAACCCGTTCCCCGACGAGTTGATGTCCTGAGCTGTTCCAGTGGATGTCACCGTCGATGAAATACTTCTCGCAGACCAGGACCGGGTCTTCGGCGGTGATGAACAGGGGAAAGAGGTTGACGAACGGCATATCATATTTTTCGCGGAACGGAGCGGGATTGTTCACGACTCCCGGTCCTTGAAGCCGAGGGAATTGGTGAAATAGGGTATTGTTCTGTCGCCCCAGACGGTTGTTGTCTCGCGGTAGGCAGCATTCCGTGGTGGTGGTAGTCGTTGTAACATCTGAAGTCGTTGTGCTGCTCGGGAATGAAGAAGAGGCCGAAGACTGTTTTGCTGTTGCTCCTCATCACTGATTACCCGATCTGGCCGTTGAACGGCTCAGCATATCCGGGAATTCCCCCAGCCACAAGAAATCACCCTGCCGCCCGGGCCAAATTGATCGGCTCCCCCGGCCATGATACCCTTTTCCCGCGATCCTATACCTTCAATAGCGCCTCAGAGTCAGGAGACACCAGACCATGAACAGACGGACACCCACTTTCCCCCGGTCGCTGGCCATTATGGCCTTGGCCCTTGTCTTCACCCTTGCCGGTCTGTGGAATGTTCCGGCCCTCAGCGACGATACCGGCAAACGCCCGCTGATGCGCTTTCCCGACATCCACGGTGACACGGTGGTCTTTGTCCATGGCAACGACATCTGGTCGGTGCCGGCGACCGGCGGCACCGCGGTGCGGCTGACGATCCACGACGGGGACGAAACTTTTCCCTGCTTCTCGCCAGACGGCTCGCTGATCGCCTTCACCGGTGAGTACGACGGCAACACCGACGTCTACGTGATGGACACCGACGGCGGCAACATCACCAGGGTCACCTGGCACCCCGGGTCGGACTACGTGGTGGGCTGGCATCCGACAAAGAACAAGATCCTCTTCAACTCGGTCCGCGGCACCACCGGCCGGGTGGGCCGGCTCTACCTGATCTCCCCTGACGGAACCGGCATCGAGGAGCTGATCATGCACTGGGCCGCGGCGGGCAGTTTTTCCCCCGACGGTAAGCAGATCGCCTTCAACAAGGTCTCGCGGGAGAACCGTACCTGGAAACGCTACCAGGGTGGCCTGGCCCAGGAGGTCTACCTCTACGATTTCGCCACCAACCAGGAGCGGAACCTGACCAACTTCGAGGGTACCGACCGCGCCCCGATGTGGATCGGCGACACGGTCTACTTCAGCTCCGACCGGGACGGGGTGCTCAACATCTATTCCGTTGACCCGGTAACAGGCACCATCGAGCAGATCACCCGGCACACCGAGTATGACGCGCGGCGCCCGAGCATGGGCGGCAACCACATCGTCTACGAGCTGGGGGGATCGCTCTGGCTACTGGACACCGCCAGCGGCGAGACCGCGCAGATCCCGGTGGAGATCCGCGCCGACGCACCGGAGGCCCGGCCGGCGATGGTCAAGGTGGACGAGCAGATCTCCGGCATCGATATTTCACCCTCGGGCAAGCGCGCACTGCTCACCGCCCGGGGCGAGTTATTCTCCGTTCCCAAAGAGAACGGCCCCACCCGTAACCTGAGCAACAACTGCGGCGCCCGGGACCGGGACGCCGCCTGGAGCCCGGACGGCAAGAAGGCGGCCTGGATCTCGGACAGGAGCGGTGAATACGAGATCTGGCTGGCCGACGCCGACGGCAGCGGCGAGCCGGTGAAGTTGACCAGCCACGCCGATGGCTACCGCCACACCCTGCGCTGGAGCCCGGACAGCACGAAGATCGCTTTCGCCGACCAGACCCTGCGCTGCTTCTACCTCGACGTGGCGACGAAGAAGATCACCGAAATCGACAAGGCCGACTTCGAAGACGTGGACGTCTCGATCAACCTCAAGCCGATCCATGACTTTGCCTGGAGCCCGGACAGCCGTTACGTGGCCTACTCCAAGATGGACGAGTCGCTGGTGCAGAAGGTCTACATCCACGAACTGGAGACCGGGATCAACCGCTGTGTGAGCAGCGGCCTGTTCAACGACTTCGGCCCGGTCTTCTCCCGTGACGGGCAGCATCTGTTCTTCGTCTCCAACCGCCGGTTCGATCCAACTTTCTGCGACTTCGAGTGGGAGATGGTCTACAAGAAGGTGGCCGGGATCTACTGCCTGACCCTGCAAAAGGACGGCGACCCGCTGCTGCCGCCGAAGAGCGATGAGGAGCCCGCCGGTGAGGATGAGGAAAAGGACGCCGATGAGGGCGGCAAAGACGAGGGGGACGGGGCCGATCGGGTCATCGACTTCGACGGCCTGGCCGGCCGCATCGAGGCCCTGCCCCTGCCGGCAAGCAACTACCGCGGCCTGGCCGCCGCAGACGGCACACTCTTCTACCTCGACGCCGGGGAAGGCGACTTCAACCGCTTCGAGTTCCGCGAGGTCCGGTCCCGTGACCTCCACGCCTTCTCCTTCGAGGACCGGGAGGCGGAGACGGTGATCGAAAGTATCGGCGACTACCGGCTTTCGGCCGACGGCAAGAGCATCGTCTACCGCCAGCGAAACGGGGTGGGCATCATCGCCGCTTCCGAACGGAAGTCGAAGGGCGAAGCTCTCGATCTCTCCCGCCTGCAGATGAAGATCGATCCGGCGCTGGAGTGGGCCCAGATCTTCAACGAAGCCTGGCGGCTGGAACGGGACTTTTACTATGACCCCAACACCCAGGGTATCGACTGGCCCGCCATGCGTGAGAAATACGGGCGGCTGCTGCCCTACGCCTCATGCCGGCAGGACCTGACCTACATCATCGGGGAGATGATCGGCGAACTGAACACCTCCCACACCTATGTCTATTCCGGTGACGGGCGGCGGGAGGCCGACCGGGTGAACATCGGCCTGCTAGGTGTGGACTGGGAGGTGGACACCGCCGCCAACCGCTACCGCTTCGCCCGGATTCTTGACGTGGCCGACTGGACCCTGGAGGTGATCCCGCCGCTGGCCGGTCCGGGCAAGAATGTGGCCGTCGGCGATTACTTGCTGGCGGTGAACGGCACAGAGGTCACCGCTGACCGCAACATCTTCAGCTACTTTGAAGGACTGGCCGGCCAACAGGTCACGCTGCTGATCAACAGCGCCCCCTCCAGTGACGGGGCCCGGGAGCTGGTGGTGGAGCCGCTGCGTTCCGACCGGACCCTGCGCTACCGCGCCTGGGTCGAGGAAAACCGCAAAAAGGTGGAGCAGGCCTCCGGCGGCAAGCTGGGTTACATGCACCTGCCCGACACCTACACCGGCTCGACGCGCGAGTTCCCCAAGTATTTCTACAGCCAGACGCGGAAGCAGGGGCTGGTGATCGACGGCCGGTTCAACGCCGGCGGTCTGGACCCCGACATCTTCCTCCAGCGGCTGGACAAGGAAATCCTGGCCTACTGGACCCGCCGCTACTCCCACGACCAGCAGACCCCGGCGGTGGCCACCCGGGCCCACCTGGCCCTGCTCACCAACCGGCGGGCCGGCTCGGGCGGCGACATGCTGCCGATGGAGTTCCAGATGCGCAAGATGGGCCCGGTGATCGGCACACGCACCTGGGGCGGCCTGGTGGGCGTCTCGATGTTCATCGGGCTGATCGACGGCGGGGCGATCACCGCACCCGACTACCGGATCTATGACCCCGGCGGCAAGTGGATCGTGGAGGGCGAAGGCGTGACCCCGGACATCGAGGTGGAACTGAACTCGGCCGAGATGGCCCGCGGCGTAGACGCCCAGCTCAACGCCGCCATCGACTACCTGATGAAGAAAATCGAGGAGGACCCGCGGCCCTGGCCGGTGCACGAGCCGTTCCCCACGGACAAGTAGATCGGTCGCGTCAATTCCCTGACTGGCAAACGGCGCCGGGCTCCCCCGGCGCCGTTTCTCCGTACGCTGGAATAGAAGCAGGACTCGACAACACCACAGATTGAGGGAGGATCAAGGTCGTCAGGGATTCAACGGGCTCTCCGGCGAATTCTCATTGCCGAACTGGTCGGCTATGACGAATCCCGCACCGACCACGCCGACCGTTAGCAGCGCGATTCCGACCGGGCCAGACCAGAAGGAGGTCGAAGCCAGAGCCGCGGCCGCCTGTTTGTCAGCTGTCACACTGATGGAGAGTGTCTGCGGTGTGGCGTCCTTGACAACCACCTGATCGGAGGTGAGGTAGAAGCCGTCCTCGGTCTCGACCGCCAGGTCGTATGTTCCGAAGGGAATCTTACGAACGATGTACAGGCCCATGTCGTCGGCCGGGCGGCTCTTGATCACCCCCCTGGTGACCGAATTGCGCAATTGGACTACGGCGCCCGTAAGCACGTCACCACCGGTACCGGTGATCACACCTATCAGAGTCCCCGATCGTTCCGCCGACTGCGCCAGCAGCACCGGCGGCCCGACAAAGCTCACCGCCAGCGGGACGAGAACCAGGATCACGGCAACGATTTTTCGGCGCCATTTGATCGATTTGTTCATGGTGGCCGGCCTCGATGAGCGATCACCCCTGGAAGTGAATAGCGGCTGACCGGCGTTTTCCAGAGTTTCGCTTCAGATATGGTCTTCAACAGATTCAACGTGGTGACACCGTCAACACTAAGCATGGCGTGTGAACAAGTCGACCGCAGTGTGCATGTCGGCCCCATCCTGCCCGGCCGGCAAATGGAGCCGAATCCCCGTTTATCCCCCCTGTTCCAATCTCTCCCCGGAGGGCAACGACCCCGCCTGGTCCCGGGCAGCGGCCGGTGCCGAAATTCCTCCAGCCCGCCGGCCATGATTCCGGACCAGCCTGATCGGGCACCATTACGTTTTCGAAATTCTTCGCTCAAGAATGCAACTTATCCCCTAATCGCCGCAAAATAAAATCGATGATCAGCTTCAATCGGCTTACATCGTAAACATATACATTAAATACACTTATCCACATCCGACAAACAACAGTTTCTGATAATTCGCTTGGCATAAAGTTTGTATTAGATAACGTCGATAGGAATTGTATTGATTAACGAATCAAGAAAGGGATGCGAAACCGACCAATGCCGTTCAGCCCGTCTTGCGATCCAGTATTTCCGTTGGCGAAGCGCGAACCGGGTACCGGGCTGGAATTATCCACCAGTGCGAGAGGAGAATGCCTTGCCTGATCATCACGATCACCTGAGCAGAACCTGTGATCCGTCACCGTCCGCAGCCAACCTCCGGCAACGACAGGGCATCCCGCCTCTCCCCATCGCTTTCCTGCTCGTTTTCATCGCCGCATTGTTCTCCATGAACATGGTGCAGGTCAACGAGAAGAGCCGCAATCCACACGGTGATTTCAATGAGGATTGCGCCCTCTGCCATACGGAAGAGGGCTGGAGGCCGGTGGTGATAAAGCCGGGTTTCGATCATCAACTCGCTTCGGGATTCGCCCTGCTCGGCGCCCATGTCCCGTTGTCCTGCCCGGCCTGCCACGAGAGTCTCCTGTTTTCAGAAACCCCCACGCACTGCGCCGGATGCCACCAGGATGTTCACCTCGGCGAACTGGGCAAGGACTGCCAGGTCTGCCACGGGACGGACAGCTTCAACGATCACGGGCGCTGGGTGCAGTTGCACAGCACAACGGGGATGCCGCTCACCGGGCGGCATCTCACGACCGAATGTGAAGCATGTCACCAGCCCCAGCCCCAGGGCCGGTTCACCTGGGTCAACCTGCCGTCCGAGTGCGACGCCTGCCACATGGAAGAGTTCCAGGCTACGTCCGACCCGAACCACTCGGAGAGCGGGTTCCCCACCGCATGCCGGGAGTGCCATTCGACATTCGACTGGTCACCGGCCAATTTCGATCACACCGCTTCCGGATTTCAGCTGACCGGCGGCCATGCCGCGGTCTCCTGCGAAGACTGCCACTCCGACGGGAACTACGACAACTCCTCGAGCGAGTGCTACTCATGCCACCGCGACGATTACGAAGCGACCGACAACCCGGACCACCAGGCCGCCGGTTATGCGGTCGACTGCACCCTGTGCCACGACACCAATGACTGGTCAGGGACCACCGACCACACCAGCTTCCCCCTCACCGGCGGGCACACCGGGCTCGACTGCACCAGTTGCCACGCCGACGGTCAGTACCAGGGGACATCCTCGGACTGCTACGTCTGCCACAGCGACGACTATGAGAACACCGCCGACCCCGCCCACCGCGCCGCCGGCTTCCCCACCGACTGCACCCGGTGCCACACCACGAGCGACTGGAGCGCCGACTTCAGCCACAACAGCTGGCCGCTCACCGGGGGCCACGCCGGTGCCGACTGCACGGCCTGCCATGTGGACGGCAAGTACGAGGGCACGCCCACCGACTGTTTCGCCTGCCACAATGACGACTACGAGGGAACGACCAACCCCGGCCACCGTACCGCCGGCTTCCCCACCGACTGCGCCCGGTGTCACGACACGACCGACTGGACTTCGAGATACGATCACACGGCCTGGCCGCTCACCGGAGGTCACTCGGCAGTCGACTGCAGCACCTGCCATGCGGACGGCACATACGAAGGCACTGCGACGGAGTGTTACACATGCCACACCGACGACTATGACGGGACGACCAACCCCGGGCACCAGGCCGCCGGCTTCCCCACCGACTGCGCACAAT
>JAQAZP010000039.1:0-10786 GCA_032127265.1 Acidobacteriota bacterium
TGAGCCCGGTGCATCGGGTTGCGGGTCTGGAAAGCCACGATCTTTTCCCAACCCATGGCGGCCATCTCTTCGCGGATCTGACCGGCGGTGCGGAAGGTCTCCGGGAACTCGGTGGCGAAGTAGGAGAAGCTGAGGACCTGAATCGGACCGGAGACCGCAAACTTGCCCACGGAGTTGAAGGCCGCCACTCCGGGGTGTTCCATGTCGTCGGTGCGGAAAATCTTTTGCGTCATCACCGCCATCTGCTCGTCGGTGAACTTTTCGATAGCTTCCACGTCCTGAATGGCGATCACCGGGTTGCCATCCACGTTGGGGTCACGCAGGGCGATGCGCTTGGCGCCCTGGATCGCCGAAACGTCCTCGAGCATATTGACCACCGGAACCGGGAAAAACAGACCGCCGGTGGTGATCATCTTGTCCGCTACGGCCATCGCGTCCGCGGCGTTCATAAAACCGGTCAACGGATTGAAGTATCCGCCGCCCAGCATCACCGCGTTGGCTGCGGCTGCCGAACAGACCACCACCGTGGGCAGGCCTTCGGCTTCGGCAAGCAGTTCCGCCCTCTTGGCGTCGTCCGCCACATACAACGGGTTGAGCGTTTCCGAACCATGGGGTTTGATCATGCCATTGCTCCTCAGTATGAGTGATAACTCACGTAATGCCTGCGCCAGGCACAGGCATCGTTCCGGGTGATTAAAAAATTCACAGCGTCTTAAATGACCCGCCGGTAAAACTGATTGCCAACGATCAGGCCGAACAACGCGGCGAACCCGCCACTTTTCAGAAGTTGCGTTAAACAGGCCATTTCGGTCGACAAATGCAGCAATTCTCCACGTTCTCCGCGTCGCTGGTCAGCTCTGACCGGTCTCTCCGGTGCCGCCCAGCAGACAGGCGTGCAGACGGTTGAACACGTCTGAAATATAGACCATCCCGCAGACCCGCCGGCCGCAAATCACCGGTATCCGGCGGATATGATGCTTTGTCATCAAGTCGATGATCTCGGCAATGTTGTTCTCGGGGTTCACGGTGAACACCACCGGGTTCATGATCTCCTTGACCTGCATCTTCTTTGCCCGCTCGCAGGCCGCCTGGAACTGGCCGCTCCAGGCCAACCCCACGGTGTCGGCCCACATTCTCTTGAACGGAGGACGGACATGGTGCAGGATGTCGCTCATCGAAATCATGCCGGCCAGGTTATCCCGGCAGTCCAGCACCACCAGGCCGAAGATCCGCCGGCCCTGTTGCCCGTGGCGGGTAAATCTCATCAGATGAATCGCCTCCTGTACGGTGGCTTCAGGTCGAATGGTCTCGAATTCGTCAACCATAAGATCTCGGGCCAGGAGTTTCATCGCTCGATCTCCAGCAGGGGCAGCAGGGTTTTCACGGACATCAGAACATCTCGATGTATCCGCAGGGACATTCATCGGCGCACTTCTTGCAGCCGTCGCAGAGTTCCAGCTTGAAGGCGTACGCGCCGCCAGGCTGATCAGGCTTGATCACCGCCGCCGGTGTGCAATACATCCAGCAACTCTCGCAGTCCATGCAATGGCCGCAGCTCATACAGCGCTTGGCCTCCTCGATCCCGTCCTCCTGGCTGAGACCCAGCGCCACCTCCTTGTCCAGCCCGTTGTCGAAGCGCTCTTCAACAGGCAGTTCGGGAACCTTGTGGCGCTCGAGCTTCTCGTAGAAGCTGAGTTTCATCTTGTCGGTTTTGACCACCGCGAAGTCGCTCCACGGGCCGCGGGGACGAGCTTCTCCGCGGACGTTGGCGTCGATGGTGATCGCGGCTTCCTTGCCGTGGGCGATGGCCTGGATCACCGTGGCCAGGTCCAGGGCATCGCCGCCGGCGTAAATATCGTCGAATTTGAGCATCTTCTGCTGCTGGTCGACCTTGAGCCAGTCGCGGCCCTCGCGAAGGAACTCAAGGTTGTCGAAGTCGGGCTCCTGGCTGATCGCGGCGATGATCGCCGTGGTCTCCACCGAGAACTCCGAGCCTTCCACCGGCACGGGGCGACGCCGGCCGGAATCGTCGGGCTCACCAAGCTCCATGCGGATGCAAGTCATGGCCACGGCATTACCGTCCTTGCCCAGCTCGATGCCGGCAGGGGCGGCGAGAAAATCGATCTTGATCCCCTCATCCTGGGCCGCTGTCACCTCGTGAGAAATGGCCGGCATCTCTTCGATGGTCCGCCGGTAAATGATCCTGGTCTCCGCCCCAAGGCGCTTGGAGGCCCGGGCGGCATCGATGGCGCTGTCGCCGCCGCCGATAACGATCACCTTGTCCCCCACCTCTACCTTTTCGCCTGAGTTGAGCCGGTGCAGGAAGTCGGCACCGGTCCAGACATTGGGTGCCTCTTCACCTTCCACGCGAAGCATGCGTCCCCTGTGCGCACCGATGCCCATGAAGACGGCCTTGAACTCGCCTTTCAGGTCGTCATAGCTGATATCGGTGCCCACCGCGGTGTCGCACTTCAACTCCACACCCAGTTCGAGGATGTTGGCCACTTCGGCGTCGATGACGCTGCGGGGAAGCCGGTAGGGCGGGATACCGTAGCGCAGCATGCCCCCGGCATGGGGGAAGCCCTCAAAAACGGTAACCGGGTAGCCCCGGCGGGCCAGGTGGAACGCACAGGACAGGCCGGCGGGACCGGCGCCGACCACCGCGATCTTTTCTTCCCATTTTTCCTCGGTAAGCCGGGTCAGCTTGAGCCCGTGCTCTATTCCGTAGTCCCCCACCGCCCGCTCGAAAGCGTTGATCCCCACAGCTTCGTCAACTTCGGCGCGATTGCAGCCACCCTCGCAGGGATGGGGGCAGACGCGGCCGCAGACCGCCGGAAACGGGGAAGTCTCGGTAAAGGTGAACCAGGCGGCCTCCAGCGACTGTTCGTAGCTGCGGCCCTGTTTCTCGGAAGAGGCGACCACGCGAAGCGCTTCGCGGATATTGTTCTTGTTCGGGCATTTGTCAGTGCAGGGGGGGGTCTTCTCGACAAACTTGGGTCTGAGGTCGGACTTGCCGCCCCCCGAACCCCCAGCCGAACCGCCGCCGAATCTCGAAGCGCCATACGTTTTCTTCTTTTTTTTGACCATCTTCGCCATTTCCAGGTCACCTCAGCTTTCTGTTCTATGAGCGCCGGCAGCGGTAACCCGCCCTCCCCGGTCCTGCTCTTTCAATATGTCGCTACTCGGCTTTCACCGCATTCTGAAACTCATCCATACTGCGACCATCAGGTCAGCTGTCTAATCTGCCTTCCGGACTCCCTGAACCGTTGCGCAGCACGTGTCAGGCCCCCGGCCCAGGCCGGGGTGCCTCGCGCGTGCAGGTGGAGATAGGTGGCCAGGACGTTATTCCTGACCAGCCCGTCCCGCCCGTGCAGTGCGCCGGTCCCACGAACGATCCTGAACACCGTTCCGGCATCGCCGCCCTGTTCCACCACGCTGGAGTAATGGAATTCGTGGCCGGTGAGTTCCGTGCCCACCGGAAAGAACGGGTTGTCCCCGTCAACAGCCACCCGGCAATAGCCGTGTCCGGCCGGACGATCTGCCAACTCCACGTTGACCGGTAATACACCGGCCATCCGGTACTCGCGACCCTGCCACTTCAGGGTCTGAGCGAGATATATCAGTCCGCCGCATTCAGCATATACCGGTAACCCCTGATCCACGGCCCGACCCAGGCTCTCCAGCAACTCCCTGTTGCCGGCAATCCGAGACGCGTGGGTCTCGGGAAAACCGCCGCCGATATACAGCGCGTCGATGTCAGCGGGCAATGGTCCATGCCGCAGACTGGAAATCAGCACCAGCTGCGCTCCCTGATCCGCTAACGCCTCGAGATTCTCCGGGTAGTAGAAGGTAAAGGCCGAATCGCTGAAGTAGCCGATTCGAACGCCATCCCCTGCCCTGCCCTGCCGCTCAGCGCTCAAGCGGCCTGCCGCATCAGGCAGGTCCATCAGCGGCGCCGCTCGGGCCATATCGAGGACCGCAGCACAATCGACATATTGTCCAATGATAACGGCCAGCCGCTCCTCCATTTCTAAAACGTGGTCGTTTTCAGCAGGGGTGACCAGCCCCAGGTGACGGTCGGGGAGCAGGCCGCCCTCGGAGAGAACCGGCAGCGCCCCGATCACCGGTATACCGCAGATCGATTCCACCGACTCCCTGATCACCTTCTCGTGGCGCGCCCCGGCCACCCGGTTGAGCACCACGCCAGCAATATTGATGTCGGGATCCAGTGCCACGCATCCCAGCAGCGAGGCGGCAACGGTACGGGTCACCTTTCGCACGCCAAGCACCAGCAACACCGGCGCATCCAGCAGCTTTGCCAGTTCGGCGCTGCTGTGTCGTCCCAGGGCGTCGATCCCGTCGAACAGCCCCCGGTTCCCTTCCACCAGGGCCGCATCCATTTCCCGGGAGTGAGTCAAAAAAGCGGATTGCACCTCCGCTTCACCCATCAAAAACGTGTCGAGATTGCGGCAGACGGAACCGGACAACCGGGACAGCCATGCCGCGTCGATATAATCGGGACCTTTTTTAAAAGGAGCTATGCGCAGCCCGTCACGGCGCCAGGAGGAGAGAAGACCGAGGGAGAGAAGTGTCTTACCCGAATCACCACCCATTCCGGCGATCATTATTCGTGGGCGATGTTCTCGCATCTCCGGCTCCGGCGCCGGGCCCGTGGTCCCGGGCCCTCCGCAAACCCGCGCGGGCAACGGCGAAGGTGGGCCCACACCCCTGCAGGAGCGGAGGGAAAATCAGCCGGCGGAGCCCCGAAGGAACCCCGCCGGCAGGATACGCTAGTCGTTCGCAGCGCCTTCCCTGTGCGGCAACTGGACCGAAGTTCCGCCGAAGTATCCGTAGACACAACGACCGGAGTCCATCAGCGTTCGCAGAGCAGTCTTGCAGGACTTCTTGTCCACGTCGAACTTGGCTATCATGGCCTTGACCAGGTCGCCAGGCTTGTAGTTGCGCTTGCCGGCGGCATCTTCGACCATCTTGAACATTGCATCCGCGATCTGCTCGATGCTGACATCAGCCATGGTCTTGCCCCCTAGTATCTCAGGTGCGTGGACGTTTTGTAGGTCGTCCCGGCATGTTTGAAGTCGTCGATATGATATTTGGTGAACTCGATTCCGGTCAGGTCGAAGAACTTGGGCCAGCCGATCCGCTCGATCATCTCACCCATCCGCTCATACTTCTTGGCGTTGTCGATGTAGACCTTGATGATATTCTTCACCGCGTCGGTTACTTCAGGCCAGCGGGGCGGATTGTTGGGAATAAAGGGAATGGCCAGTTTGGAGAACTTCGGTTCGGTCCGGGCGTTGGACACCTTGCCGCCAACCCAGATGGAAATGCCGTCGTTCAGCGGATCGTTGAGCGGCATCGAGGGGCAGACGGTGTAGCAGTTCGCGCAGGACATGCAGGCATCCTCGTCCACCTCAACAGTCTCCTTGCCGTCCACGGTGGCCGGCCGGATGGCGCCGGTGGGGCAGGAAGACACGGTGGTGGGGATCTCGCAGATCTTGTTCAGGTTATCGTCAATCCGCGGCGGGCGACGGTGCACACCGAGGATGGCGATGTCCGAACAGTGCACCGCACCGCACATGTTGAGGCAGCAGGCCAGCGCGATACGGATTTTGCCCGGCAGCCTGGTTTCGCTGAAATACTCGTGCACTTCGTCCATCACGCACTTGACAATACCCGAGGCATCGGTGGCCGATGAGTGGCAGTGCACCCAGCCCTGGGTGTGGACGATGTTGGAGATGCCGTTGCCCATACCGCCGATGACAAAGAAGGGATCCTTGTTCAGGTCGTCAACCAGCGGTTGCAGCTTCGATTCGTCGCTGACCAGGAACTCCACGTTGTTGCGGCTGGTGAAACGGAGATAGCCTTCGCAGTGTTTGTCGGCCAGGTCGCAGATGTCCCGGATCCGGTCGACGGAGAGAATGCGCGGGGAGGCCACACGGACGGTGTGCAGTTTCGCGCCGGACTCGGCCACGTGATACATGATGCCCGGGGTGAGGATCTCGTGATCCTTCCACTTGCCCAGGTTCTCTTTGACCACCGGCGGGAGAAACTCACTATAATGCGGTGGTCCGATATCGGTAATTTTTTTTGCGGGTTCGTCAGCCATGGAAAACCTCCATTTGCAGTATCGGTAGCTGAAGATTAATCAAGTCGATCTCGGTAGACGGTGCCGGAATTAACGGGCTGCGGGCCCTGCTATTCCGTTTCTGCCTCGTCATCGTCCTCGAAATATTCTTCGAAGAAGATGTAAGGGTTGGTCCGGGGATGCACGATCATCTCCGGGATCGGGTCCACCTCGATTTCTTCGAGGAAGTTTCCCAGGCCGATCCGTTGGATCATTTCACCGATCCGCTCACGGTTCTTGCCGTTCTCACCCCAGAAGTCCCACATTTTCTCGATAAGCTCCATCAGCTCGGGATACGGATCCTCACCCTCCTTGGGCGTATCGAGCTTGACAAAGGGCACGATCACCGAGGAGAGCAGCGCACCCTCGACGATGGGAGCCTTGGAACCGACCAGGATGCAGGCGCCGCGGTCTTTGCCCGGGGCCAGCGCATGGTGCAGCACGTTGATGCAATGCATGCACTTGGTGCAGTTGGCGTTGTCGATGTCCAGCGTCTCGCCGTCGAACTTCATGCAGCGGGTGGGGCACATCTCGACCACGTCGGACTGGATGTCCGTGCCTTTGTCGATGTACTCACTCTTCAGCGCGGCGGCATCGACCTGGATCGCGTCACGCCAGGTACCGATGATCGACATGTCGGCGCGGGCGATGGAGGCCACGCAGTCGTTGGGGCAACCGGCCATTTTGAACTTGAACTTGTAGGGGAACGGCGGACGGTGCATCTCGTCCTGGAAGTCCATAGTCAGCTGGTAGGTCACCGCCAGGGTGTCGTAAAGCGCCCACTCGCAGCGGCCGGGTCCCACACAGCAGCTGGGGGTCCGCATGCAGGACCCGGAACCGCCGAGGTCCCACCCGCCCTGTGTCAGCTCGGAGAAGATCGGCTCCAGCTCTTCGGTGCGGGTTCCGAGAAAGACGATGTCACCGGTGGAACCGTGCATGTTGGTTAGACCGGAACCGTGGTTGTCCCAGATGTCGCAGAGCAAACGAAGTTTCTCGGTGTTGTAAAACCAGCCGGAAGGCTGGTTGACCCGGATGGTGTGGAAGTGCGACACCTCGGGGAACTCATCTGCCTTGGCGGAATAGCGGCCGATCACGCCGCCGCCGTAACCCATCACGCCAACCAGACCACCGTGCTTCCAGTAACCGATCTTGTCGCGGTATGATTTCTCCAGCTGGCCCAGCAGGTCGGCGGCCATCGGCTTGCGCGCTGCCATCCGCTTGATTTCGGTCACAAAGCTGGGAAAGGCACCCTTTTCAAGCTCGTCCAGCAAGGGGGTGTCGTATTTCTTTGGTTCAGCCATCACAACTCCCTTCTCGTTTTTCTCTCATCTTCGGGAATACGTCAAATATCTTATCGCCGTTTACACGCAGCCAGTGGGCTTGGGAAGTCCAGCCACCTTGCAGGCGCCCTTTGCCGGTCCGCTGGGGAACAGCTCGTAAACGGTCTTCAGCGAGAAGCCGGTGGCCTTGCAGAGCTTGCGAATCATGGGGGCGATACCGAACTGCAGGTAGTAGTCCCGAAGATAGCGGACCAGCTTCCAGTGGTCCTCGGTCAGATCATCGACACCTTCGGTCTTGGCCAGAGCCGCGGCGACGTCGTCGTTCCAGACATCAGGATTCTGGATGAACCCATCTTCGTCGACATCGATTTGGTGTCCGTCGAATTCAAATACTGGCATCTATAAACTCCTTTTGATGAGCGCCCACGGCGCCAAACCATAAAATTGATGTAATGCCCGAGTCCCTACACGGTACATGAATATTCGACTCTACGGAGACCGTTTATACCCCAAGCGCCGTTGCCTGTCAAGCGTTTCACTGCTCACGGTGAATATTCTGTTGCATAAATTGTTGGATATGCGAAGTGGGTATGATTATGAATATAGATATCTAGCTTGTATTCAACATATTACAGATTCATCGCAAAACATGTCCACAAGAGGATTGAAATGCAACATCGCGTTGCTTGATGGCCGAATTGAGGGCTCTGAATAAATCCCGGGGACGGATCAGCATAAGCCGAAGAATTTCATCTTTCTCCAGAGAGTGGAACGGTCCATTCCCAGGGCCTGGGCCGCTTCTGAACGTCGCCAGTGGGTCTCCTCAAGGACACGGAGGATACGCGTGCGTTCATCATCATCCCCCGAATCATCGCTGGGGACCAGGGAACTGATGATTTCCGGAGGCAGGTCGTTGAGATTGATCGTCGTCCCCGAACAGACGGAAACCGCGTAGTCAAGCACGTTGCGCAGTTCCCGGACATTGCCGGGCCAGGGATAGCGCACCAGGGCGCGGAGTGCGCCGGCCGATATCTTCTTCGCCGGGGTCTCACCGATCCCGCTCACGTCCTGACTCTTTAGAAAATGAGCCACCAGCAGTTCGATGTCCAGCCGACGGTCCCTGAGCGGCGGAATATTGATCACGATCCCGCACACCGCGTCGAAAAGGCCCTTGTCAAAACGCCCCTCTTCGACCAGTGTTTCAAAATCTTCATTGAAGGCGCAGATGATCCGCACGTCGCTCTTGATACTGGTCTTGCCCCCCACTTTCTTGAATACGCCGGTCTCGAGGAAGCGGACCAGTTTCTTCTGCAGCGGCCGGGGAAGTTTCTCCACCTGGGCCACGTAGAGCGTGCCCCGGTGGGCCAGCTCCAGCTGACCGACCTTGTCGCGTACCGCACCGGACAGGGAGCCCTTGAGGTGGCCGAAAAACTCGCTTTCCAGCAGGTGCTCGGGAAGCAAACTGCAGTCGATGCTGCGCAACTGCCCCTCGGAACGCACGCTCTTGCGGTGCAGTGTCCGGGCCACGATGTCCCGACCCGTGCCGGACTCGCCGACCAGGCAGACCGGGGTATCGATCTCGGCCAGCCGGCCGATGAGGTAGAAAATGTTCTGCATCGCACTGGAACGGCCGATCATTTCGTCCAGTTGGCCGATGCGCATCTGCTCCAGGGCCAGTTTTTCCTCGGCCCGCATGTCGCGCAGGATGATGATCCCCCCGCTGAGTTTGCCTTCCATGAAGATCGGCACCACCGATTCTGTCACCGGAATGCTGTCCCCGCCGGCACCGATGATCCTGGTGGGCAGGCCGGGCTGTTTTTTCCGGTGCTCGGCAAGGTGCTGCATCGGGCACTGTTCCTCGCAGAGCGGGTTCTTCAGAATATCGCAGCATTTGGCGCCGATGGCGTCCTCCACGGCCACCCCAGTGATCTCGGAGGCCTGCCGGGAAAAACTCATGATCTGCAGTTCGCGGTCAATGGCCACCGCCCCCTCGGAAACCGCCCCGATAACCGACTCCATCAGCCGTCTCTGCGATTCGAAACGGACCTGTTCCCGGGCCAGATTCTGGCTGGTTTCCATTTCGACTGATATGTCGCGGATGGTTTCCACCGCGCCGAGAATCCGGCCCCGCCGGTTGCGAAACAGCAGACCGTTCTTCAGCACCGGGATCACCCGCCCGTCCTTGGTGGCGAAGATCCCCTCCTTGCCGATCATCTCCCCATCCTGGAACAACGGACACCCCTTGGCGCAGTTGTTGCACCGCTCGTCGGCACAGCAGTTCTTCCCCTGCACATCACCGGGCGTGAAACCGGTCATCGACTCGGCCCGCTTGCTCCAGAAGATGATCCGGCGGTCTTCGTCAATGACGAACATCGCGTCGGCGATGACATCGGCCAGGCTGGCCCAGAGCGAGCGGGAGGGATAAGAATCCCGCAGCTTCTTCTCCAGACTTCTCAGTTGTTCCACTTGGATGTTGTTTTTCATCAGCGGTTAAGGCCTTCAGGCCTCCTCCCTGCCATTGACCCTGGAGTGCAGCAACGCGGTGAGCCGGTAGGCCAGATGGGCCATCTTTGAATAGGGCGCGTAGACGAAGAGCGACCAGATGATGATCAGGTGGACGTAGTAGACCGGATAGGCCACGGAGGTAATGCCCACCAGCCGGGCCACCTCGGTGAGCACGCCGGTGATCACCAGCAGCAGCAGCAGCACCAGGAACGACCAGTCGAAATATGTACTGCCCCGGGCGGTCTGGCGGTTTTCGAATCGCTTGAAGATCAGCATCAGCAAACCGCCGACCATGGCCAGGGCGCTGAGATTGCCCAGGATCTTGAACGGGTTGGTCTGCGGCATGGGATACGGCAGGTGGGCAAGGATGTATACGATGGCCACCGCGGTCACCAGCAGCAGGCCGGCGAAACCGGCCACCACGCCGAGGTGGGACAGTTTTCGGTAGCGGTCGTCGGTGCACTTGCCAAAACGGTTGTGCCCGGCAAAGTCGAGGGTCACCGCGATCAGTGAGCCGATCAGCGGTTTTTTCTCCACGCTACCCGCCGGGGACAGCCGGTCCATGTCGGTCCAGAACCGGCGCAGCCCGGCAAACAGCAGGCCGCCAGCAATGAAAAGGAAGAGGGTGAAGATGCCGTTGAGCCAGGCATGCGGGAACATCCTGGCGTATTCCACCTCGTGGCCGCCCAGTTCGATCACTCCGCCGGCGTAAAGCGCAGCCAGGATCAGCGCGATGACCGCCGCGGGGATGGCCAGCAACACCGGCCACATTCCCGGTTTGGTTACCATCCGGCCCAGCGACCGGGGTACCGCGTAGTGTTCTACGGTCAACTGCCGCACCGCCGATATCACATCG
>JAQAZP010000040.1:0-4196 GCA_032127265.1 Acidobacteriota bacterium
GGGTTGCCCACGATTGTGTTGTTGATCAGTACGGGGTAGGAATAGCCGCAGTAGACGGCCGAGGCATTGACCAGCACGTGGTTGTCGGTGAAAAGGTTGTTGTAGATCACCGGCGAGGCATCGTAGCAATAGAGCGCGCCGCCATACTCGGCGAGGTTGTGGCGGAAGACGCAGCCGGCGATGGTCAGCTTGGAGAAGTGGACCGCCGAGACGGCCCCGCCGCCGCAGTCGTGGTCGTCCAGTGCCGCATCCACCGCCTTGCTGTATTCCAGAACACAGTATTCCAACCGGCTGGTGTCGTTGGTGGAGGGGGTGTCGTGGAAGCGGATGCCGTTCCAGTAGCCTGTGAGGGTGCGGTCCAGCTGGAACTCGGCCGGTTGGTCGGTAGTGAAGGTTATCATCGCCTTGGCGGTGCCCACCGCATTGAGTGTGCCGAGCACGGCCAGGCGGTAATAGCCTTCGAACTGCACCCGGGCACCGGGCGCGATCCACAGTGTCACCCCGTTGGCCACGGTGACATCACCCACAACCCGTACCAGGTCGGCATCCCAGCTGGTGTCTGAGTTCACCGGGCCGGAGACGACGATCTCGTCACGCCGAATGACCGTCTCGCGGGTCGGCGGAACAGTCTTCGCCGGTGCTGCTCCGGCGCATCGAGCGGCAAAGGTCTGGCAGCCGTAACCCTGGGCCGGTGACCCGGGCGAGAGGCGGTAGTCACCGTTCTCCGGGTCGATCAGCTGCGGATCGGTTCCCACAACGTTGTTGTACGGGGCCGAACCGGCCCCGGTCCATGCCTGGGGAGCGAATCACCCGTAGTCGCAGAGCAGGGCGAAGTGCCTGAGCGCGGTGCCGTTGGCCGCCGGGTCGGAGAACCAGGTCCAGTTGTCGCTGACGTCGGGGCTGTAGAACCCGCCGGGCAGGTCGCTCATGGCGACGGCGATGCCGGTGGGCAGCCAGTCGTTGGAGTTCCCGTTGAAGGGCAGGAAGTCCCAGCCGGTGTCCTCGACGTCGACAACGATGTTGTGGTCCATCTCGATGTTGCGGCCGCTGGCCAGCATCCGCACCGCGTAGTCATGGGGCCGGTAAAACGTGACGTGGCGCACCGAACCGGCCGGCCACTGCTCGGTGGAACTGTCCTGGTAGCCGTGGAAGCGGATGTTGCCGTTGATGATCACACAGTCGTCGATGTCCAGCCGGTTCGAGCAGTAGGAGACGCAGATCTCGGCGCCCTCGAGGTCGAGGACCGCGCCGTTGCCCACGATCCGCACGTCCTCGCCGCCCGGCTCGAACAGGGCGCTGATGCGGTTGAAGGTCCCGCCGATGATCAGACCGCCGGTGTAGGTCACGCCGGTCTCCAACTCGATCCAGCGGTCATATCCCGACCCCGGAGACGCAGAGTCGTACATCTCCTTCAGCGTGGTGGAGAAAAGCGGCTGGCAGATGACCAGGGCGAGTATGAAGGACAGAATGGTTCGCATGCGGCATTCCCGTGCAGATCAACAACAACTGATTGTTCAATATAGGTGTTTTGGTTGTGGATGGCAAACGGGACACTTATCCGGGGACGGGCTTTCATGGACAATTACACGAATTGCAGATACATTTCCCCACAGGGTTATCGAACCAGGGCATGATGGAGGATCTCATGACCGCATCCGCATTCCCTCGACCTTTCAATTCCATTCTGGCCGCCCTCGTTTCTTTCTCTGCACTCCTGCTCATCAATTGGTTTCCGGTCGCCGCCGCGGTTATCCGCGTCCCCAACCACCAGCCCACCATCCAGGCCGGCATCGATGCCGCGCAGAGCGGCGACACCGTACTGGTGGCTGACGGCACATACACCGGCGTGGGGAACCGTGACATTGACCTGCTGGGCAAGGCGATCATCGTCACGTCCGAGAACGGGCCGGAGAACTGCATCATCGACCTCGAGGGTGGTGCGTACCGGGGATTCGATCTGTCGCGTGGTGAGGGGCCGGACTCCTGGATCCAGGGGTTTACCATCTCTGGAGCGGATTTCAGTGACAGCATTTATGACTACGGCGGGGGTATCCGTTTGTTTTCGGCGTCGCCGGTGATCCGTGGAAACAGGATCATCGACAACACCATTGGAGTCGGAGCCGGTATCGCCTGTCTCGAGGGATCTGATCCGCTGATCGAGGGCAATTTCATCGAACAGAATTACGCATTGGATGCCGGGGGAGCGGTTTACGCCGTCGGCAGTTCGCCGGTGATCCGCGGGAACCAGGTGCTGTACAACCATTGTGGTTATTTTGCCGGTGGCGGTTATGGCGGGGGCATCTACTGCGGGGACCAGACCCTGGTGGAGGACAACGTCATTGCCGGCAACGCTGCCGATCCCCCGGACGTGGCCCCGTACGATTCCTATGGCGGAGGGGTTTATGCCTTCGGTTCGGCGGTGGTCACCGGCAACCTGTTGACCAACAACTATTCTGCCGCGGCCGGGGGCGGTATCTACTGCCACGGTACGAACCTGATCAGCGGCAATATCGTGGAGAACACGCGAGCCGGCTCGGCCATTGCGGCAGGTGGAATTAATTACGGGGGCAGTGCCGAAGCGGCTGTCACCCACAATATCGTCAGGAACAACAATTCCCACGGCATCGAGTGCGACGGTGACAACCTGTTGGCCAACAACCTGGTGTACGGCAATGCGGGCTACGGGTTGTACTGCCAGGGCGAAGTCACCCTTTTATCCTGCACCGTGGCCCATAACACGTCATTGGGGTTGATGTGCGAGAGAGATTCCGACCTCACGGTTATCGACTCGATCATCTGGGGCAACAATGGAAGTGGCACAGCCCAGATCAGCATCGGTGGCGGTCCCTCCCATTTCTCACTGCTGGACATCAGCTATTGCGATGTGGAGGGCGGTGAGGTCGCGGTGGAATACGACCCGAACTACGTGAGCATCAGCTGGGGCACAGGCATGATCGATGCCCCGCCGCTGTTCGCCGGGGGCGGGCTCTCTGATTACTACCTCGGACAGGTGGATGCCGGCCAGTCTGCAGAGAGTCCTTGCGTGGATGCGGGCAGTGCCCTTGCAGAGGATATCTGCGTCCCCTCGGTGGACACCGATCTGTGCCTGGATCAGTTGATCACCCGTACCGACCTGGTGGCCGACACCGATACGGCTGACATGGGGTTTCACCATCGCCCTACACCGGGTGAACCGGACACGTTCATCACTGAGGGACCCGACTACGCGGTGGATTCACCACTGCTCAATTTCACCTTCACCGGCAGCGATGATCTGGACCTGCCGGCGTTTCTGGTCTATTCCCACCGCATCGATAAGGAGGAGTGGTCAGGCTACAGTTCGAGCACCATCGCCTCGATCAGCGGGTTGTCAGTGGGGTACCACGTCTTTGCCGTCCGCGCCCGGGATAGCCAGGGCAATGTGGATCCCACTCCAGCCCTGCGGCCGTTCACCTGGGAGCCGTGGACCAGTGCTGGCAGCTGGCAGAACATCGTCACCGGGCCGGGGCCCGGGCCGATCAACCCGCCGCTGGTGCGCACGTCGCAGGGCCAGTGGCTGGCTTACGGCGTGGTCCGTTACGGGGTGAACGTGGCCTGTGGTGACATCGACGGCGACGGCACCGACGAGGTGATCACCGGCCCGGGACCGGGTCAAACATTCGGTCCCCATGTCCGTTGTTTTCAGCCCGACGGCCAGGTGGTACACGGGGCCGGTTTCCAGGCCTATGGCACACTCAACTTCGGGGTCAATGTGGCCGCCGGAGACATCGACGGCGACGGGTTTGACGAGATCATCACCGGCGCCGGCCCGGGGGCGGTGTTTGGACCCCATGTCCGGGGATGGAACAATGACGGCGACTCGGCAACCCTGCCGATCCCCGAAATCAGCTATTTTGCATACGGCACGCTGAGATGGGGTGTCAATGTGGCCTGTGGTGACATCGACGGCGACGGCATCGACGAGATCATCACCGGGGCGGGCCCGGGCCCGGTGTTCGGTCCCCACGTCCGCGGATGGAATTGGGACGGGAGTGGCGCGGTAACCCCGATTCCGGAAGTGAGCTTTTTTGCCTACGGCACCATACAGCACGGGGTCAATGTGGCCTGCAGCGACCTGGACGATGACGGGTTCGACGAAATCTTCACCGGTGCTGGTCCCAACCCGGCTCACGGCGCCCATGTCCGCGGCTGGGACT
>JAQAZP010000041.1:0-23180 GCA_032127265.1 Acidobacteriota bacterium
ATCCCACTTGGACATTAACTCTTGAAAACCTTGTGCTCACCGACAACATCTTTGACCTTGGGGGGTGCCCAGTTCCGGATTTCCTGGCTCCTCGTGAATCGTTCGAGTGCGTGATCGGGCCTTTCGAATGCATCCAGGGGCAGCACACCAACACCGGGACTGCCACCGGCACCGTTGACGGGAATACTTACACCGATACTGACGATGCCAACTACTTCGGCCGTTGCGACGACGGGGAGCAGCCAGGCACCGGGACCCCCGGATACTGGAAGAACCACCCCGAGGCCTGGCCGGTAGATGAGATCACTGTGGGCGGCATGATCTACTCCCGTGATGAAGCCATCGAGTTGATGGGGACACCGGGGAAAAAAGACAAGACCTTTACCATGTTCCGGGCCCTGGTGGCCGCGATGCTCAACGTGATGATCGGCAACGATCCAAGCTGTATCGAGGATGTGATCCTGGAAGCCGACGCCTGGATGGCGCTGTATCCGGTGGGCAGCGGCGTACCGGCGAGAAGTGAAGCCTGGCAGGAAAACGAATGGCTCTACTTGACCATGGACGACTATAACAATGGTTTGCTCTGCGCCCCGCCCCGTGATTGAGGTGGTGCTGGACAACTGAATCCACAATTTTTCCAGAGGGGGCCCGGGCTGACCGGGCCCCGAAGTTTGTACACTGCCTGGTCTTGCAACCCCTGCCTCGGGCTGGTCAGCCGGCGATAGCAGTCGGTGCAGTCCATTTCCCACACATGAACGTTTTTGACCCCCGGCATGGCCTCTGCTATCATGAATATTCAGTGTATTTCCCAGCACAGTGTCAACCGTCCGGGCCTGGAATAGCGAGGCGATGACGACTACCGCAAACAGTCAGAAGAAACCCGGCGGGACACGGAAGATCAGGACTCGCCCGCAGGGACGGTTTCGCCGGCTGGTCATCCCCCTGCTGATCCTCGGCGCCGTGACGGTGGGCGTGAGCACCGGGCTCTTTGTCTCCCGGATCCTTGACGTGCCCTCGATCTACGAGCTGGAGGACTACACGCCGAGCCTGACCACCGCCGTGCTCTCCGCCGATGGAGTCACCCTGGCCCGTTTTGCCTCGGAGAAGCGGATCAACATCGACGCGGCCGACATTCCCCAGGTGGTCAAGGACGCCGTGGTGGCCGCCGAGGACTCGCACTTCTATCAGCACACCGGTATCGATCCCATGGGCATCGCCCGAGCTGTGGTAAGCGACATTCGCCATCAGCGGCTGGCCGAGGGGGGCAGCACCCTGACCCAGCAGCTGGCCAAGCTGCTTTTCCTGACCCCGGAAAAGAGTTTCGAGCGGAAGATCAAGGAGGCGGTGCTGGCCATCCGCATCGAGTTGAACTATACCAAGGACGAGATCATGGGGCTCTACTGCAACCAGGTCTGCTTCGACCACGCGGTGTATGGCATCGAGATGGCCTCGCGCTACTATTTCAGCAAACCGGCCGCCGAGCTGGCACGCCACGAGGCCGCCCTGCTGGTGGGTATCCCCCGTCGTCCCTCTTCATACTCGCCGATCAAGAACCCGGAGCGGGCCCTGGGGCGGCGCAACTGGGTGCTGGACCGCATGCTGGAAGAAGGGATGATCGGCGAGGCCGAGTGCGAGGAGCAGAAGGCCCACCCGCTGGAGCTGAAGGTGCTCGACTCCACCTCACGCCTGGCGCCCCACTTCACCGAGGAGATCCGCAAGTATCTCAAGCGGCAGTATGGCAACAGCTACCTCGAGCGGGGCCTCCAGGTGCACACCACCATCGACTCGAAAATGCAGGAAGCGGCGAACAACGCCGTGCGCGACGGCCTGCTGAACCTCTCCCGCCTCCGCGGGTTCCGGAACATAGAGAAAAATACCTTCGAGATGAACCTCAAGAGCCCCGATGCCTACGACTCGCCAGGCTGGAGCTTCGGCATTGAGGAAAACCAGGTCTATGAGGGTGTGGTGCTGGGAGTGGAGGATGGAAAGGCCCGGGTGCGGGTTGGCCCCTACCAGGGCGAGGCGGGCCCGCAGGCGATCAAGTGGACCCGCCGCAGCGTGGCCAAGGTCTTCAAACCCGGGGATGTGACGCTGTTCCGCATCCTGGCCCTCGATGCCGAAACCGGCACGGTGCAGTTGGAACTGGAGCAGGAGCCGATGCCGGAGGCAGCGCTGCTGGCCATCGACAACGCCACCGGACAGGTCCGGGCCATGGTGGGCGGGTACAGCTTCGAGCGCAGCGCTTTCAACTGCGCGGTGCAGGCCCAGCGGCAGCCCGGCTCGGCCTTCAAACCGATCCTGCTGGCCGCCGCGGTGGACAACGGGTTCTCGCTCACCGACACCATTTTTGACGAGCCCACCGAGTTTCCCGATCCCTGGACCGGTGAGATCTACAAGCCGGAGAATTACTACAAGTCGTATAGCGGCCTGGTCACCCTGAGGAAAGTCATCGAGGATTCAATCAACGTCGCCTCGGTGAAACTGAACCAGAAACTGGGCCCGGACATCCTTGCCGATTACGCCCGGAGGATGGGCTTCACCAGTCCCGTTCCGCCCTTTCTTTCCGTGGCCCTGGGATCGGCCGAGGTGAGCCTGCAGGAGATCGTCTCGATCTATGCCGTCTTCCCCAATCTCGGCGTGGCGGTGGAACCGTATTACATCACCCAGATCGACGACTCCGACGGCAACGTGGATCAGGAATTCCACCCCACCTCACGGGAAGTGCTCAACCCGGTAAGCGCCTACCTGGTCACTGCGGTGCTTGAAGGAGTCATCGAGCGGGGCACCGGCAAGGCAGCAAAAAACCGCGTCCCGGGAGCCAAGGGGGGCAAGACCGGCACCACCGACGAGTATACCAACGCCTGGTTTATCGGCTTCACCCCGGAGCTGACCGTGGGCGTCTGGGTCGGCTTCGCCGACAAAAGCACCCAGAGCCTGGGCAACAAAATGGCGGGCGCAGTGGCCGCACTGCCCATCTGGACCCAGTTCCTCGAAACGGTGATCGACCCCGAAAGTGCCGCTGACAGCCGCTTCGAAGTCCCTCCGGGGGTGATCTTCATCCCCATCGAGCGCAACACGGGCCTCAGGGCCACCGCCGGATCGGGATGCACCGATATCATCCTCGAAGCCTTCCGCGAGGGTAGCGAGCCGAGCCGCACCTGCACTCCACGGGAAGTCTCCATCCTTGCCCTGCCCTGGCAGGACCAGAAGCGAATTCTGGGATATTTCTAGCCGGTCATCACGAGCGCAGCGCATGCCATTGCGAGCCCCCGACCGCGGTGCTTTCGCCAAGGAGATTGTTTCGTCGCCTGGCTTCGCCAAAAGAGCAAAAGAAAACAGGGACAAGAGGGGGGTTATCCGGCAAGCCCCGCCCGGGCCACGGCCAGTGCGGAGAGATCACCCACCCGCGACCCAAGGGAGCTGGCCGCGATGGTGCAGGCATCGAGGGACCACTTCCAGGCATAGCGGGTCAGCTTTTCACGGAGAGGCCCGAGCAGGAAGTCGCCTTCGTGGATCGCCATAGTGCCGAGAACGATCACCTGGGGATTGAAGACCTGGATCAGGTTGCCCACCCCCTGGGCCAGCCGCTCAATAAAGGCATCCCACTTTTCCAGGGCAAAGGCGTCACCGGCCCGGGCAGCGGCGGCAATGGCCCGGTGGTCGATCTGGTAGGGATTTCCGCCGGCCTCCTCCACGATGCGGGTTTCGATCCCCTTATCCAGGATCTCGGTGCGCACCCGGTCAGCCACGCTCTTGCCCCCCACATAGATCTCCCAGCATCCGCGTTTGCCGCAGGGGCACGGCGGCCCGTCCGGTTCAAGCACCTGGTGGCCCACTTCCCCACCACCGTCGGTGACGCCCTGAAGCAATTTACCGTTGACGATGATCCCGGCGCCCATACCGGTACTGGCCGTGAGGTAGATCAGGTCACGGACGTCCCGGTGCTCGCCGTAGTACAGCTCGGCCAGTGCACAGGCATTGGCGTCGTTGTTGATAAACAGCGGGACGTCGAAGAGCGGGGCCAGCCGCTGCACCACCGGCACTTCGTTCCACCCGGGGTTGTTGGGCGGAGCCAGCAGGACCCCGCGCGTGCAGTCCAGCGGCCCGGGAGCCGAGATGCCCACCGCGGTGAGCGGGTTGTCCTGATCCAGCTCAGCAGCTGAAAGAATCAGCGTGCAGAGGTCAGCCAGTTCCCTGAAATAGTCATCGAGGTAGTCACCGGAAAGGCTGGGCATGCGCCGCGAAGCGAGGATGTGCCCCTGCGCCGTGCCGACGCAGACCGCGGTCTTGGTGCCGCCGATATCGATGCCCAGCAACGCCATGCAACTCCCCTATTTCTTATTCCGGCTCAGCAGATAGGTGCGGATGAACTCGTTGAGGTCGCCATCCAGCACGCGGTTCACGTCCCCCACTTCAACCTTGGTCCGGTGGTCTTTGATCATCTGGTAGGGGTGCAGCACATAGGAACGGATCTGGCTGCCGAACCCGATTTCCATCTTGGTCCCCGCCGCCGCCTCTCGCTCCTTCAGGCGATCGGCCATCTCGTGCTCGTAGAGCCGGGCCCGCAGCACCGTCATCGCCATGTCACGGTTGCGGTGCTGGCTCCGTTCGTTCTGGCACTGGACCACGATGTTCGTCGGCAGATGGGTGATCCGCACCGCCGAATCAGTGACGTTGACGTGCTGGCCGCCGGCCCCACTGGAGCGATAGGTGTCGACGCGGAGGTCCTTTTCATCGATCTCGATCTCCACGTTGTCGTCCAACTCGGGGAAGACCAGGACCGAGGCGAAGGATGTATGGCGCCTGCGGTTGGCATCGAAAGGCGAGATGCGCACCAGGCGGTGCACACCCACCTCGGCCCTGAGGTAGCCATAGGCGAACTGGCCATTGACCATGAAGGTGACGTTTTTCAGCCCCGCTTCTTCTCCGGGCTGGTGGTCGAGGGCCTTGGTGGTGAAGCCCATCTGGTCAGCCCAGCGAAGATACATCCGGTGGAGCATCGCCGCCCAGTCCTGACTCTCGGTGCCGCCGGCCCCGGAGTTTATGGCCACGATGGCATTGTTCGAGTCGTTCTCTCCGTCGAGCATCAGGGCCATTTCAACCTGGTCCAGGCTGACGGCCAGGGAGTTCAGCCCGGCCTCCATGTCGGCGTCCACGTCTTCGCCCTCGCTGTCGAGGTCGATGAGCACGGTGATGTCCTCTTCACGCTCGATGAATTCTTCGACCTGTTTGACCGAAGCTTCGAGGGCGTGCCGATTGCGCAGCACCGGCTTGGTGGCCTGGGGGTCGTCCCAGAAATCGGGCTTGGCGATCTGCAGTTCGATCCGGGCCAGTTCCTCGCGCTTCCCATCTACATCAAAGATACCCCCTGAGCCGTGTGATCCGCTCCTTGAGATCGGTATACAGCTTGTGCAGGTCGTCTCTCATGACCCAGTTCCTTCCTGTTTTGCCTTCGAAATGCCTCGTCCGCCCGCGGGCCGGCTGCGCCGGATCAGGCAAACGGCGAGAGCGGTCACCCAGAGCAGCAAGCAGCCCCAGGCGGTCACGTCGCCCTGGCGTGAATAAAAGGTGTCCAACGGCGTCACGCTCTGTGACACCGGGACGATGGTCCGTTCGTTGAGCCGGGTCTTTGCCTGCACCCGCCCCAGCGGGTCGATCACACCGGAGATGCCGGTGTTGGCGCAGCGCAGCACCAGTCGGCCGTTTTCCACCGCCCGAAACACGGCGGCGTTGAAGTGCTGCCGCGGCGCCGCCGTGTCACCAAACCAGGCATCGTTGGTAATGGTCACCAGGACATCCGCGCCACGGTGGACGAATTCGCGCACCAGTCCGGGAAAAATGATCTCATAACAGATCAGACAGCCCCCGTCCGCTGCTCCGAGGCGGGTTATAGCATACGACTCCCCGGCGGTAAAGTCGGCCACTTCGGCCACCAGCTTGCCGGCGAAGAAGAGCAGTTGTTTGGCCGGCACGTATTCGCCGAAGGGCACGAGGTGGATTTTGTCGTACTTGAAGGTCAACAGTCCACGGTGATCCACCAGCATGGCGGTATTGGTGTAGCCTCCCTTTCCCCGTCCGCCGGGATGGTAGTTTTCATCCAGGGCCGCAGGGCTGTCCACGGTGCCAAAGAGGATCTGCGCGTTTATCTCCCGGGCCAGATCCTCGATCTCCCCCCGAAAAACCGGCTCGTTGCGAAAACGGAGAAAGGGTATCGAGGCTTCAGGCCAGATCACCAGGTCCAGCGGCCTGCGGCTGCCGGCTTCCCTGCTCATATCGTAAAGCAGACCGGCAATCCGCACCCGCTCCCGGGCCGACATTTTCATTTCCTGGGCCACATTGCATTGGATCATCGCGGCTTCGAGGCGCGGCGCCGAGCCGTCACCCTCAACCCGGTCATCAAGCATGGAGATCCGTGCCCGGCCGCCGCCCAGGACCAGCAGGACCAGGGTCAGCGCCGCCGTTGGCCAGACCCAGGCTGGAAGCTCTTTTCGCCCACCGGGCCGGCGCCCATTCCCCATCCCCAACGCACCCCGGGCAAGGAGCGCCGAGGAAAAGGCCAGGATCAGGGAGAGGCCGTAGGCCCCCACCACCGCAGCCGGTTGAATGGCCTCAGGCACGCCGGCCTGGGTGTAGGCCAGCAGGTTCCAGGGGAAACCGGTGATCAGCGTACCGCGAAGCAGCTCGGCCCCGACCCAGACCACCGGCGCCAGCAACACCCCGTTGGGGCCTCCCCTGCGGCAGAGCAACGACACGGTGAGGGCAAAAGCCGAAGTGTACAGCGAGAGATAGACAACCAGCAGCAGGTAGAGCAGCAGGCTGACCAGCAGGTTCAAACCGCCGTACGTCTTCATCACCGTGATCAGCCATGGCATGGCCAGGGCGTTGAACAGAATACCGGCGCCCAGACCGAGCAGTGCGGCGGACCAGGGACCGGAACGGGCCGCGGCCACGATCAGCGGGGCCAGGGCCATCCAGCCCAGGAACCACCAGCCGGGAAGTGGAAAGGCGGCGAAGAGCAGCAGACCGCTGAGCAGGGCCAGCCCCCAGGCGAGAGGGTTCGAAATCGGATGATGGTTCATTGGTTCGCGCTGCGGCCGCAAGCCGGGCCGCCGGTTCCGTCAAGGGGGATGTCTCCCTCAACGCCATCCTGATCACCGGGTTCCGGGTGGCGCACCCGGCGGTAGGCGGCGAAGTATTTGAAATCGGGGTCACCCTCGGTATTGTGACACACCTGGCAAAGGCCGCGGAAGTTGCACTCCGGGCAACCGTCACGAATACCCCTGATCTGACCGGAATATGATTCGGGGTCCTCGGCATGGGCCAGGCCAGGTCCGTGACAGGACTCGCACCCCACACCCTGAAGGTCCAGCCGCAAACGCGCGGCATCGGCTTCCGGGCTGACCACCAGCGAAGCGTGGCAGCGCCGGCAGCTCACTGCAGAGGTCCCCCCGGGTCCGGTCGCGTCCACCAGGGCACGGGCATGGGGTGTGCGCAGCCAGTGGCAGTACTGGGCCTCGTGGCACTCGGCGCAGGCTTCGCTGCCGGCCAGGCCGTCCACCATCGCACCGGCGTAGTCTCCCGGATCGAAAAAAACCACCTCCGGCCGCTCAGCGGGTTCGTGGGATGTCTGCGGCTGGGCCGCGGTGCGCGGTGGTGCGGCGGCTGGCGGCGGCGCTGTACGCGGGTTTACCGCACAAGCCGAAACCAGCAGGCCGGCCAGCAGCACCGTCAGGCACACTGCAAAAGTGGAACGAATCAGTTGCGGCGACTCTTCTTGTTGAAAGGGGATATTTCACTCTCCGCCGATGCCACCCCCACCCCGTTTTTCTCCCGGTTCTTGACCTCGAACAGGGCACGGTCAGCCCGGCGGAGCAGCTGCTCCGCATTGCCGGCGTGCTGGGGGAAGGAGGCGATGCCGAAGCTGCTGGTGAGCGTGACCTCGTGCTGCTGGTCGAATACGATCGGTTCGCGGGAGATGGTCTTGCGGATTCTCTCGGCCACCACCTGAGCCCCCTTGGTGTCGGTCTCGGGAAGCAGGATGCAGAACTCGTCCCCACCGTAGCGGATGACCTTGTCGATCCCGCGGATCGTCAGGATCACCCGGTGGGTGATCACCTTGAGCACGTGGGACCCCATCAGGTGGCCATACTGATTGTTGACCTCCTTGAGGTTGTCCACATCCATGAAGATCAGCGACAACGGGCTGCCGAACCGCCGGGCCCGTTTCAGTTCCTCCTCCAGATACGACTCGAAGAAACGCCGGTTATAGGCATCGGTAAGGTCGTCCTTCACCGTCAGTTCACGGGTCTTTTTCAGGATCTTGGCGTTTTGCAGCGACTCGGCGATTTCACTGCTGAAGGTGCTCAGCATCCGCACGTCCACATCGGAAAAGCTCTTGCCGGCCCGCTCGTCCCTGACCGCCATGACCAGACCCAGGGGCCGGGCATCGGCCACCACCGGGCAGATCAGCGCGGAGAGAACGGCCCGGCCGCCCAGTTCGGGGAGCGGTGTTCCGGTGCCGCTGTCCAGCACCGACTTTTCGCTGCGGATCAGGCTGAGCAGGTAGTTCTCACTGAGACCGAAACGGCCGTCGGCCTCGATGTTCTTTTCCACTCCGCGGAGCGCGTGGTAGGTCAGCGACTTCGAGTCCTTGTTCAGCAGCAGCAGCGAACCACTGGTGGCGCCGGAGAGCTCCATCGAGGAATCCATCACCAGCTGGATCAGCCGCTGGAGGTCGAGGGTCACCGATACGCTCTTGATGATCTTGAACAGGGTAGCCTCTCGCCGCAGGGCGAGATTCTCGTGGGAAAGACGGCGGTGGGCCAGGCACTTGTCCAGCACATGGAGAAACTCCTCGCCGTCCACGGGCCGCGGGAGGTAGTGAAATGCGCCGTCACGCATCGCCTCCACAGCCTCGCGCACGCTCGCTTCACCGGTGGCGATGATCGAGACCAGCGGCGAGTCCCCGATTGATCGGAGAAAATCACCGCCGCCGCAATCAGGGTGGCTGACGTCGGTGATCACCACGTCCACCGGTTCGGAGTCGAGAACCCGGCGCCCCTGGATCACACCGCTGGCCACCTGGACGGTGAAACCCTTGCCGGACAGGGCCTTATCGAGAACCGCAGCGGTCTCCTCGTGGGCCTCGACGATGAGAATGCGCTCCCTGGGCAGTTGTCGGCTGTCAGTCTCAGTGTCCACGTCGTCCTGTTCTCCGCCGGCCATGCCGGTACTATTCTACTCCTCAGTCCGGGCAGACCTTGCCTGCTTGAGAAAGTAGTCCAATATATCAATCGGCAAGGGGAAGATGATGGTGGAGTTTTTTTCCACCGATATTTCGCTCAGGGTCTGCAGGTATCGGAGTTGGAGGGCAATGGGGTGCCGTCCCACAACTTCGGCCGCGTCGGCCAGCCTGCCCGAAGCCTGGTATTCACCGTCGGCATGGATGATCTTGGCCCGCTTCTCGCGCTCAGCCTCGGCCTGCTTGGCCATCGCCCGCTGCATCTCCACCGGCAGGTCGACGTGCTTCAGTTCCACGTTGGAGACCTTGATCCCCCAGGGGTCGGTGTGCTCATCGAGGATGGTCTGCAACTTGACATTGAGCTTGTCCCGGTCGCTGAGCAGCTCGTCCAGCTCGGCCTGGCCGAGGACGCTGCGCAGGGTGGTCTGGGCCAGCTGGGAGGTGGCGTACATATAGTTTTCCACCTCCACCACCGCCTTGTTCGGCTCAATAACCCTGAAATAGAGGACCGCGTTGACCTTCACCGAGACATTGTCCCGCGTGATGATGTCCTGGGGCGGCACGTCGAGCACCACGGTGCGCAGCCCCACCCGCACAATGCGGTCGAAGGGCGTGAAGACGAAAATAATTCCCGGTCCTTTTGCCTGGTGCAGCATCCGGCCAAGGCGGAAGATCACCCCCCGTTCGTATTCCCGCAGGATCTTGATGCAGGAGAAGAGCCAGAGCACAATGATAACCACGATGATAAGTGAGAATTGCATGGGAGTCATACCTCCGACCGGATGTAAAACTTCAGGTTATATCCCCGGACCACCGGGGGTTCAGTGCAAACCGTGGCGGCGCCGGACATGTAGCAGCATGCCCTCCACAGCGGTGACCTCCACCTCGTCTCCCTGGGCGAGGGTCACATCGCTCACCGCGTCCCACAGCTCACCGTGGACCGCCACCTTCCCCTTTGGTTCGAGAGCCAGGCGAACCACACCCTGCTCCCCCACCAGTCCTTCGATCCCGGTGGCCACCTTCCTGCCATGGCTGGTCATGACCAGGCGGAGCAGGAAGGCGATGATGAAGACAATGGCCAGCACCACCGGCAGAGCCACGCCCAATCCGATCCGCATGGCCGGAATCGGTCCGTCGATGAACATCATCGACCCCACCAGCAGCGAAGCCACCCCTCCCAGCGACAACATTCCGTAACTGACCACTTTGACCTCCGCGACCAGGAGAACGATACCCAGGATGATCAGCGCCACGCCGACGTAATTCACCGGCAGAATCGACAAACCGAAGAAAGCGAGCACCAGGCAGATCAGCCCGAAGACCCCGGGCAGGATCAGGCCGGGGTTGGAAAACTCGATATAGAGGCCCAGGCCGCCCAGACCCATCAGAAGGAAAGCGATGTTGGGATTGGCCACGATGCTGAGCAGCCGCTGGCGAAAGCTCATTTCCTCATGAATCACGGTCTGGCCGGTGAGATCGATGGAGATCACCCGGTCCGGGGCTCTTTTCACTTCGACATCCTGCAGGGTAGCCAGGATCTCGTCCACGTCTTTGCAAACATAGTCGATCAGACCCTGCTCCAGCGCCTCCTGGTCGGTGAAAGAGAGGCTCTCGGTGACCCCCTTCTCGGCCAGTTCCACGTTTCGGCCGCGCTGCTCGGCAATTCCACGGATCTTGGCCGCGGCGCTGTTGACCATCTTGCCCTCCATCACCTCGCCCACCTCGTCCTGCCCCTGGAGAACCGGATGAGCCGCACCGATGCTGGTACCCGGAGCCATGATGGCGAAATCTGCGGAGAGGGTGATGAAAAAACCCGCGGAAAGGGCTGACGCGCCGGTGGGCCCCACAAAGACCACCACCGGCACTTCGGAGCCCATGATGGCCTGGACGATGTGCTCTGTTTCCTCCAGCATCCCGCCCGGCGTCTCAAGCTGGATCACCACCAGGCTGTCGCCCCGCTGGTTGGCTTTCTCGATACCCCTGATGATGAACTCGGCCGTCACCCGGTGGATGTTCTCCTCCACCTCGAGATAGCGCACGGACGCCTGCCCGGATACCGAAACGAAGATCAGCAGGACCGCGGCAGCCAGGGCCCGAATCAAATGTAATCTGCTCATTCTAATGCCTTTGTTATCTACAACTGATTATAGGTCCCAGTCCGGGTGAAAGTCAACTGCCAACTCCGGTTGACATGGAGGAGAACCTGCTGAATCTGATAGGTTCGGGCTAACCGTGGAAGATCACAGCATTCATAGGGAGTGACATTCAAATCTGGACTGAACAGCATATGTTGGCACTGCAACCTGGTCACCTGCAATCATTTACCGTTGACGCAATCAAGTTTCCCCGTTAGGATCAGCGGCAGCAATGACCATCGTCAGAATCCAGGATATTTCTCAAACGAAACCCGTCCAGCAGATGAACAAGATGAATGAAATACTCTACATCATCAATCCCGCCGGCCAGGGCGGGGCGGGAACAAGGACCTGGGAAAGGTTCCGCCAGTCGTGGCCCGACCCGATAGGCCCCCACCATGTGCGCGTCACCGAACGACCGGGACATGCCCGGGAGATCGCGGCAGCCATTGAAGGCTACGGCATCATCGTTGCCGTTGGCGGCGACGGCACCGTGGGAGAGGTGATGTCGGGAATCATGGATCGTCAGGGGGCCCATCCCAGGCTGGCGATAATCCCGGGAGGTACGGGCAACGATATCGCTCTCAGCCTGGGCATCCGTTCCATCGAAGATGGGGTGCGCGCGCTGCGCGAGGGACGTGCACGGGCCGTCGATCTCATACGGGTTGACGGCCAGGTCGAAGGAAAACCTTGTCACCGACATGCGTTCCTTTTCGGAGCCGTGGGCTTTTCCTCGTACCCCATGGTAAAGCCATGGATGAAACGACTGCTGGGTCCCAGGGGGGCCTACTACCTGGGCACGCTGCTCAAGGCTTTCATCTATCAGCCGCCACAGATGACCATCCGAACGGAGGAGGGGGTGCAGCGCGGACGGACCTGGGTGGTGGTTGTCGGCAATGCTGATAAATCAGCAGGGGGCAGCATGTGTCTCGCTCCCGGAGCCCGCATCGATGACGGCGAGTTGAATATCACCATCATTCCCGCGGGACAAAAATTCAAGATGATCACCAGGTTGATGCCCAAGATCGCCAGCGGGTCGCATACCAATGCGCCCGGCATCTCGTATTTCCCGGGGAAGTGGATTGAGATAGACAGTGAACCGCCCGCTCTGCTGGACCTCGATGGGGACTTCTTTGGTATGACGCCGGCAACGATTACCGTATGCCCGCGTATGCTGGAGGTCATGACCGGGCCGGTGGAGTATTGACGCACAAGGGTTTCATGTTCTATTCTCAATGACCGGAAAAAATCAGACGTCTGCCCAATCAGTTGAATTGCATTTCCAGGCAAGGAGAAACAATCATGGGTGACAAAGGAAGCAAGGACAAAGGTAAGCGGGAAAATCAGAAAGTGGCCAAGAACACACCGAAGGAAAAGAAGAAACTGAAAAGAGAAAAGAAGAACAGCAAATAGACTGGGAGACAGAACTGCCGCCCAGGAAGCTCTCACGATCCCGCGGGTAAGATCAATCCTGCCTGGTCACCTGCCGAACCGCATTCTGCATCGGAGGAGCGACCCTTACCCCACGGCCTCGCAGAACAGCTTCCAGGCCAGGTCCACTTCGGCGGCGCTGGTATTCAACTGGCCGATGGAAAGGCGGATGGTGTAGCGGCCGCCCAGCCGGGTGTGGGTCATGTGCACCCTCCCGTCGGCGTTCACCCGGTCCAGCAACTGCTGGTTCAACCGGTCCAGCGCAGGATCATCCGCCGCGGTGCCCGGGGGCCGGCAGCGGAAACAGACGAGTCCGAATGGTGCCGGAGCCATCAACTCGAATTGGGGATGCTTCTCAACCCGGCGGGCAAAATTTTTGGCCAGGGCAATGTGTCCGCGCAACTTATCCCTTAATCCTTCCACGCCAAAGCTGCGGATAACGAACCAGAGTTTCAGTGCCCGGAATCGGCGGCCCAGCTGGATGCCCCAGTCACGGAAATTGACCACCTCTTCGTCATGGGCGGTCTTCAGGTATTCGGGAGTCATGGAAAAAGTGCGCAGCAGTGCCTGGCGGTCGCGGACGAAGTAGGCCGAACAGTCGAAGTTGGTGAACAGCCACTTGTGGGGGTTGAAGACAAAGGAATCCGCCAGCTCGATACCGTCGAGGATCTCCCGCCGCTCGGGCAGGATAGCCGCCGAACCGGCGTAGGCCGCATCCACGTGGAACCAGGCCCCGAACCGTCGACAGAGCCCGCCGATCTTTCTCAGCGGATCGACGGCGGTGGATGACGTGGTGCCGACGACCCCCACTACGGCGCAGGGAATCAGGCCCTCGTCCACATCCCGCACCATCGCCTTTTCCAGGGCCTGCGGGTCGAGGGCGAAATTTTCATCCACAGCGATCCGGCGATAGCGGGCCAGGCCGAGGCCGGCCAGTTTGACCGCCTTGTCCACCGAGGAGTGGGCCTCGGTGGAAGCATAGACCGTGAGCCGCCGTGCTCCGGGTGCGGCGGCGCCATCAGTATTGAAATTGTAGGCCGTGGCCCGTTCCCGGGCGGTGAGCAGGGCCACCAGTGTAGCGGTGGATGCCGTGTCCTGTATCACACCGCTGAAGCCTTCGGGCAGCCCCAGCATCTTCCCCAGCCAGCCCATCACCACCTGCTCCAGCTCCGTGGCCGCCGGGGAGGTTTGCCAGGACATGCACTGGGCACCGAGAGCAGCAGTGAGCATTTCTGCCAAAATCGACGGAGGGCTGGTGTTGGCCGGAAAATAAGCAAACCAGCCGGGGTGATTCCAGTGGCTCATCCCCGGCACCACCAGGTTGCGGAAATCGTCGAACAGCGCATCAAAGGGCTCCCCCGCTTCCGGTGGTTCGGCAGGCAATGCGGCACGGATGGTTCCGGGACCGACCTTCGGCACCACCGGCAGGTCTTTTACGTCCCGGAGGTAATCGGCCATCCAGTCCGCCACCCGGTGGGCCTGCCGGCGGAATTCTTCAGGATCGAGCAACGAATGATCGCTCTTCTTCTCGCTCACCGGTCCTCCCTCCTGATTTTCGGATTGACATAGCGTGTGCGGAGCCAGCGCACACCTGCCAGGTCATAGAGACTGCGCCAGAGCCGATTGTGCACCCCGTACTTGGATCGTCCATGGCGCCGCGGGTGATGGCGGGCCGGAATCTCGGCGATGGTCAGCCCGGCCAGACGAACGCTCACGGCAAGGTAACGGTGGGCGCCGTTGTAGGAGACCAGGTGCGGTACCACGCACCGGCGAAAACCCTTCAGGCCGCAGCCGATGTCCCGAACCCCGTCCCGCAGCACCCAGTTGCGCACCCGGTTGGCTACCCGGCTGGAAACGCGGCGCAACCAACGGTCCTGACGTCCGGCCCGGTAGCCGAATACCGCGTCGTGGGTCTCCAGCTTGGCCAGCACCGCCGGGAAATCGCGGGGGTCGTTCTGCAGGTCACCGTCGAGGGTCAGGATCCGCTCCCCGCCGGCGAGCCTCATCCCGGCCACCAGGGCAGCCGACTGCCCGTAATTACTGTCGAATATCAGTGGACGAAGGGTGGGGTCCGCCGCCGCCAGTTCCCGAATCCGGTCAGCAGTGCCATCGCTGCTGCCGTCGTCCACCAGGATCAGTTCGTGCCGGTACTCGGGCAAGCCGGCAAAAGTCTCCCCCACCTGCCGTACCAGGGGCTCAACGTTTTCCAGTTCGTTGAAGAAGGGCACTACCACGGATACGAGCAGAGGCACCTGGTCACCTCATTTTGGGCACAGTACTGAAGGACCGGGGGAACAGCACCAGCATCACCGGTTGTGGCAACAACAATCTTACCTGCGAGAATAGCTGAATTTCTGCCCGCCGACGGTAGCTTCATACATCAGTCCGCCCTTGGCGACGGTGAAGACAGCCATACCCTTGTGGTAGCCGCCGACTGTCGTGGCATCATTCTGGCCGCCACTGGCGCCCGCAGCACTGCCCCCCGCCGTCGATGACGTGGCAGATGCTCCGGCAGTGACGGCCACCGCCGTGGCCTGGGCGCCAAACTCGAAATTGCCGCTGGTGAATTCGTCGAAAGAGCGCTTGTCCTGGAAGAAGATGATCTGGCTGTATGCCTGACCGCCGAACTGAAGACCAATCGTCAACTGGGTCATCTTGGTATTACCGACATATTCACCGTTGACATAGACCCGGCCACGGCCATGCGCACCGCCAATACCCATCCCGCCCTTACCGATAGATGGAAACAGGGCGTAGCCATAACAGCTTTCGAAGAAACTGCCGCTTTCACCGGCGTTCAAGAATACGGTTTTTGTGTCCTGGTAGCTCTTGTCTTCGCTCGCATCGGCCAGGGCCATAGTGAACGGCAAGGCCAGGACAAGCAATATCAGTGAAACACGAAGCACTGTACGCATTTTTTCACCTCGACAGTTGTTGGGTCGGCCAAGAAAGACTCTATGGAGATCAACTCTCGTTTCCCAGGGAACATGTAACACGATTTTAGACGATTGTACGGTAAAGGCCAAGTTGAAAGTCGCGGTCAGAGCTGATCGAACTTCCGTTCCACAAACAACCGGTGGAGAATCTGGGTGGAGAGGATACCGAGAAACGCCGCGTTGTCCCTGAACCCGGCGGCCTTACCGGTGGAACACTTCTTCACCAGCCGCTCCACTCCGCTGGGCTCAAAGAGCCCGGCCCGCTTTACCGCTTCCGCTGACAAATCCTCCATCAGGTAGTCGGGCAACGGATCGGTAAAAAAACTCTCCTTGTTCGGCGCGCCGTAGGGCTGCTTGTTCCTCGCGGTGATTTCCGGGGGCAGCAGGCCGGCAAAGGCCTTCTTCAGCACGTATTTCTCGTTGAGGCCGCGAATCTTGAGCCTGGGAGGAATGGTGGCGGCGTATTCGGCCAGCCGGTGATCGAGGAAGGGAAAGCGCCCCTCCACCGAGTGGGCCATCGCCATCCGCTCGCCCTGACTGTTCAGCAGGTATTCGGAGAGCAGCAACCGGCACTCCAGATACTGGGCCTGGTTCAGCGGGTGCCAGCGCCGGAAATCACCGGGCAGCGAGTACCCGAGTTCTTCGGTGCAGTCGTAGCCCTCCAACTCGCTCCGCAGGTCGCGGTGCAGGAACATTTTCGCTCCGGAGGTGTTGTTCCAGGTGGTCCGATGGGAGTAGCCGAAATCACCTGTGTCCTCGAGGCCCCGGCGATAAAACGCGACAAACATCCCACCGCCCTTTTTGAGGTCGATCTGGGCGTGGGGATACAGGCGCTGCAGCAGCAGGTAGCGCCAGGCCGAATCGGGCTGCCGGGCCCAGAAACGGCGCACCTTGTTCTCCTTGAAGATATCGTATCCGGCGAACAGTTCGTCGGCCCCCTCTCCGGTGAGCACCACCTTGAAGTTCCGTTCACGCACCAGGCGCGAGAGGAGGAACATCGGCGCCGGAGCGGCCCGCAGCACCGGCTTCTCGCCGTGCCAGATCACCCTGGGGAAGTTTCGGCCCACGTCGTCATACGCTATGCGCACCACGTTGTGACGTGTGCCGAGGTGCTTCGCCACCTGTTCCTGGTACGGCGACTCGTCGAACCGGGGATCGGCAAAGGCGATGGAAAAGGTCTCCAGCGGCGTGTCGGTGAAGTGGCGCACCGCGGAGGCGATGATCGATGAATCCAGGCCGCCGCTGAGGTATCCGCCCACCGGCACATCGGCCCGCAGCCGGATACGCACCGAGTCCTTGACCAGTTCGTGAATCGTGCCGCTGACCTGGTCCAGGGCCGGGTCGGCGAACTCGTCCATCCCGGGGAAACAAAGGTCCCAGTACCGTTTCAGTTCCCGCCGCCCCTGGCGCACCACCAGCAGGTGCCCGGCGGGCAGGGTGCGCACTTCGCTGAAGATGGTTTTTCGCGGCAGTACGGTCCACAGGGTAAACACCTGGTCCAGGGCCTGAGGATCGATGGTCAGAGAAAGCCCGGGGATGGCGAGGAAGGCCTTGATCTCCGACGCGAAGTAGAGCCTGCCGTCATGGCGGCAGGTGAAAAGGGGGCAGATGCCAAAGCGGTCGCGGTCCAGCAGCATCCGCTGTCGAGGGGCGTCCCAGAGGGCGATGGCGAACTGGCCGTTGAGTTTCTGCAGAAACTCGTCGCCTTCCTCCTCGTAGAGGTGCACCAGCACTTCGGTGTCCGAAGTTGTGCGGAAAGTGTGCCCTTTCCCCGCCAGTTCTTCCCGCAATTCGATGTAGTTGAAGATCTCGCCGTTGAAGACCACCCAGATGGTACCGTCCTCGTTGGACAGCGGTTGCTGGCCGGTGGAAAGGTCAATGATGCTCAGCCGGGAGTGCCCCAGGGCCGCACCGGGGAAAAATTTGAAGCCCTCCTCGTCCGGGCCGCGGTGCTGGAGCATCTTCACCATTCCCGGCACCACACGAAGGGCTTCGTCCTCGGTGACCCGGCGGGATATGATGCCGCAGATTCCGCACATCAGTGGATTCCTCCCATCAGCACTATTCCCTCTCCGCCACGACGGGCAGGACTGCCCCGGCGTGAGGGATGAGCCAGGCCGTCGAACCCTGGGGAATTTTCCCGGCCGCCCAGTCCTGACCAGCGTCCAGCGAGGCCAGCGGTTTCATCCCCATGGCCGCCACCGTCTCGCCCGGCATCCCGCTGACCAGCCCCACATGAAACCGCCGGGCCTTGGCGGTGAGCGCCAGTGCCGTCTGTCCGTACACCTGGTAGTTTGCCCGCAGCCGGGAGGCCATCTGCTTCACGTCCTGCCGGTGGGCGAACCAGGGGAAAAAATCAGGGTGGCCGGGCCCTTCCTCGCAGCAGGCGGCGAGCAGCAATACCCCGCCTTCCTCCAGGGCCACGCAAGCATACTCCATCGCCTTGTGGGCCTGGATCATGTTGATGTCCTTGGGATGGCCGCCGGCCGATGCCACAACCAGCGGTCGTCGGGCATCGATGCTGATGGTGCGGGTCACTCGCACGCGCTCACAGGCCGCCAGGTGCGCCTCCTGCAAGTGGCCGGCAAAGACCTCGGCCACCCGGCCCTGGTCATCGAGGATGGTGTTGACGATAAAATCGATCCCGACCATTTCCGCCGCTTCCAGCATCTCCAGGTGAACCGGGTTCCCTTCCAGCCGGGCCGGGAAGGCGAAGGGGTGCCGCAGCCCGTCATCCCCGCCGAGCACCTTGAGGTGGTTGGCGAAGATGGTCTCCCGGTGGGCCAGGCCCGGCAGCACGGCCTTGCGGCCTCCGGTGAACCCGGCAAAATAGTGCAGGCCCACCGCCCCCAGCAGGATTTTCAGCTCGGCCTCCACCAGCAGGCGATTGAGGCGGATAGCCGTGCCGGCGCTTGAGCGGCCGACAGTGACCACGTCATCGTCCTCGTCAGCCCGGTGGTTCACCACCCGGAAACGATTCGCGATGCCGGCGCCGAGGATGGACCGATGTTCGTTGGCCGTGACCGGCCGGTGAATACCTGTGGCCACCAGGATGGTTACGGCATCACGGTCCACACCGGCGGCCAGCAGCCTTTCCAGCAGAGGCGGCAACACCAGGTTCACACCGGCGGCGCGGGTGGCGTCGGGGACCACAATGGCCACCCGTCCGGTCAGCCGATCCAGGCCGGCGAGCGGCGGAGTACCCAGCGGACGGTCCAGGGCCAGCCGGATCAGTTCGGCCGGTGTACCGCGGCTGCCACTCCCCCCCCCGGGTTCAGGCCTCAAAACGTCGAAACGAAATCGAGGATCAGGGGTGAAGGGCAGGTCCCCCGTTCCAAAGGGCAGGCTGTCCGGCAACGGTGAACCCATGGGCGGGTCTCCACGGTTAGCAGATCACAGAAGGTCGTCATGGCGCGAACTCTTCCCCTGCCAGGCGGGAATCCGTTCGAGGAGCAGCTTCTCGATGTGCGGCGGCATCAATCCCTCAACATTACCGCCCAGGGATGCCACCTCCTTGACCAGCCGGGAACTGAGGAAATTGTACATCTCGCCAGGCAGCATGAATATGGTCTCGATGGACTCATCGAGCTTGCGATTCATCAGCGCCATCTGCAGTTCATATTCGTAGTCGCTCACCGCCCGGATGCCGCGGACGATCACACCGGCCCCCAGCGTACGGGCGAAATCCACCAGCAGGCCGTCAAAAGCTTCTACCCGGACATTGGGCATCTCGGCACACGATTTTGCGATCATCGAGCACCGCTCCTCAACGGTGAACAGGGGTTCCTTGCCCGGATTTTTCAGCAGGGCAACCACCATCTCGTCAAAGATCTGCCGGCTCCGGTTGATGATGTCGAGATGACCGAAAGTCAGCGGATCAAAGGTGCCGGCATAGACGGCGATTTTCTTCTTCATCAATACCTCTCCAGTTGTCATCCCTTCATCAGCCGCTGGGCTGATTCGAGCACTTCCGCCGACGGTGTTTCCTCGCCGCCAAGCATTCGGGCGATCTCTTCGAGGCGCGCCTGGCCTTCCAGAGGTTCCACCTGCACCACGGTGCGGCCGGCCCTCTCGAACTTGCGCACCGAAAGGTGGTGGTCTGCCGCGGCGCAAATCTGCGGCAAGTGGGTGATGCAGATCACCTGGTCCTTGTCGGCGATGGCTTTGAGTTTTTGTCCCACCACCCGGGCCACCCGACCGCCGATACCGGCATCAACCTCGTCAAAAACCAGCACGCGACCGGAGCTGTGTTCCGGCCGGGCCACATTGCGCAGGGCGAGCATGATCCGGGACAACTCTCCCCCCGAGGCGATACGCGCCAGGGGGCGCGGTTCTTCACCGGGATTGGTGGACATCAGAAACTCGGCCCGGTCCACCCCGCCCCGGTCATAGTCCAGCGCACGACCGTCCACGGTCACCGGCGAAGACGAGTTTTCCTCCTGCCACAGCCGCACCTGGAAAACCGCCTTCTCCATGGCCAGATCGGCCAGTTCCTGCTGCATCACCTGTTCCAGACGGCTGGACTGATTTTTTCGCGAGGCACTGAGCCGGGAGGCCAGATCGGCAAATCTTCCGGCAGCCTCGGCCAGCAAATCCTCCAACTGGGCGCCTTCCTCCTCCTTCAGCAGCAAAGAGGCCAACTCGCCGTGGGCCGTCTCGAGAAATTCCAGCACGTTGGTCAGTTCCGGGCCATATTTCTTCTTCACCGCCTCCAACTGGTAGAGCCGCTCCTCCACCACGGACAGCCGGTTGGGGTCAAATTCACACTCCCGGGCATATTCGCCGAGGGAGGCCGACAGATCCTCCAACTCCAGGCGCTGGGCCGAGCACTGCCCGGCCAGGGCACTGGTGTTGTCGTCGATTTCGGCCAGTCGCTCGAGGTTCCGCTCCACCCGGACCAGTCCGGCGAGCAGCCCGGCCTCCTCGCCATCCAGCAGCGCGTGGGACTCCCGGGAGAGGCGGCTGAGTTCCTCGGCGTGGGCCAGCAGCCTCTTTTCCTCACGCAGTGCCACGTCCTCGTTGGGCAACGGCCGCAGGGCTTCTATTTCACTTGTCTGAAAACCAAGAGCGTCGATTCTCCGAGCCTTCTCCTGCTGATCCATTCGGCGGGAGCGAAGCCTCGAGGCCAACGCCTCAAGTTCCTGGTGTGCCGCGGCACAACTGTCCAGCAGTTTTCCGTGGCCTCCGAACTCATCCAGCAGACCGCGGTGGGCGTCAACGTCAAGCAGCAGCCGGTGGTCGTGCTGCCCCAGGATCTCCACCAGGCCCCGGCCGATCCGACGGAGGGCGCTGGACGGGCAGGGCCTGCCGCCGGCACGAATACGGCCGCGGCCGGTGGCGGTGTAAGAGCGAAGGATGTCAAGACAGCCGTTGGTTACCTCCAGGCCCAGTGCTTCCAACTCCGGCCCGAGCTCCGTGGACCCGGCTGTTTGAAACCGCCCTTCCACCTGCAGCGACACCTCACCGGTGCGGATCAGGTCACGGTGGGCCCGTCCGCCAGTAAGCAGTGCCAATGCATTCATCAGGATCGATTTACCGGCACCGGTCTCGCCGGTTATCACGTTCAATCCCGGGGCGAAACAGACTTCGGCCTCACGGATAATCGCCAGGTTGCGCACTGTTAGCCGAAGGAGCATCGGTCCGCCTCGATCGCCGGCGGAGCGAAGGCCGCCGCCTTTGCTGGCGCGCCGGTCAGAAAAGCGACAAGTTGTAGACCTTCAGCCCAAGTTGGCGCTCATCGCCGGAGCCAACGAGTTCACTGGGCACCACCGCCTCACCCACCCGGATGGTCATGGGCACGTATTGCTGATCCCGCAGGATGTGGTCCGGTACGGGAAATTTCCGGAGGAAACGCTCTGTATCCCCCACTTCGAAAGAGGTCAGCAGCTCTCCGTCCATCTCGATGGTCACCAACTGGGCTTCTTCCAGCAGCTCCACTGGTGCCTGGGCCTCGAGGTAGAGGGCCGAGGGCCGGTGGGGATTCTCAATTTTGCAAAAGGCTTCCAGGCGGCTCCAGCGCCACAACTCGCCATCGGGCTGACCGGGAACGAACTCGCGGTCGTACCAGCCCTCCTCGTAGACGATCTCCGGAAGCTGGTCCGGCGGGATCACCTCGAAACGACAGACCTCGTATTCAAGACGGTGGGTCTGGCGGCCGTCCAACCGCACCTTCTCCCCCTTGCCTTCGAGGTCGTAGAGGCCCATGGTCAGAGTCACCTCCTCCTGTGGCACGCTCCGGGGGAGGAAGTGGATCCGGGTGTATTCGATGGTCTGCCCCGGCTGCCAGCGACTGGTGGGCACCGGGGGCATGTGATCGTCCTGCCAGTGCAGTTCGTCGTTCTCACCCCAGAAGTGGATGAACACCGCAAAGTCCTTCTCCACCGGCACGAAGTTCTCACCCACGGTCCAGACGTAGGTCACCTCAAGGGGACCGGTGGCCGGTATGGTTCCGTGGAGCTGCCGTGCTTCCGGATGGACATCCATGCTGGTCCGCGCCTTGCGGCATCCTGCCGGTGCAAGCAAAACGGCCAGGGCCATCAGCGCCACGGCCAACAACCGCAGGCTGGTTCCTCGCCGACCCATCACCTGATTCCTGGACATGCCCCCTCCTCGAGGTTGTAGATCCGCCGGGCCGCTCATGCCGGACCTCCGCGGAAATAATAGAAAATGCTTAAGATTATTGGCCGTAAGGCTCAAGATAGATTTCTAACATGAGGCCTCTCTGCCGTCAAGGAGAGCCGCCGGCGGCCCAGTGGATGGGAAAGTCGGAATCGAGGCGTCTGACGGTGAACAGGCTGGCGATAAACTGGTCCCGCTCACCGGCACGGTGGGGGTTCCAGAATTCCCAGACGATCTCGCCGTTGGGGGTCACCTCAAAGGCTCGTCCGCCATCCGACTCGGTGATCAGGGTGTTGCCGTTGTCCAGCCGCTGGCTGGTACCGCAGGTTTCGCTGAAGAACGGTTGCTCAGCGGTCCCGACGTAGGACCAGACCGGCCGCCATTTCTCAAGATCAAATTCCAGGACCCGCGATGTATTAGGAGCACCGAGGTTGTCAAAGAGCAGCAGGTTTCCGTTGGCCAGCAGTTGGGGGTCGTGCTGGGCCTTGAAACGGCCCGTTCTGGCCCAGACAACCTTCTCCTCTTCGAGATCGACCACGGCCACGGCATTGAGCATCCTCATCGAGGTGAGCACGCGGCCGGCTTTGAACGCGGCCGGTGCACCGGCTGCCGCGTCGCGCAGAACGAACAGGGTGTTGGTGTGGAAAATATCGCCGGTTTCATTCTCCGAGGAACGCCAGATCTCCTCGAATTGCGGAGCCGCGGCAAAACAGGAAAGCAGTGAAACCCTGCGTTTCTCCCTACCGTTGCCGTCCAGGGTGGTGATGAAGTCTTCAAGGATCGGCTTATCTTCGCTGACCAGCGGATTGATCGTAACTT
>JAQAZP010000042.1:0-5967 GCA_032127265.1 Acidobacteriota bacterium
CCCGGTTGACGCCGACATGGTCATCCCGGTGCCCGACTCCGGGGTCTACGCCGCCCTGGGCTATTCCAAGCAGTCGGGTATCCCGGTGAAGTTCGCCCTGGTGCGCAACCACTACGTGGGGCGCACCTTCATCGAACCAAAGCAGTCGATCCGCCACTTCGGGGTGAAGATCAAACTGAACCCGGTGCGGGGACTGATCGAAGGCCGGCGCGTGATTCTGGTGGACGACTCCATCGTCCGCGGCACCACCAGCCGCAAGATCATCAAGATGGTGCGCCAGGCCGGCGCGCGGGAGGTGCACCTGATGATCAGCTCCCCGCCGATCATCTCCCCCTGCTACTACGGTATCGACACACCCACCCGCCGGGAACTGATCGCCTCCTCGCACACGGTGGAGGAAATCGAGAAGTACCTCGGCGTGGATTCGCTGGGCTATCTGAGCATCGAGGGCATGCTGGAGGCGGTGGAGGCTGAGGAGGGCGGGGCGCCGTTCTGCACCTCCTGCTTCACCGGCGACTATCCCGTGAAGCCGCCGGGCGACCAGTTCGAGGAGCCCACACTTTTCGATACCAAAGGGTGAGCCGATGAAGGATGAGGATGCCGGGAAAAAGACCGGCGGAATGACCTACCGCGATGCCGGGGTGGACATAGATGCCCAGGACGAGGCCCTGGCCCGGATCAAGGGGATGGTGCGCGAGACCTTCGACTCGCGGGTACTCACCGACATCGGCGCTTTTGGAGCGCTGTACCGGCCCTTTGACGGCCCGGCCGCGGATCGAATTCTGGTCTCCAGCGCCGATGGAGTGGGGACCAAACTGAAGATCGCCTTTCTCACCGGTGTGCACCACACCGTGGGCAAGGACCTGGTCTGTCATTGCGTAAACGACATCCTGGTCCAGGGCGCCATGCCGATGTTCTTCATGGACTACCTGGCCACCGGCGCCCTCGAACCGGACACCGCCGTGGCGGTGGTCCAGGGACTGGTGGATGGCTGCAAGGAGGCGCGCTGCGCCCTGATCGGCGGTGAAACCGCCGAGATGCCCGATTTTTACGGGGCCGGCGAATACGACCTGGCCGGGTTCATCGTCGGTGAGGTGACCCGTGAGCGCCTGCTGGACGGTTCGGCCATCCGGCCGGGAGATGCGGTGCTCGGTCTGACCTCCAGCGGTCTGCACACCAATGGCTACTCACTGGCCCGCAAGGTCTTCTTCGAGGTGCTCGGCTTGACCGTGGACAGCGAGTTGGAGGAGTTGGGCTGTACCGTTGGCGAGGAGCTGCTGAAAATCCACCGGCAATACCGCACGCTACTCGAGCCGCTGCTCGAGCGCGGACTGATCAAGGGGCTGGCCCACATCACCGGCGGCGGTCTGACCGACAACCTCCCCCGCGTGCTGCCGGGTGACTGCCGGGCGGTGATCGACCTTCACAGCTGGGAGGTGCCGCCGGTGTTCCGGATCATCCAGCGGGCCGGCAAGGTGGAGCAGCAGGAGATGATGCGGGCCTTCAACATGGGCATCGGTATGGCCGTGGTGGCCGAGCCGGCCGCCGCCGACCAGGTGATGCAGGCCCTGGCCGCGGCAGGGGAGCGGCCCCTTTCCATTGGACGGATCGAGAAGGGCCGCAGCGGGGTGACCTATGTCTGATCGGTTGTTCGGAATACTCATCTCAGGGCGGGGGTCCAATATGGTGGCCCTGGTGGAAGCGGCCCTGCGCGGCGAGATCCCGGCCCGGCCCGCGGTGGTGATCAGCAACCGGGACGAAGCGCCTGGATTGGAACTGGCCGCCGGACGGGGGATCGAGACCCTGGTCATCCGCCATCAGAACTTCGGGAGCCGGGAACTGTTCGACCGGGCCGTGGTGGCGGCGCTCCAGGAGCGCGGGGTGGAACTGGTCTGCCTCGCCGGTTTCATGCGGCGGCTCAGCCCGTATTTCATCCGTGCCTACCCCAGCCGGATCGTCAACATCCACCCCTCGCTGCTCCCGGCCTTTCCCGGTCTGGACGTGCAGCAGCAGGCCCTGGATCACGGGGTGAAGGTCTCCGGCTGCACCGTACACTTCGTGGATCAGGACCTGGACGCCGGGCCGATCATCGTTCAGCGGATAGTGCCGGTACTGGAGGGGGATGACGCCGACGCCCTGGCCGGCCGGATCCTGGCCGAGGAACACCAGGCATACGCCGAGGCGGTGCGCCTCTATTTCGAGGACCGCCTCTCCGTGGAAGGCCGGACCGTGCATATCCGACAGGAGTAAAAGTGGCTCCAGAACCACCGCTGATGTTCTGAAGACACTTTGAACGGAACAAGGAAGGTTCAAGCAGATGACACTGGACGAGCAATACGCCCATCTGGCCCGCGGCACGGAGACCATCATCCGCCCCGAGGAGCTGAAAGCCAAGCTTGAGCGCTCGGCCAAAACCGGCAAGCCGCTGACGGTGAAAGTGGGCTTCGACCCTTCGGCGCCCGACATCCATCTCGGGCACACGGTGCTGATGAGCAAGATGCGCCATTTCCAGGACCTGGGGCACCGGGTGGTCTTTCTCATCGGCGATTTCACCGGTATGATCGGTGATCCCAGCGGCAAGTCCAAGACCCGTCCCCAGCTGACTCACGAAGAGGTGCTGGCCAACGCCGAGACGTACAAGAAGCAGGCGTTCAAAATCCTCCATCCGGACACCACGGTGATCGACTTCAACAGCCGGTGGCTTGGCGAACTGGGCTCGGAGGGCTTCATCCGCCTGGCCTCCAAAATCACCGTGGCCCGGATTCTCGAACGGGACGACTTCACCAAGCGCTATGGCGCCCAGCAGCCCATCGCGCTGCACGAATTGCTCTACCCCCTCTCCCAGGGCTACGACTCGGTCTTTCTCAAGGCCGACGTGGAGCTGGGGGGCACCGACCAGACCTTCAACCTGCTGCTGGGGCGCGACCTGCAGCGGGAGTATGGGCAGGAGCCGCAGGTGGTGATCACCGTGCCGCTGCTCGAGGGCCTCGACGGGGTGGAGAAGATGAGCAAGTCGCTGAACAACTACGTGGCGGTGGAGGATCCGCCGGCGGAGATGTTCGGTAAGTTGATGTCGATCAGCGACCAGTTGATGTGGCGCTACTATGAGCTGTTGACCAGCCTGCCGCTGACAGAAATCACGCGGATGAAGGACGACACCGCCTCCGGAGCGCTGCACCCCATGGAGGCCAAGAAGCGTCTGGGCATGACCATCGTCGACCAGTTTCACGGTGCTGGCGCCGGCGAGCAGGCCGAGGCCGAGTTCTCTCGCCAGTTCAGCGAGCGCAAACGACCCGAAGAGATCGAAGAAGCCGTTTTCACCACCGACGGCGGCCCGGTGTGGCTGCCAAAACTGCTCACTTCGGTGGGCCTGACCGCGTCCAATTCCGTGGCTCGCCAGGTGATCAAGCAGGGCGGGGTGTCGGTGGACGGCGAGAAAGTCACCGATCCGTCCGCTGAGCTTCCCGGCACCATCGGAACCGAGGTGGTCCTGAAAAAGGGCCGCCTCTACCTCAAGGTCCGCTTCGAGGGAAGCGAAGGCTGACCGCCAGCTTCCGTGTCATCGCAAACTTTGTATTTCCTCTGGCTGACCCGCCCGCTGTCCACGCCTCGGGCCCATGCAAGCTGTTGACGATTGACATTCCTGTTGCATAATAAACGGTGATATATGCAATGAAGTGATCAATTGACAAGGCGAAAAGAAAATCCTGAAGGCTCCCCGCTTCCTCATTTTCGATCTTGGTGTCCGACATGTGCTGGCCGGCTTGCCGCTCAACGATTCGCTGCTAAAACTTGATGCGGGCCACGTCTTTGAGCAATGGGTGCTGACCGAGTTGTTCTACCGCTGCCGTTGCCTGGGGCGGCAATACAAACTGTCCACCTGGAAAACCACTACCGGTGCCGAAGTCGATGGGATCATCGAGACTCCCGAGGAGACAATTCCGGTGCAGATCAAGTGGACTGATCGTCCATCTCCGGGGGACGCCAGGTACATCGAGAAATTCCTGACGCTGCACCCGGGGATCGGCACTCGCGGGTATCTGATCTGCCGCTGTGCGAGGACGCAGCAATTGACCGAAAACGTGACCGCGATTTCCTGGGACAGGTTTTGAACACCGTTTTCCCATTACCAGGAGACCACGGGTTCCCCTCGAACATTTCCGGGGGCGAACTGGACTATCCCGGTGCGGGCGACCATTTCAGTGCGGAAGGAAACCGGTTCGTGGCGGAGTTGATCTACGACCGGCTGACAAAAGATCCGACTGAAGCGGCCAGCCAGCTCCAACCATTGGAAAACATGAGACCGTTTTTTTCCAATGCTTGGAACTGACTGCGTCAGGGTGAGCGATATTTTTCCAAACATTGGAAGCGATAATGACGCAAACGAAAATAAAAGAGAGGTTGCCTCTGCCGATGAGCCGGAAGGAGATGAAACGCCGCGGGTGGGAAACCCTCGATGTGCTGATTATCACCGGCGATGCGTATATTGACCATCCCGCGATTGGCGCGGCGGTGATCGGTCGCGTGCTCGAAGCCGACGGCTGGCGCGTCGGCATTATTGCTCAGCCGGACTGGACGAACCCGGAATCGCTGAAGGTGATGGGTCGCCCGCGCCTTTTTTGCGGCATCACGGCGGGCAATCTCGATTCGATGCTTTCGCACTACACTGCCGCGCGCCGCAAGCGCAGGGAGGATTCCTATACGCCCGGCGGCAAGGTCGGCAAGCGCCCCAATCTGGCGGGCATGGTTTATACGCAGCTGGCGAAGAAGGCCTTTCCTGGTGTAACGACCGTGCTTGGCGGCATTGAGGCGAGTCTGCGGCGCACCGCGCATTATGATTACTGGCAGGACAAACTCCGTCCTTCAATCCTGCAGGATGCCAAGGCCGATCTTCTGGTCTACGGCATGGGCGAAAAGGCGATCCGCGAGATCACCCGCAGGTTGGCGAACCCACCCCGCCCTGCGGGCAGCCCTCCAACGAGGGGGAATGAGAAAGACTCCCTCCATCAAAGGGAGGCCTGGAGCATCGCGGAGAGACTTGTCGGGCAGGCTTCTCTGTGTTCGGAGAACCTGTGTCCCAATAACGCGCAATCTGAACACACGCTCCCGAATACTGGAAGCGTGTCCTACAATAAAAACTATCTTTTGAGCGATATTCCCGGCACGGCGCGGCTATTGGGCGGGAAGGAGTCCGCGGCGCTCGATCTGTCGCCGTGCGTGGTGCTGCCGTCGTTCGACGCGTGCAAGGGGGATAAAAAAGCGGTGTTGGAACTGACGCGCCTGACGGAGCGCGAGCAGAATCCGTTCACCGGCAAGCCGCTCGTGCAGTTTCACGGCGCGCGCGCGGTGCTGATCGAAAAGCCGGCCGAGCCGTTGACGACAGAACAGATGGACCGGGTTTACGAACTTCCCTACACGCGGCTTCCGCATCCGTTCTATACGGAGGCGGTGCCGGCCTATGTGATGATTAAGGAATCGGTAACGGTGGTGCGCGGTTGCGGCGGCGGTTGCGCCTTCTGCGGGTTGGGTCTGCATCAGGGGCGCTTCCTCACAAGCCGCTCGGAGGATTCGGTGGTGCGCGAAGTGCAGACTCTCGCCGACCAACCGTGGTTCCACGGCACAGTGACGGATATCGGCGGGCCGACTGCCAATTTGTACGGATGCGCCAACGGTGACTGCGCGGCGTGCAAAACCTGTCGGCGGGCGAGCTGTCTCTACCCAAAGATCTGCTCGAATCTGGAACTGGACGCGACAGCGGCCATCCATCTAATGCGTCGCGTGCGCGAGCTGGAAAAGGTGAAGCATCTGTTTGTGCAGTCGGGCATCCGGATGGATGTAGCGCTGCGCACGCCGGATTACATCCGCGAGCTGGCGAAGCATCATGTGTCGGGTCACTTGAAGGTGGCGCCGGAGCATATGCACGCCGAGGTGCTCAAAAAAATGCGCAAACCAGGGCCGGATACCTTT
>JAQAZP010000043.1:0-10521 GCA_032127265.1 Acidobacteriota bacterium
GGATAACCTGGTCAACCAGAAACTGGCGGTGAAGCTGCTCCAGCGCCGTGGAGACACGGTGACCGTGGCAGACAATGGCGCCATGGCCATGGAATACTGGCAGCACAACCGGTATGACTGCATCCTGATGGACATCCAGATGCCGGTGATGGACGGGATCACCGCCGCGCAAAGGATCAGGGAGATCGAGGCGCAGAGCGGGATTCACTTGCCGATCGTCGCCATGACCGCCCATGCGATGAAGGGGGACCGGGAATCCTGCCTCAATGCCGGGATGGACGACTACATCACCAAGCCGATCAACGTCCAGGAATTGTATGGTTTGCTGGACACCATCGGTTCCGCCATTCCCGCGGCACCCCGCACGGCATCCGGGCCGCCGCCGTCTTCAGCTGAACCCCGGTCCACGTCCGGGCTGCTCGATTTCGAATCCATCCTCAGCGATTTCGACGGTGATGAAGCCCTGATGGTGGAGATCTTCCGGCTGTTCATCGATGAGTCGGTGCAGCAGCGCGATCGGATCCACCGTGCCATCTCCTCCGGGGACGGCACCGGATTGGAAAGCGCGGCGCATTCACTCAAGGGGTCGGTGGGCTATTTCAAGGTGGACCAGTTTTCCGAGGCGGCCTACAGCCTGGAGAAGATGGGAGCCGCCGGGTCCACCGAGGATGCCTCCGGGATAATGAGCGGTCTGGACCAGATCATCGACCAGGCCCTCGCCGAGATGCAGGGCTACCTCGCTCGGCAGTGCTGAACCGCTGAGCGGGCGCAGCCTTTTCTGGGACTTGAGTCCGGCCGGGCACCAGGTCAAAGCCCGTCTCTCCAGTATCCGGCCCTCCTGGTCCGCTTCACTTTAAGTGGCCCTCTTCATAAATACGGTGGTATTCAGCCCCCGATGCATCCCGGCCCGCCGCGTTGCTCCTCGGTCAAATACTGCAGAGAGTATTCTCCCTCCTCGCGCCTTGCGGGCCGGGTGCCTCGGTGACCTTGGTACGTCACCGAATTTATGAAGAGGACCACTAAGTATCATCGCCCGGTATGCGCCCCCGGGTCAGGTGGTTCGCTTGATCACCACCAGGCTGATGTCGTCGGAGGGGGGCGCCCAGGCCAGCAGGTCGTTTTTCAGGCTGGCGACGATGTCCCGGGCCGAGTGGCCTTTCACCTTTTTCAGCACCGTCTCCAGGCGCTCCGGATACCAGGGGTGCTCGTCACGGCCATGTTCGGACAGTCCATCGGTGAAGAGCAGCAGGATGTCCCCCCGGCCCATCAAACTGATTTCGTTGGCGATGTAGCGGTCCTTGTAGCCGAGGGACGGGGTGAGGTCCTTCTGGTCGATGTCCCCCTTTGCCGGCATGGTGCCGATGGGAGGGAAGATGGTCAGGTGCTCCGGGTTGATCTCCACGAAGCGGTCGAACTCCCGGGAAAAGACCTTTGGCAGGGGGTGGGCCGCGCTGAGGAAACGGAAGGTGCCGTCGTCGGCGATCTCGCCGTAGACCATGGTCAGAAACTTGGTGATCCGCGAAGATTTGTGGAAGCGCACGTTGATGTTCTCGAACAGCAGGGCGGTGATCTCGCCGAAGAAGTCCATCTCGTAGCGAGCGCCAAGCAGGAAGGCCTGGTGCAGCATGGCGGCCAGCAGGTGGTCGGTGATGCGGTGGCCGGCCACGTCGGTGAGCAGCACGCCGGCCTTGTTACGGGCTTTTTCGAGCTTGGCCGCGATGTCCGGCCGGCCTCTGCGGCGCGCTTCGTCGATGCGGGCGTCGAGGTCGAAGCGCTTGTTGAAATCGAGGTAGATCAGGTGGTCGCCGCCGATGACGCCGTTGAGCGGGATGGTTTCGCCGTAGATGTCGATCCCGTCCAGTTGTGGAATATCACCGGATGAGGGTTTGAGGTTTTCGGCGATGGACTGGAAGTTGGTCAGTTCGTCGGTGAGAGTTTCGAGATAACTCTCGAGGTGCTCGTGCCTGATATCGCTCATCCGTATCCGGCTCCATTCCCCGCCCGGTCAGTCGGTCATTGCTGCTGCTGTCCCTCGGCCCGGGAGGGAGTGTAACATAAGAGCGGCAGGCAATCCGATGACCAACCGGCAGGCGGGCGCTCTTACGCCCCCCCAAGGCCGCGGAGGAGCGACGGGAATGAAAGTGGCGCTGATCTATCCGCCGTATTCGTCGGCCATTGCGCCGCACCTCGCCCTGCCCGCGCTAACGGCCTTTCTCCGCCGGGAGGGGCGGGAGGTGGTGCAGGCGGATGCCAATCTCTGGCTGCACCGCTGGTTGCTGACCCCCCGGGCGCTGGAGCAGCGGCTGGCGGAGCTGGCGGAGGAACACCGCCGTCTGGCGGCCGGGCCGGGGGACCAATCCCGGCTGCTGAATCTCGCCGCCTGGATCAGGATTATTCCCCAACTGGCCGCGCGGATAGGGCAGAGCCGGGCTGCCCTGGGCCGGAGGGAGACCTGGCGCATGGATTCACGGAGTGGCCGCGGGGGCCACGCACCCCATGCCGGACTGCTCAGGATCGCCGAGACCCTGCTGCTTCACGATTTCCCGCTGGACCGCTGGACCACCCTTTCCGCCGGGGACCTGGCGCGGACCGTTCGCCAGGGCGGCCACCCCATACTCGCCCGTTTTGACCGGGAGGTGTTCACGCCCTGGCTGCGCCAAACAAAGCCTGACCTGGTGGGTTTCACCATCCCCTTCCGCCAGCAGCTTCTTCCCGCACTGACCATGGCCGCCGCCGTGCGACGCGAAGCGCCGGGAGCGAAGATCGTCTTCGGCGGCCACCTGATGACCCAGCAGCTGGGCGACCCCCAGCGCCTGGCCGCCCTCTTTGACCTGCTGGATTTCGCCGTGGTGCACGATGGCGAGGAGTCGCTGTCCAGCCTCTGCCGCCAGCTGGAGCAGGGCAGTGATCCCACCATTGCCGGCAACCTGTTCTGGCGCGACTCCCAGGGCGCCGTGAGGCAGTCTCCCACCGTGGGGCCCCTCTCTCCGGCGGACCTGCCGGCCCCCGATTTCCAGGGCCTGGAACTGGACGGCTATCTCAGCGGCACGGTGATCTTCCCCCTGGAGACCAGCCGGGGCTGTTACTGGAACCGCTGCACCTACTGCAGCTACCACCGGGGTGAGGACGGCGCCTGGCGGCCCATCCCCCTGGACAAGGTGGCCGCGAACCTGGAGGGCCTGATTTCACGCCACGGTGCTGCCGCGGTGATGGTGGTGGACGAGGCCGTGCCGCCCAACCGGGCCCGCCGCCTGGCCGGGATCATCCAGGACCGGGGGCTGGACCTCGCCTGGTATTTCATGGGGCGGCTGGAGGAGGGCTTCACCGCTGACCTCTGCCGGCAACTGGCCGACAGCGGCCTGTACGGGATTTTCTTCGGCCTGGAATCAGGATGTGAGGAGGTGCTGGGCCGGATGGGCAAGGGGATTGATCTCCAGGCCGCCCGCGGCGTGCTGGGCAACCTGGCCGGCACCGGCCTGGCCGCGCACATCTCACTGATCGGCGGCTTCCCCGGCGAGACCACCGAACAGGCGGAGCAGACCCGGGACCTGGCCGTGGATCTGATCCGCGGTATTCCGGGGTTCACGGCCAATGCCCACACCTTTCACCTCAACCGCAACTCGGAGATTTACCAGTACCCGGCAAAATACGGCATTGCCGGGGGACGGGGGGAGGACGGGCAGACCCTGGCCATTCACTTCGAGGCCGAACCGCTGCCCGGTGCCGGGGGGCCCGGCCCGGGTGAACTGGCCGGGTTGATCAATACCGGCCTGCGGCCCCACACCCACCCGCAGATCCTCACCGAGGAGGAGGGGGTGATCTACTTCCTCAACCACGGACGGCAGGAGTTCCTCCGCCGCTGGGCCCTGGGAACGAACCCGCCCCGGGTGCCGTCGGGGGACAAAGACCTCTTCCGGGCCACCGGCGAAGTGGTGCTTGGGCGAGCGGAGAACGATGGCCCCTCAGGCGGCGTGACGCTGTGCCACCTGGTGTGCGGAGTTCTGGTGGGCGCGCCGGCCAGCGCCGGGCGCGTGCTGGCCCTCTTTCTCGAAGGTCCGGCAGGGGATACGGCGCTCGACAGCGAAGGGGTGTGGGAACGACTCGGCCGGCCCGCTGCCCTGCCGGTCCCGGCGGTGCGCGGCATCCTGGCCAAGCTCTGCGATTTCGGCGCCCTGGAGAAAGTGTACGGTTAGCCCCCATTTCCCACAGTCCATCTGCTCGCGACGAAGTCATTGAGGAAAGGGGGCTAGTGTGACACTAGGGTATCAGGCATTCCACATCGCAGGTGCCCCGCGCGGTGTCACCGGACGTGGGGTGGGGCGGCTGGTTGTACGGGGGGTCGGTGACATCCTGGACCGACACCCGGAAGGTGTTGATACCCACCAGCAGGGGGTGTCCGGGGAATACCCGGGGGACACTCCAGATCGCTGACTCCAGTGGGCCGATCCCCTTGAACCCGGTTGTGATGTTGGCCATGTAGTAGCCGCCGGCCAGCTGCAGGTCGAGACTGGCCGCGACCCCCCGCCAGTGATCCGTATCGTTGGATACGGTAACCTCCACCAGTACATCGAAGGGCAGCGTGGCGCTCACCGGCGTGCAGGCCATGTCCAGGCTGATCGTCTCGTCAGGACTCATCCAGGGGTCGCACAGCACACCCTCCAGCACCACGTCGTCGATGTGCCAGCCCGAACCGGATTCGACACTTCTATCGCAGGCCATACGGTAGCCGACCCTGGCCAGCTCGTCGGCGAAGTGGTCCAGGTCCACCTCCACCCGGGTCATGGTCGGGCCGCTGGTGCCCGACCAGGCCGGGCGGCCACCGATGGGGCTCTCCGTGCCGGTGGGGATCTGGTGGGTATAGGGGCCCCGGGTGATCCAGTTGCCCAGATCAGTCCAGGTATCTCCACCATCGGTGGTGATCTCCAGCACGCACCCGTCGAATCCCGTCTCCATGTCCACCCGGTGACGAAAACTGAGCGTGGAGCTTCTGGTCACCAGGAACTCCGGGGATATCAGCCAATTGTCTTTTACGATAGCCTCGCCGGGAGTATGCCAGGCATAGCCGTAATTCCCCGGCGGTTCGTCGAGCACCCTCGACCAGTCCACTTCGCCGCTGACCAGAACGGGTTCCCACTCGCCATCCCCCTGCTCCATGTCGTCGGCGAACACCGTTTCCAGGCCTCCCACCAGCAGCTCGAAACCGGTGCTGGTCAAGCCTTCGGCGGCACTGACCAGCATGGTAAAGGGGATCACCGTTCCGCATTCGATGCTCTCGTCCAGGGCCAGGCGGAAGTGCGGGCTGTAGCTGGTGCCCACGTTTCCCGCGGCGATATTGGGGAAGTGGACCAGCTCGGGGAACTCCTCGATGGTCACCCCCGGCTCATCGGTGGCCAGCTGTGCCGTGACCTGGCTGGCATAGACCACCCCCATGTTGCGCAGGGAAACCCGCAGGTCGAACCGCTCCCCCGGGTCGGCGATGAAGTTCTGGTTGCCGGCCCCGGGCAGGTTGTCCAGTATCTGGTGGCTGTAGTGCGGGACGTGGGCACCGTCGACGACGATGAAGAACCCGGACTCCCAGGAGGACTCCCCGGCGGCGGTATGCACGGTGAAGTGGATCACCTCGCGGTCCGGGCAGTCGGGCCGCACCCCGATGCGGAAAGGCTGGAGGCCGGCGACTGTCTCGCCCGGGCCGATGGTGGGGTAGTCGGCCTGTCCCTGCAGAATGTCCACCATGCCGCTGTCGCTGTCCAGGGTGGCCACCACGCCGTAGGCCGGGGCGTTGCCGTAGTTCTGCAGGGTGAGATGGATGTCCAGTTCCTCACCCGGGCTCACCAGCCCGTCCCCGTTGCCGCCGGCCGGCGTGTCATCCAGCTGGTGCCCCTGGTAGAGCACATAGGGCCCGTCCGGGGGAAGCACGTTCACCATGCCGTCGAGGTAGGGGAGCTGGCCGTGCATGGTGACGCAGACCGTCATCTCCCCCAGCTGGTCCAGCGGCCGGGAGAACTGGACCACGGCTTGACCGCCGGCGGAGAGGGCCCGCCCCAGCAGAACACCGTTCATGGCCAGGGCCACCAGCGCGTCGTCCGGTTCTACCGCCACCGTGAAGGAGGTGTCGCCGATAAAGGCCTGGTTGTTGTGCTCCACCAGCAGCTCGTCGGCGGGCGTGCCGGTCCATATTTCCATGCTCGGGTCGCCGTGGTAGTGATAGACCTCGAACTGGATCTGGTTTCGTTCGGCGGTGGGTCTCATCCACGGCGGGTATCCCGCGCCTTCGGGGACAATAAACTTGTCATACATCCAGAGTTTTCCGAAGTTGAGCACCGCGCCCATCTGGTAGAGCGGCGAGGGGAGCCGGTCCGCAGCGCCGCCCACGGGGTAGCCGGGATCGAACTGCTCCCAGATGGCATCGATGAATCCCTTGATCAGTTCGTCGTTGTATCCGCTGTAGCTTGTGCGGGTGTCGCCGATAACCCCCACCACGCCGCCCCCGTCTCTCCGCAACAACTCTTCGCAGAACGACTGGGCGGCGAAGCCGGGATGGCCGTCGGTCTCGCCGTCGAACCACCCCGAGCGGCAGTTGACGCTCAGCATCACCGGCAGTCGATTGCCGTTGGTCAATTGCGGTATGTGCTGTTCGGTGAATTCAGGGTGGATCCAGCCGGTGTGCGGGTCGCTGGAGTTGCGGTCCTGGCCATGGTCGCGGTGGGTCACCAGGAATACGCCGTCATTGATCGCCTGCAGCACCGCTGTCGTGAGATTCTGGCCGCTCGCCTCATACCGGGTGTTGCAGGAATAGCCCAGGGGGGTCAGATGGTTGTGAATCGCTTCCGACGTGGAGACGAAGTATCGGCCATTCTCGTAGTATGCCCCGAGAAGCACCGAGTCGAGCCAGCCGCTTGTGGTGTCCGGGGATTGCTCATAGCCGAGGATCTTGTCCACCACCGTGGCGGCCTGATCCACGGTGTTCACCGAGATCCGCCCCATGAACAGGTCGGGAAAGGACAACTGCCCGGGTTTCCCCTCTTCCATCACGCCGTAGTAGAGGTCGGTTCCCACCTGGATCTCGTCAACCTCGTGGACGATGGTGTAGTGGCAGGGAACCGAATCCTCCTCGCCCACATCACCGAAGAGCAGCAGATAACTCAACCCGGGCCACTCCCCGTTATAGCGGTCCCTGATCCAATCGGTGATTTCGCCGGCCGTGTAGCCGGTTTCGGCGGTGGTGCGGACCAGGGTGGGGATGCCCCGCCGGTTTTTCCACTCGGCCAGTCTCCGGGCTTCGTCGTAAAACATTTCAGGGGTGATGATCAGCATCTCGCAGGCCGGCGGCGGCTGTCCCCGCCGGGAGGGTGGTTGACCCAGGGAAGCGGCGTTGAGCAGCAAGGCCCGGAAAAACGTTTCGAAGGCGGGGGTCCGGTGCCGCGGGTCGATGAACCGGCCGTTCCCGCCGCTGAACAGCAGTTGGACCCTCAGCCGTTTGGTGTAGAGCAGTGAGTGGCCTGCCGGGTCGTAACGCACCGGGTAGAGCTTGACCAGGGCCACCCGGCAGCCGTGAACATCCTGCGCTGTTTCCACCTCCACCCGCCGGGCCGGGTAGACATCCGCACTTCCATACACCGTGGGGTCCGGTCCTGCCGCGGCCACATCGGCCCCCTGGCCGCGGTCATCGATTCGGGGCGGCTGGTGCGGCAGCGGCCGCAGTCCTGGAACCCGGACCTCCCGGCCCTCCAGGATCTCCACCTCCACCCGTGCGCCATGGGGCACGGCAATATACCGTCCCACCGCGGGCAGCTCCGGCCGCCCGTCGATCGCCAGTCGGCCCGCCCCGGGTATCAACAACCGCTGGAAGTCCTGCCGGAGGAGCGTGACCTGCTCGGCGGCCATTCCGTTCAGGGTCAGGTCCAGGATCAGTCCGCCGGGCCATTGTTCCACCACCTTCACGTGCAGTGGTCCAGGGTCTGCGTTGACCACCGGGCTGCCGGAGGCCTGGAGCTGTGCCGGAAAGGCTGCCAGAACGATACAGATCATGACGGTCAGCAGGGCCGGCGAATAAGGGTGGATCAACGCCGCGGAGTGCCTCGAAGACGACCAGTTTCCGGTGGATCGGGTGTCGCTTCGGCCACCCGCATACGGATTCAGCATGATCAAGATGGGCTCCTGCCTCAAACGGTTCCGGCCTGTCCAGTCCATTGTCTCAGGTGGCAGGTGCTTCGACCGGGATACATGATTACTGAAGATGTAATTGGTTTTCCGTCGGGTGTCAATAGAGATGTTGAAAAGCGTGGTAATAGTTGCTGCATTTTTCGTAAAATTAATATATTGTCAGTACGATTGGCTGCTTGAATTCAAGATTCCTCCGCGCCTGCCCGATAGGAGTGATGTTGGGTGTGATTCCGGCGGTGATCGACATGTATCAGGGACACAGCGATGGGCGATCAACAAGTATGCGCGGTGCCGGCTCTGTCGGCCGTGGAAGAGCTTTCCGCTCCAAGGGCCGTACCCGACCTCTCTCCACCTGATGCCGAACTCCCCAGTGCCCGCAACGGTGATGAACCACCTCTGGAATTTGGCTGGGCCATGGAGGCCTTCCACCGGGTCAGCGGTCTGGTTCTCTTCCTGTTTACTCTCCCCATATACCCGCTGATCTGGTTGCTGATCAAAATGGACGACGGGGGAAGCCTCTTTTACCGGGGAGAGCGTCTGGGCAAGGGAAAGCAGCCGTTCACCATCACCAAGTTCCGCACGCTTCGCGAAGACTCGGAGAAAAAACTCAGCGGCCGGCTGCTGCCCATGATCAACGTATTCGAGACCCGCATCGGCCGTTTTCTCCGTGAAACAAGGATCGACGAGATCCCCCAGTTCTGGAACGTGGTCCGCGGCGACATGCACCTGGTGGGACCGCGACCGGTTCGCCAGTCGATCTACGAGGGGCTCTGCAGCTCGATCCCGGGATTTGACCGCCTGTTCATGGTCAAGCCGGGGATGACCGGATTTGCGCAGTTCTACACGCCGTATCACACCGACAAACGGATCCGGCTGAGGCTGAACAATATCTACCTGGCGAGGAAATCGGTGTGGCTCGATGCCACGTTGCTCGGCTCCACTCTCTTCGTGGCCGTGCGCGGCGTGGGGCGTCAGCTCCTGCGGCGGATGGTCGGCGGCCGGCTGGCCGAGTGGAGACGGTCCGGCGGTGTGGACGACAACCGCCGTGAACTGGCCCGCAAGCCGGTGTGCGGCGATGCCTGGATCTCGTACAGCCTTGGCGAAAACGGCCGGAGCCGGACGGTGAGGCGGCGGGGCCAGCTGATTGACGTCAACGAACGGGCCATCGCTTTGCTGACCCGCCGCGCGGTGCCTTCCGAGGCGGGTGAGCTTCAGCTGGTGTTGAGAATTTCCCTGCGGCGCGGCCGGGGACGGAAATACAAGATCGCCCGCTGCCGCGGACGGGTGATTCGGCGGGTGGTTCCCGGCGCCGCCGACCCCAACGCCGAGAACCGCGACAGCCTGAGCGTGGTCCGCTTCACGCCGGCCAGCGACTTCGATCTGTACAAGATCGAGAAATACTTCCTACGCCACTCGGTGGCCGACCGTTAGCCTTCCCCGCATCTTTCGCAGATATGTTGATTCGTGTATCATCGGCCCCCTGATATCACAACCTGCTTTCGTGACGCCACGGAGATCCACATGGGGACCGCTACATCCCGGCTGGAGAGAAGCGCCGCACTGCTGCTGGCGATAAGTCTCCTTGCCGGCTGGGCCATGCCCCTGGCGATGGCCGTCCTGACCGGGCCGGTGCCGCTGCTCGAACCGAGCGAGGCTCGCTACGCCGAGATCTCCCGCGAGATGCTCTACTCCGGCGACTGGCTCACCCCCCGTCTCAACGGCTTCAAGCACCTGCACAAACCGCCGCTGACCTACTGGGTCACCGCCATCTCGATGAAACTCTTCGGGGTCAACGAGTGGGGGGCGCGTCTGCCGATGCTGTTCTCCTCGCTGGCCGTGGTGGCCCTGACCTTTGGCCTGGCCCGGTCCATTTTCGGCCGGGCGGCGGCACTGCTCTCTGCCGCGGCCCTTTCTTCCTTCACCGGATTCCTGGTCCTTTCGCGGATGCTGGCCACCGACGCCTACCTGCTGCTCTTTGTCACCGCCGCCCTCCTCTGCGCCTGGATGGCCCTGGTCGGGCGGTCGGGAAAGTGGATCGTGGGTTTCTGGATCTGTGCGGCTCTTGGCATCCTGACCAAGGGGCCGCTGGGGCTGCTGCTGCCCTTGGTGCCGGCTGTTGCCACCGGCCTCTTCTTCCGCCGCCGGGCGTCCTTCCGCGGCGACTCCCGTCCGCTCCGCTGGTCCTGGCACCTGGGGGGGGTGGTGCTGGCCGCCCTGATCGCCGTCCCCTGGTACGTGGCGCTCTGCCGGGTCACGCCCGCTGCTCTTCCATATCTCCTGGGCAAGGCCGCGGGACCGCTGGTTTTGTCCCGGGGCATGCACGGCGGGCCGCCGAGCTTCTACATCCCGGTGCTGCTG
>JAQAZP010000044.1:0-8620 GCA_032127265.1 Acidobacteriota bacterium
AGGTGCAGCCGCTGCAGCGGCCGGTAGATCTTTTCCAGCAGGGCGAAGAGGATCTTTCCCCCGTCCAGCGGGGGCAGGGGCAGCATGTTGAAGAAGGCGAGGTTGACGTTGAGCAGGACGAAGAAGGTGAGCAGGGCGGCAAGGGTCATCCCCTCGGGGCGCCCGCCCCAGGAGACGATGCCCACCACGCCGGACATCTGGTCCGGTGTGCTGAACAGGGCCGGCAGCAGGAGGACGATCTCTGCCAGAAGCCTGTAGAGGTCGGATGCCGGCCGCACCACCAGGGTGGTGAAGGAGGGGCCGAGGTTGGCCGTGTAGGCCGCGGCCAGGCCGGTAAAGGCGGCGGCCATGTTGGCCAGCGGGCCGCCGAGGGAAAACAGGATTCGCCGTGAGGCAGAGAAACGCAGGTATTCCTCCTCGCTCTCGCCCTCGGGCAGCACGTATCCCCCGATGGGGACCAGGGAGATTCTGTACTCGGTGTCGCTCCGCCGGAAACTCCAGATCCGGGGGCCGAAACCCACCGAAAAGCGGCGGATGGGGATTCCGGTGGCTTTGGCCGCCAGCAGGTGGCCGAATTCGTGGATCAGGATGATGGTGCCCAGAACGAGTAAAATCAGCAGGTAGTTCATGTTAAGAATCCTTGAGAGCCGGGTCCGCCGGTCGGTTCCCCTATATCAACGCATTCAGGAGGATTTGGTTCGCTGGATCATCACCCTGAACCGTCAACCACTTGAAAACAATTCTTCGTATCCCGAGGACTATCAAGTAGAATATCTGATTGGTTCGCAACACTATAAAGAAAAGACGGAAGACGGAGGAGTAGATCCGATGAAGAAAATCGCGTGTGGTGCAATAATCCGGCTCGTATGCGGCAGCATGGCCATCCTGCTGCTGAGCCTTCTGGCGGCGCCGCCGGCAACGGCAACCATCGAACTCGTGAATTCCGAGATTCGGCCGGCAGCGGAGAACAATGCGGTCCAGCCGCTCAGTACCGTGGACAAGCTGACCATGCCCGAAGTGGACATGGTGCCGGTCCGCATGGAAGACGAAATCGCCGACCAGCTCAACGAGCCGTGGCGCTTTGCCGTGCCGCTGGAGGTGCTGGTCTCCACCGATGACTCCGGGACCTGGGAACCCCTCTCCGGGGAGCGGGTGATGTGGCGGCTGCACGTGGTCTCCCGCGGGGCCAAGTCGCTGAACCTCGCCTTCCTCCGCTGGGTGATGCCCGAGGGCGGGGAGATGTTCCTCTACACCCCGGATTTCTCCTACAGGGTTGGCCCGCTCACCGTGAAGGACAACCGGGAGCACGGCGAATACTGGTCCCCGGTTCTGCCGGGCGACGAACTGGTGGTGGAGATCGTCGTGCCGGTGGCGGGCATGAAGAACCTGGAAGTGCTGATCGGCTCCGTGAACCACGGCTATCGCGGGTTCTTTGCCGAACCGGCCGACGGTGAGCGTTCGCAGTCGTGCAACATCGACGTGGTCTGCCCCGCGGGCGACGGCTGGCGCAACGAGATCCAAGCGGTGGCCGTCATCCAGCTCCAGGGTTCCAGGATCTGCAGCGGGTCGATGATCAACAACACGGCCAATGATTTCACGCCCTACTTCATGACCGCCAATCACTGCGGGGTGACCGCGGGCAACGACCACACGTTCCGGGTCTACTGGAACTACGAGAACAGCTGGTGCCGCGAGCCCGGAAGCTCCGAGAGCGGTCAGCAGGGCGACGGCAGCCTGTCCCAGAGCCAGATCGGGGCCACCGAGCTGGCCGACGGCTCGGCTTCGGACTTCTGCCTGGTGCAGTTCGATGACTCACCGCTGCCCGAGTGGAACGTCTTCTGGGCCGGCTGGGACCACTCGGGCGTCCAGGCCACCTCGGCGGCGGCCATCCACCACCCGAATACGCAGGAAAAGCGGATCAGTTTCGAGAACGACCCCACCACCAGCTCGGACGGGGGGCGGATGGTCCGGGTCAGCGACTACGATGCCGGCTCCACCGAGGGCGGCTCCTCGGGCTGCCCGCTGTATAACCAGAATCACCACTACGTCGGCCAGCTCTACGGCGGCGCGGCAGCCTGCAGCAACGACCTTTACGACGTGTATGGCTCCTTTGCCTGGTCCTGGGACACCGGGGGCACCGCCGCCGACCGCCTGAAAGACTGGCTCGACCCGCTGAGCACCGGACAGGCCACGCTCAACGGCATCGGCGGCAGCGGCGGCACGGGCACCATCGTCACCGGTCCCGGCCCTGCAGCCGCCAACCCGGCGCTGACCCGGGTCTGGAACCTCGTGACCCCCGACGCACCAACGGCCGAGTGGACGGCTTACGGCCCGGACCAGTACGGGGTCAACGTGGCCTGCGGCGACATCAACGGCACCGGCCGGGACTGGGTCATCACCGGCGCCGGGCCGGGCGCGGTCTATGGCCCCCACGTCCGGGGCTTCACCCCTGATGGTGCGGCCATCGGCACCATCAGTTTCCTGGCCTACGGCACCAACAAGTGGGGCGTCAACGTGGCCTGCGGCGATGTGGACAATGACGGCAAGGACGAGATCATCACCGGCCCCGGGCCGGGCGCCGTGTTCGGGCCCCACGTCCGCGGCTGGAACCACGACGGCGGCAGTACGGTGACCCCCATGGCCGGGATCAACTTCTTTGCCTACGGCACGCTGAAATACGGCACCAATCTCTGCCTCGGTGACATCGACGGCGACGGCTTCGACGAGATCGTCACCGGTGCCGGCCCCGGCTCGGTATTCGGCCCGCACGTTCGCGGCTGGAACGTGGACGGCGGCACGGCGGCGTCCATGCCGGGGGTCAGCTTCCTGGCCTACGGCACGAACCAGTTCGGGGTCAACGTGGGATGCGGCGACATCGACGGTGACGGTATCGACGAGATCATCACCGGTCCCGGACCGGGCGCCGTGTTCGGGGCCCACGTGCGGGGCTGGAACTACGATGGTGGAACATTAGCCGCCATACCCGGCGTGAGTTTCGTGGCCTACGAAGGTACAAACAAGGGTGTCCGGGTTGGTACGGGTGATGTGGATGGCGACGATGCGGATGAGATCCTGACCATGCCTGGCCCCGATCCGTCCATCGGCGCCATTGTCCGGGCCTTTGACGTGACCGGCGGTGTCGCTTCCGCCCTGACCAGTATCGACTTCGATGCCTACGATGCTTCGGTGACCCGCGGCGGCAACGTGGCCGGGGGCATCCTGGACTAACATCCGAGAACGGCGGGCCTTCGGGCCCGCCGCCCTGCACGGGCTTTTCCGCTTCCACTTCAATTGAACCATGGAGGCTGGATTCGCGGGGCTTTTGCAAGGCGTTTTCATGAAGGTCCGGCAGAAGCAGCTGATCCTTTTCCTCGTTCTCCTTGCCGTGGGCGTTCCGGCGTTCCTGCTCCTGCGAGGAACCAGGGAACCGCCTTTGCCGCCGGTCTTCACCGGGACCCAGGGCGAATACGCACTAGCCCTGGTGGACCGCGGCGGCCGGCCGCTCTCCGATTCCCGGGGCGAACTGCTGGTTCGTCTCGATCCCTTCACCCTCTATCGAAACCAGCCGAACCAGCGGACCGGCAGTTTCAGCACCGGCGCCTACGGTTTCCGGGGCGGCTATCGCGGGACGCCGCGGCCGGTGATGATTCTCGGTGGCTCCGCCGCCTTTGGCCAGGGCCTCCCTGCGGACGGAATCTGTTTCGCCGCCCTCCTCGACGGTATGATCGAAGAGCGTGAGGTGGTCAACGCGGCTGTGGTGGGCTATCTTGCCGGGCAGGAACTGGCCTTGATGGTGCATCGTCTGGACGATTTCAACCCTTCGGTTTACGTGGCATTCGACGGTTGGAACGAACTCTTTGACCAGTGGCTGGCCTGCCACCGGATTGAGCCGTGGGACCACGGCTTCATGAACCTTTTCTTCAATACCGAGCAGCGGCTCCACGATCTCCAGAAGATCACCGGCGCCGGTGACAAACAGCCGGTCCGCAAGAGTGGATTGACACGAAAGGAAGAGGCACGGCGGGCTGGATTGACCAAGAAGTCCGCCTACCGCACGGAGAAGATCGATGAGGCCGTGGATGCCGGTCCGACTGGGCGGGAACAAATCCTGGAAGGGATAGAGAAAAATTACCACGCCTCGCTGGACCGCATGAATGACTTTGCCCATGCCCGCGGGGCGGCGTTCCTGGTGGTTTTCCAGCCGGAGCTGGGCGGCAAGTTGCAGCGGACAGAGCAGGAGAAGATGAACTACTGCCGGTGGTGTGAGGCCTACGAGGGCTACCGCGAACTCGAATTCTCCACTGAATATTCGGCGTTCATCGAACGGGCTGCTGCCTGGTGCGCTGCCGAGGGCATCGAGTATCTCGACCTGCACCACCACCCGGAGTTCCAGAACAGCGAGAAGCAGTTGTTCTACGACGTGATCCACCTCAACGAGGAGGGCCACCGGATCGTTGCTCGTCTGATTCACCAGCGCATCGAGGCCACTCTCGAGCTTGATGGACTGGAAGGTATCCGGGGCCACTGCCCCGAATAACTTCAACGATTTTGTCGGCTGCCCCTCCATTGGCTATCGCTGAGCCGGCCATGGCTCTCGGGCGGTGTAACGGGCGGCAAGATCATGCCCGGCAGGCGGTAGGCCGATACGGAAGCTGAGGCAGCGATGGAATCACCCATATTCAATTGGCTCGACCGCCGCAGTGCCGGACTGCTGCTGCACCCCACCGCCCTGCCCGGTAACCAGGGAATCGGGACGCTGGGTGCCGGCGCCCGCAGGCTGATCGATTTTCTCCGGGCCGCGAGTTTGCAGTACTGGCAGATCTGCCCCCTGGGACCCACCGGCTTCGGCCATTCCCCCTATCAGTGTTTCTCGGCCTTTGCCGGAAACCCCTGGCTGATCGACCTGGAGGAACTGGCCTCGTTCGATTTGCTGGAGCAGGACGAACTGCAGCCGCTGCTGGAACTGCCCGCGGGAGAGGTGGATTACGTCGGGATCGGGAGGCTCAAGCCGCCGCTTCTCCGGTTGGCCCACCGCCGTTTTCTCGAGCGGGGTGACGACAGCCTGGGGGATTATGGCTCCTTCAACCGGTTCAGGGACGAAAATGCCTCCTGGCTCGCTCCGTATACCTTGTATATGGCACTGAAGGAACGGTTCGAGGGTGCGCCCTGGCAGGAGTGGCCGGCCGGATATGCCTCGTATCTCAAGGCGGCGGCCTCGCCGTTCCGGGAGGAGCTGGACGGTTCCTCCAGTAAACACGCGTTTTACCAGTATCTCTTCTTCTGCCAGTGGGCCCGCCTTCGTGACTACGCCCGGGAGAAAGGCATCGGTATCATTGGTGATGCGCCGATCTACGTGGCGGGGGACAGCGCCGACACCTGGGCCAACCCCTGGCTCTTCCAACTGAACCGCAAGGGGAATCCCCGCTTTGTCGCCGGCGTGCCGCCCGACTATTTTTCGGAAACCGGTCAGATGTGGGGCAACCCGATTTACAACTGGGCGGAGATGGAGGGGGCGGGATTCGAGTGGTGGCTGCGCCGGCTGGAGATGAACTTCGAACTGTTCGAGGTGGTGCGCCTGGATCACTTTCGCGGTTTCGAGGCCTTCTGGCGAATCCCGGCCGCCGCCGTGGATGCCCGGGAGGGTGAGTGGGTCCCGGGTCCGGGCCTCTCCTTCTTCCGGGCAGTGAAGAAGCGTTTGCCCGCAGCGAAAATCATTGCCGAGGACCTGGGTGAGATCACCCCCGGACTGCTCGAGTTCACCAGGGCCACCGGCCTGCCGGGAATGGCGGTGCTGCAGTTCGCCTTCACCCTCGAGCAGGACAATCTCTACCTGCCCTGCAACCTGTCCCGCAACTGCGTGGTCTATCCCGGCACCCACGACAATGACACCAGTCTCGGCTGGTGGCAGGGACTGGCCTCGGAGAAGATCCGGGACCAGCTGCGGCGCTACCTGCGGGTCAATGGTGACCACATTTCCTGGGACCTGATTCGTGCCGCCTATGGTTCCTGCTGCAGCTTGGCCATCGTCACGCTGCAGGACCTGCTGTCCCTCGGCGCCGAAGCGCGATTCAATACCCCCGGCACCGTAGCCGGAAACTGGGCCTGGCGCTGCCGGCAGGAACAGCTGGACCGCCTGACGCAACAATCGGCCGACTATCTCAGAGAACTGTCCTGGCTCTACAACCGCAGTCCGCATTCCGGGGACGCCCCCGAGAGCGGAGACACAAGGAGCTGACCATCATGAAGCACGCAGCCGTCTGTATCCTCGTTCTCGCCCTGTTCCTGATTGGCGCCACGCCGGCCATCGCCGAGGACGGGGCGGAGTCGATGAGCGCCCTGGGCGAAAAGCTGCTCAAGCAGCTCTGGACCAATATCCGCAAGGGGGACGTGGAAGCGCTGGGCAGCATGACCGCCGAGGGATTTCAGTCGGTCCACCAGTTCGGGGCCAACGACCGGGCCCAGGAGATGGCTCTGATCGGCGGCCTGAAGATCGACTCGTATCTGCTGAGCGAGATCAAGGTCACGGGCACCGACACGGTGATCGTCACCAGCTACTTTGTCGCGGTGGCCGAAACCATCAAGGGCGAGCGGCTGTCCAAGGTGCCGGCGCCGCGGCTGACGGTCTTCGTCAAGACGGACGCCGGCTGGCAGTGGCTGGCCCACGCCAATCTCAAGCCGCTGGAGAAGAAATAATGAATCTTCCTATCTGTCCCTCAGGGTTCGACCCCGGTAAAGATAAAAGTGTTGATGGCCGTCCCGCCGGACGGCTGGTACGGCGGCAGGTTGTAGGGTGGGGGGGAAATGTCCTCCACCCGGACCAGGAACTGGTTTTCGCCGGCGAATGACCAGAGGTTTGGTATTACCTGGGTCCAGACCTCCAGGGTGTCTTCGCCTTGTGTGACGAAGGCGGTACCGCTGCGCCAGTTGCGGAAGTACTGTCCGCCGGATGTTCTCAGGCCAATGTTGACCGCCGCCAGCCGGGGCGTTTCCGGGATGGTGGCCTGCCTGAGCAGGATCCAGAAACGGCCGTTGAACGGCAGGAGGCCCGCGGGGGGGGTGATGGCTCCCTTGACCCAGAGTGTGCGGATCGACAGGGTGTTGGGCGGGAAGTGATATCCGAGATCGACGGTGGAGTAATCGAGAAGCCCGCTTACGCGGGTGGTCAGCTCGTCCATGCAGACCGGCCCGCCGGCGCCGGTGAAACAGATGTTGGCCACATCGTCGCTGCCGGCGTTGACGCAGTCGCTGTTGGATTGCAGGTAATGGATGCCCAGCGGGCCCTGGGCGTATCGCGGTGCGCTGTTGAACACCCCGTCACCGGTGGTAAGGACGCTTCCCGGGTGGCGAACGACTGACTCGGCGCCGCCCTGGACCATCGAGTACTCGACATGCACGAAGGCCGCGGCGGTCTCGTCGCCCACCTGGATGTTCTTGTCCTCGTTGGCGGTAAAGATACTGTTGATCACGTCCACCCGGCAGTTCCGGCAATAGAGCCCCGAGCCCTTGCCCGCGGCCGTGTTGTGGTCCAGGGTTGCGCTGGCCAGGGTGATGTATGCCCCGCTGTAATGCGGGGTGATGACGTGGATCGCGCCCCCGTTGGTCCCGGCATGGTTCTGGAAAAAGAGATTGTTCACCAACTCGGGCGCCGACATGTTGCTGTGCAGGCCGCCGCCATCGCCGGTGGCGCTGTTGTCCAGGAAACGGTTCGAGGTCACCACCGGCAGGCAGTTGAGCAGGGCGATACCGCCGCCTGATGCGGCCTGGTTCTGCTGGATCAGGTTGCCCGTGATCACCGCGGAGGAAGCTGCCCGCACATAGATCCCGCCGCCAATGCTGGTGGCCGTGCACTGCTCGATGATGTTCCTGCTGATGGTGGGCGAACTGTCGGCGATCATTATCCCGCCGCCTCGGGGAGCCTGGCCGTTGCGCAGGGTGAACCCCTCAAATACTGAATCTGTGCCCTCACTGTGAATGAACAGAACGCCGCGGGCGGCGTTTTCCATATCGATGATGCACTGCAGCGGGCCGTTGCTCGAACGGACCGCTATCGCCTTGCCCTTGAAGTCGAGGTTGACGTTGCCCGGCCCGGTGTAGGTGCCGTCGGAGACCACCACCACGTCGCCGGCCACCGCCGCGTTAATTCCCTGCTGGATCGTCGGCTGGTCGAAGGGGACGTAGATCATGTCGGCGCCAACCGGCAGGACCAGGAGGAGCAGGGCGAATAGAGTGATTGGAATACGCATGGGACCTCTCCGAGTGTGGTGCCTTCCGTGACGAAGACAGTCATGTTTTGATTGCGATTCGGTCAACGATGAAGATGGGGGGCATTCGTTGTCCCCGCTCTTGATAATTATCTACGAATATAGAAGCTGGTTGCGAAATTGGCAAGACCGTGCTGGCGAATGGCAATTAAGTGACTTTCCTTCCCGGGCATGGCATGGATTATGTGCGTTTAATTGAGGGACAGGTCCCCTTTTTAATTGCACTTTTCACGAAGTTGACGGAGGGGAGATTATCCGCTTTGAACACCGAACCAGCCCTGGGTGCGGAGGCAAAAGCGGACCAGCATCAGCATCACCGGCACCTCGATCAGCACCCCCACCACCGTGGCCAGGGCGGC
>JAQAZP010000045.1:0-3005 GCA_032127265.1 Acidobacteriota bacterium
CGGGCCACCCAGAGGGTGATGATGTCGCGGGCGGTGACCAGGCAGGACCCCGGGTAGTAATAGGACAGGGTGTCCGGGCGTCCCTCACCGGCGGCCAGCGGGGATTGCCCCTCGTTGATCCGCGCCTGCTGCGGGTCGGGCCAGCCGAGGGTGGAGTGGGGCCAGAGCGCACTGGAGAACCAGGTGTCGAGGACATCCGGGTCCTGGGCCAGGCCCGCCGCGTGAATGGCCGCGCCATGCTTCTGCTCCGCCGCCTCCAGCGGGCAGACCATCAACTCGAATGGGCCGGGGCCGTCCAGGGTCTCCGCTGCCGAGGCGGGCAGCGACGCGCCGTCGGGCAGACCGATGCGGACCATAAGTCCGTCCTCGCCCGCGGGGATCGCCTTGATGGCGGCGCGCAGGCCGTCGGCCTCGTCAAAGGCGGCGAGCCAGACCGGGATGCGGTGGCCCCACCAGAGCTGGCGGCTGATGCACCAGTCTCGCTTTTCGGAGAGCCAGCTGAGGTAGGTGCCGGAGTAGCGCGCCGGGTCGGGGTGGAAAGTCAGCTTGCGCCCGGTGTGACTGGTCCACTGGCCGCCGGCTGCGTCCATGGCCGCCTGGGCCAGGCCGGATGCACTGAACTGACCCGGGGTGTCCTTGCCGAATACCACCCCGCCCTCCACGTCGCCCATCCTGACGAACCACTGCCTGGAGAGGTAGGGCTCGATGGGGGTCTTGGAGCGGTCGGAGTGGCCGATCTCGATCTCACGGTCCTCGACGGCTTCCAGCAGTTCCCGGGCCTCGAGGTCCCGCACCACCTGCTTCCGTCCGACAAAGCGGTCCAGGCCCTCGTAGTCGCCGGCACTGGCGTTGAGCGTGCCGTCGGGGTTGAGGATGTTCACCGCCCCGATCTCGTCCTGGTGCCGGGTCCAGACGTCGTAGTCGTTGGGGTCGTGGGCCGGGGTGATCTTGACGCAGCCCGAGCCCAGCTCCGGCTTGGCCCAGGTGTCGAGGATCAGCGGGATCTCCCGCTCGATCAGCGGCAGCAGCACCTTGCGGCCGTCGCGGGCCATGGCGGCCAGCCGCTTCAGCCGCGGCAGGTGGGTCTTCCGCCGTTTTTCCATCGCCGCCAGTTCCAGCTCCAGGTCCGGCTTCTCTTTTTCCGTGGCCGCGGCGAGCTTCTCCGCCAGCTGGGCCAGCTGGCCCTCCAGCGCGCCTTCCGGGTCGGGGTGCACCGCCACCGCGGTGTCGCCGAGCATGGTCTCGGGGCGGGTGGTGGCCACGGTGACGTGGTCCGGCTCGCCGTCCCCGGGCTCGATCACCGGGTAGCGGATGTGCCAGAAGTGGCCGCTTTTCGTGATGCGGACGATCTCGTCGTCGCTCACCGCGGTCTGCAGGTGGCAGTCCCAGTTGACGATGCGGTCGCCGCGGTAGATCAGCCCGTCGGCAAAGAGGCGGAAGAAGGTCCGGCGTACCGCCGCGGCGCAAACCTCGTCCATGGTGAACCGCTGGCGGTCCCAGTCGCAGGAGCAGCCCATCTGCTGCTGCTGTTCGATGATCCGGGCCTGGTACTGCTCCTTCCACTCCCAGATCTTGGCCACCAGGCCCTCGCGGCCCACGTCATAGCGCGTCTTGCCTTCAAGCTCGAGCAGCCGCTTTTCCACCACCGCTTGCGTCGCGATGCCGGCGTGGTCGGTGCCGGGGAGCCAGAGGGTGTTGTCGCCCATCATCCGGTGCCAGCGGATCAGCAGGTCCTGCATCACGTTGTCCATGGCGTGGCCGATGTGCAGGGCGCCGGTGACGTTGGGCAGCGGCATCATGATCACGTAGCGGTTTTCCCGCTCGTCGGGGCAGGCGGCAAAGGCCCGGGCCTCGAGCCAGCGGCGGCTCACTCCAGCCTCGATCTCACCAGGTTCGTAGGCCTTGGACAGTTCTTCAGACATTGCTCTTCCGTTGGGGACCCGGTAAAAACCTGGTTGTTGAAAAGTTGTGCAAAAGGGGATGACGGTCTGTGGAAATCCCTTCCACTCCCCTGTGGACAGATTGTTGAAAACCTGCGGTTGGCCAGAGTGCCGGCACCGGAACCTCCCGCTGTGGAAAAGGTTACAGCGGTCGGGCATGCCTTCGAGCACGACGCGGACCGCTGTGACGACAGATTCCGGAGGTACTATTACAAAGGGTCGGGGCAATGTCAACGGCGGCATCAGTCTGGACATCCCCCGCCGATCCGCTATATCATGACGGCCCCCTGAGAATGGGGTTAACGCAACTAGGTACCAGCAGTTAGCGACCCGAAGGTCTCACCGGCCCCCGGGGCACCATCCTGGTCTTGCGGAGGCAATGATGAAACGACTCTACGCCCTGACCAACCCCATCTCGATGATTCTGGACAAACCGGCCGAGGAATTCACCCGGGCCGACCTGATCCGGGTGATCGAGGAAAAAACATCGAACGGATCACCTTTCACTAAACCGCTCTCGACGGCAAGCTGAAGGAACTGAAGCTGCCCATCGTCAGCCGCCACCAGGCTGAGCGGGTGCTGGCCGACGGCGAACGGGTGGACGGCTCGTCGCTGTTCAAGGGGATGGTGGACGCCTCGGTCTCCGACCTGTATGTCGTGCCGCTGTACAAGACCGCGTTCCTCAACCCCTTCGAGTCGGGCAGCCTCGACCTGGTCTGCCGCTACCTCACCGCCGAAGGCGAACGGGCGCCCTTTGCGCTGGACAACATTCTGCACAACGCCTCACGCCAGTTCACCGAGACCACCGGCATGGAGTTCCACGCCATGGGCGAGCTGGAATTCTTCCTCATCGGTAACCAGGAAGTGAACATCTTCCCCGATGACCGGCAGCGCGGATATCACGCTTCGGCGCCGTTCGTGAAGAGCGGCCGGGTGCTGGACGAGATGGTGCGGGCCATCGCCCAGATGACCGGCGCGGTGAAATACGCCCACAGCGAGGTGGGCCGGGTGGAGCACGTGCGCAGCGACCTCGAGGAGATCCGCGGCAAGCGGGCCGAGCAGTTG
>JAQAZP010000046.1:0-4485 GCA_032127265.1 Acidobacteriota bacterium
ACCGGCTGAAATGCTCATTGACTACATCAGAATCTCAGATAATGGGTTTACCGAACTGGGTGGCTCCTCGATATCTGGCGAAACCCCCGCGATCGGTCCGGAATATTCGGGTTCATGGTACTACCCGGAACAGGATGGGCACGGCTTTTCCATGGAATTTGGAGAGCAGGCAGACGGGTCACCGCTGGCGGTTGTTTACTGGTACACCTATGACAGCGCGGGTAACCCCATCTTCATGATTGGCAGCGGGGAGCCGGACGACGATACACTGGAGGTTCAATTTGTATCCCCTTATGGGATGAATTATGGTGAATTTGACCCGCACACTGTGGTTCGGGAAGTTGGTGGTACTGCCCGTTTCGAGTTTTCAGATAAGGAAAATGCTATTTTCAGCTACACACCTTCAGATTTCTCGGTTTCAGCATGGGGCCATACGCCGGTAGAATCATTGCCCCTGTTCAAGCTTTTCGCAATCCCGGTATCCAACTTCAAAAGCACACCAGAATAGCGTTTGACACGTCTGGCCCAGTTCGAGCGGGCACATTTCGAGCGTTGTCGGTTCCAGGCTATTCGAGAGTGAAGCGAGCCGATTGCCGGTTCACTGAGCTGTTTCCGACGGATACCTCGAAGACGCCGGACTCAGTCTCCCACCGCTTGGCGGCGGTGTAGAAGGCCAGGTCTTCTACTCCGATGCTAAACAGGACTCGTTCGACGCCGCCCGGTTCCAGCTCGATCCGCTCGAACCCCTTGAGTTCGAGGATCGGACGGGTGACGCTGCCGATCAGGTCCCTGACGTAGAACTGGACGACCTCCACCCCGGTGCGCTGGCCGGTGTTTCTCACGGTGACCGCAACCTCAAGCCTGTCGTCGCGACCGACTGTCTCGGCGCTGAGCTCGAGATCCGAGAACTCGAAGGTCGTGTAGCTCAGGCCGAAGCCGAACGGGAAGAGCGGAGTATTCGGGATGTCCGTGTAGTGCGACCAGAAGACAAGGTCGTCTCCCCGTGCCGGCCGGCCGGTGCTGCGGTGATTGTAGTAGAGCGGCTCCTGGCCGACGTGGCGCGGGAACGACACGGGGAGCTTGCCTCCGGGGTTGTAGTCGCCGAAGAGGACATCGGCGATGGCATGCCCGGCTTGTGACCCGAGGTGCCAGGTTTCCAGGATTGCGGGAGCATGCTCGGCCATCCAACTGATTTCGAGCGGCCGCCCGTTCATGAGGACGACGACGGTCCGAGGGTTCGCCTTCAGGACGGCCTCCAGAAGCTGTTGCTGGACGCCTCGCAACCCGATGCCCGCCTGGCTCCGGCCCTCTCCGCTCTGGAATGCTTCCTCACCGAGGGCGAGTACGACCCGATCGGCGTTTCGGGCCAGTGCAACCGCTCCGGCAATGCCGGACGTGTCGTCCTCGTTGATCTGTAGCTCACGGATGAAACTGCGCTCACCCATGCCTAGATCGACACCTTTAGCATACTGAATCTCGATCTTGTCGCCGACGGCGGCCTCGATCCCTTCGAGGAGCGAGACCGCAGAATCGCTCACTCCGGTGCCCCGCCAGCTACCGAGCGGACTGTCTTTGTCGGCGGCGAGGGGACCGATGACGGCGAGGGTGCCGCTCTTCTTGGCGAGGGGAAGCAGTGGCCCGTCATTCTTCAGGAGTACGATCGACTTTCTCGCCGCGACGCGGGCCAGCTCATGGTGTTCGTCGGCAGAGACGAGCCGCGACTCACGCTCGGAATCGGAGTAACGATAGGGATCCTCGAACAGTCCCAGCAGGAACTTGACCCTCAAGATCCGGCGGACCGCGTCGTCGATGAGGGCCTCGTCGACCTCGCCGGACTCGACCAAGGCGGAGAGGTGGGTCACGTAGGCGGAAGACTCCATATCCATATCGCTGCCGGCATGGATCGCCTGTGTGGCGGCGTGCTCCAGATCCTCCGCGATACCATGCGGAACGAGCTCGCCAATCGATCCCCAGTCGGAGACAACAAAGCCGTCGAACCCCCACTGCCCTTTGAGGAGATCACGCTGGAGATAGGAATTGGCCGTGGCTGGGGTGCCGCCGATCTCGTTGAACGAGTTCATTACCGTCAGCACGCCGGCGTCGACCGCAGCGCGGAAGGGGGGGAGTACGACGTTGTGCAGGGTATCCATGGAGATGTCGACAACGTTGTAGTCACGACCGGCCTCGGCCAGCCCGTAGGCCGCGAAGTGCTTGGCGCAGGCTGCGATGGTGTCGTTGGCTGCGAGATCGCTGCCCTGAAAACCATGTACTCGCGCTGCGGCCACCCGAGCGCCGAGGTAGGGGTCTTCGCCGGCTCCCTCCATGATCCGTCCCCAACGGGCGTCTCGGGAGATGTCGACCATGGGGGCGAACGTCCAATGGATGCCCGCCGCGGCTGCCTCGATGGCGGCCACCCGAGCGGTGGCCTCGATGGTGGTGAGATCCCAACTCGCGGTTTCACCCAGAGGCACCGGAAAGATCGTTCGGTAGCCGTGGATGACGTCGTATCCGAATAGCATCGGAATGCCAAGGCGACTGTTCTCCACGGCGAGAGCTTGTGCCTTCCGGGTCGCGTCCGCCCCCAGTACGTTGAGCATGGAGCCCACCTGGCCGGTCCGGATCTGTTCGTACCGCCGGAGACCGGCCCCGTCTTCGGGCGGCGGGCCGGTAACGTCAAATGTGCTGCTGTACTGGTTGAGCTGGCCGATCTTCTCCTGCAGGGTCATCTTCTTCAAGAGCACCTCCACTCGCTCGGCGACCTCGGCGGTCGCCGGGGTGGCTGATGCTGGCGCGGAGACGGAGATGAGGAAGTAGGAAACAAGGACGAGTAGGGTCGAGCAGCGTGTAATGAGCATCGATGGGTCCTCCTGATCGCGTGTGGAGCCGCTCCGCAGGAGACCGGCAGGGCGGTTAACTAAATCGATTGAGTAGAAGATGGAATCTTAACATGGAGTACAAGATGGAGCATCGAGGCAACGGCCTACCGTTCGACCAGTAGGAAACAGCTATAAACAATTCTTGGGAGTGATCCTGCCTTTGCATAGGTTTGTATTTCAAATACAGCAGGATGTGTAGGATTTCCCTGCTTGTTCCCTGTTACGAGACTCGGCCTATCGGTGATACGAACTCTAACCTGCAGAATCCAGGATGAGTTTTGGGTTCTGATTTAAGTCTGGTGTTCGGACAATCCCTCTCCGGACAACGCGCAACGCGGATTCGAGCAACCCCTCTGCCAACCCTGATCAATGCGAAAACCGGTCTGATTTAGCCGGCATATTGCACCAAACCAGAGTGTAGATGATGGCGTTGATGAACAGCGCCGCGAGGCCCAGCAGGACTTGCGTGTCAAAGGTCAGTCCCGGAGGATAAACCAGCGGCATCAGGTAGTGGTCAATATAACCGCCAGCATAACCACTGGCGCCGGCCGCAGCCCGTAGGTCGTTCTCCAGGTAGGTCAGGGGACAGACCCAACCCTGGAATTCGATCAGAATACCCCACAGGGCACCGGGGACGTGAAACCAGGCCAGGCCACGACGCCATAGTACGAGCAGACCGCCCAATACGACAAACAGGATAAATGTCGCATGCAGGACGAGCACCAGGTCTGCGAGCAGAGCGTACGGCATGATCCGGGGCCTGGTTGGCGGGATATACTGTGATTTAACGCCTGAAAACGATAAATGGCAATTCCCTCGATGGTGCCGTCGGGGCATGGCTGGGCATTCAGCACACCCCCGCAGCGGTGATCATCGAGTCCAGTTTTAGTTCAGGCGTGGACGTGGCTCGCCGACTTTAGCCGTTTTTCCCGGCGCGCCTGATCACTAGATTTCAATTCATCCGTGTAATGTAGTCGTGGTTTGCGAGGCATGGTGCAACACTCCTTCTTTTTCTCAAAGATAGTAGTGTGTTGCGTCGACCAGTTGAATCCACACCCACAAAGCAGCCTGATGCCAGGCCGAAATTTCAATAATGCGTATGGCAGTAGTCGGCAAAAAGCGGAAGTCTCCTCTACCCAAATTTTCGTTCCATTTGGTAATTCCGGCGTAAACGGCTACGCTTAGCGGCAATATCGGTCGGTCAGAAGCCATACCTTGTCCTTATTCGCAGAGTTGAAACGGCGAAATGTCCTGCGCGTAGGCGCTGCCTACGTGGTGGCGGCGTGGCTGGTCATCCAGGTGGTGGAAACCATCTTCCCGGCTTTCGGCTTCGACGATGCCGCCTTGCGCATTGTAACCATCGTCTTTGGCATTGGTCTTGTTCCCACACTGATCTTCGCCTGGGCCTTTGAACTCACCCCCGAGGGGCTGAAGAAAGAATCCGAGGTCGACCGCAGCCAGTCCATCACTCCGCATACCGGCAAGAAACTGGACCGCATGATCATGGCGGTGCTAGCGCTGGCGCTGGGGTATTTCGCCTTCGACAAGTTCGTGCTGGATCCGCAGCGGGAAGCGGAAATCCAGGAACAGGTGGCAGGACAGGTCGAGG
>JAQAZP010000047.1:0-4066 GCA_032127265.1 Acidobacteriota bacterium
CAGGATCCTGATCCCCATGTCGCGGCATTCGGCGAGATATTCCACCATCTTGTCCGGGGCATTCTTTTCGCTGGTCAGCAGGGCGGCCATGAACGGCACGGCATAGTGCGTCTTGAGATAGGCCGTCTGGTAGGCCAGCAGGGCGTAAGCCGTGGAATGGGACTTGTTAAACCCGTATTCCCCGAATTTGGCGATCAGGTTCCAGATGGTCTGCGCCTTGGCCCTGTTGATCTTCTGCTCAGCCGCACCCTCGAGGAACTGGACCGCGATTTCCGCCATCTTATCCTGGTTCTTCTTTGACATCGCCTTGCGCAGGTCATCAGCCTGGCCCATGGTGAACCCGGCAACCGCCCGGACGATACGCATCACCTGCTCCTGGTAGACAACGATGCCGTAAGTCTCTTTGAGGATATCCTCGATCTGGGGCAGCAGTGACTTGTTCCTCCGCTGGCCGTGGCGCCGATCGATGAAATCGTCCACCATCCCGCCCTGGAGCGGGCCGGGCCGGTTGAGCGCGTTGACCGCGATGAGGTCTTCGAAACAGTCCGGATGAAGCCGTCGCAGGATATCCTGGGCCCCGCCCTTCTCGAACTGGAAAATGCCGCCGGTGCGGGCCTCGCAGAGCAACTGGTACGTATCCGGGTCATCAAGGGTCAATGAGGAAAGGTCGGGAGGCTCCTGCCCGGTGAGATGGATGTTGTCCAGGGTGTCCTCGATCACGGTGAGGGTGCGCAGTCCGAGAAAGTCCATCTTCAGCAGGCCGATGGCTTCGGCGTGGTTCATGGTGAACTGGGTCAGCACGTCCCCGTTGGTCATGCGGTACAGCGGACAGAACTCGGTGATCTCCTGGGGCGCGATAACCACGCCGGCGGCATGCTTCGAGGCATGGCGGGCCAGACCTTCGAGATCCTTGGCCACATCCAGGAGGTCCCGGATATGCTTTTCGCTGTCATAGAGCTTTTTCAACTCCGGTTCCTTGAGGCCGTCAGCGATGGTCGCCTTGAGGTCCAGCGGGATCATTTTGGCGATGCGGTCCACTTCAGCATAGGGAATCTCCAGGACCCGGCCCACGTCCCTGATGGTCTGCCGCGCCTTGAGCGTGCCGAAGGTGATTATCTGGGCCACGTTCTTGCTGCCGTACTTGGTGCGCACGTGTTCGATGGCCTCGTCGCGGCGCCGCTGGCAGAAGTCGATGTCGATATCCGGCATGGATACCCGATCGGGATTGAGAAAGCGTTCGAAGAGCAGGTTGTATTCCAGGGGGTCCAGATCGGTGATTTTCAGGCAATAGGAGACCAGGCTGCCCACCGCCGAACCGCGGCCGGGGCCCACGGCTATCCCCTTCAGCCGCGCCTGGTGGATCACGTCCCAGGTGATCAGGAAATAGCCGGAAAATTCCATCCGCTTGATCACCCCGATCTCCATCTGCAGACGCTGCTCATATTCCTCGAGGCCATTGCCGTTTCCGGTCCGGGCCAGCCTGGCCTTGATCGCCGGAAGTCTCTGGTCGAACCCTTCCCGCACCTTCTCCTCGAAGTGCTGGTCCAAGGTCTGGCCGGCGGGCACGTCGAATACCGGCAGGTGATACGTGCCGTAAATGAAATCGAAATTGCAGCGCTCGGAAATTCGCACGGTGTTCAACAGCGCCTCGGGCACTTCGGAAAATAGCAGTCGCATTTCATGCGGTGGTTTGACGTAGAACTGCTCGCTGGGGAAGCGTAACCGGTCAGGCTCAGTGAGCACTTTACCGGTCTGGATGCAGAGCAGGATATCGTGGGCCTTGTGGTGTTCGGCCTTCAGGTAATGACAGTCATTAGTGGCCACCAGGGGGAGGTCCAGCTTGCGGGCCAGCGCTATCAACTGGGGATTCGTCTCGGCCTGTTCGGGCATGCCGTGGTCCTGAAGTTCGATATAGAAGTTTTCCGGACCAAAGATTTCCCGGTAGCGGCCGGCGACCTTCTCGGCCTTTGCCTGGTCGCCGTGAAGCAAGTGGTTGGGAACTTCTCCGCCAATGCAGGCGCTGAGGGCAATCAAGCCTTCGGCGTATTTCTCCAGCAGTTCGTGGTCCACCCGCGGGCGATAGTGGAAGCCTTCGAGATAGGCGAGGGAAACGAGTTTGACCAGGTTTCTGTATCCCTGATCGTTCTCGGCAAGCAGGATAAGGTGGTACGCCCGTTCACCGTGGATGCGGATTCCGCGGGCATCCTGCTTGTCAAGGCGGCTGTGCGGAGAGACGTATACTTCGCAGCCGATAATCGGTTTCACGCCGGCGGCCTTGGCCGCCTTGTGGAACTCCACGGCACCAAAGAGGTTTCCATGGTCGGTTATCGCCACCGCGGGCTGGCCGAACTCCCTGGTGAGCTTCACCAGGTCATCGATCTTGCACGCCCCGTCCAGCAGGGAATACTGTGTATGGTTGTGGAGGTGGACGAAGTTTGCTTGCTCAGTCATTGCTGTTCTGGTCCGAGTTCTCTGCAGGTTGAGGTTTTCCGGAGGGGCCGGCACGTACACCGTCCGGTCAACCGCTCCGGTTTCACTTTACCGCAACGAGCCAAGGTAAGTAAATGTGCCGTGGCCCACAGCGGTCGCCCCACCCCCGGTTTCCTTGACATCAACCTGTGGGCATGGTGAAATCGCCGCCAGTTCTTTCCGAAAACAGCGTCCGACCTGGCGAGGAGTGGTAGATGAGATTCGGAAGCGCGGTCCTGCTGGTCCTTCTTGTTCTGTCCGGGGCATCCACTGGCTGCCGGCTTTTTATCCGCCTGCCCGAAGAGATCACCGATCCGCGTCTCCGCGAGGTTCACGGGCTGGGGGCGATCCCCGAAGAAGAAACCTGGTGGCAAACCCGGGACCGCCGTGAGGACGAACAGGAGAAACTGCTGTTCAGCTTTCCCCTGACGCAAATCTGGGAACATCAATTCGATGCCGACCGGGCTCTGCTCGGCGCACCGGTGATCGAAGGCCGCCGGCTCTACGTCAGCGAAGCTGGTCAGGGGCTGGTGATGCTCAACGAGGATGACGGCATCCCAATCTGGGCCTTTGCCCCGCACCCCGGTGAAATCTGCGGCCCCCTGGTCTCCGTCGCCGGGTTGCTGGTCTTCGGTACCAGTGGCGGGCGCGTGATGGCCGTGGACCCTTCCGGTCCGCGGTTGATCTGGGAAGTCACATTGGAGGGGTCCCTTCCCGGAATACCGGCTGCTTCTGCCGACAGCGTATTCTTCCCCACCGGCAACGGGACGGTTGTGGCTCTCCAGGCAGCCGACGGCTCTCTCCGCTGGCGCCGACCCACTGGTCAACCGATGGCGTCGGTCCCCCTGGTTGACCTGGACGGCGGCCGGGTTTACTGCGGCTCTCTCGGGGGGACCATGTTCTGCCTCGACGATTCCAGCGGCGAGGTGCAGTGGAGCTATGCGGCCGGAGCCCCCGTCCGCGGTGCGCCAAGATTGGCCGGCGGCCGGCTCTATTTTGGCGGTGCTGACGGACGCTTCCATTGTCTGCAGGCCGAAAACGGTGAACCGTGCTGGATAAAACCCACCGGCGCGGCCATCAGCACGTCACCGGTTATCTTCAAAAAAATGGTGCTCTACGGCTCCTGGGACGGTTTTCTCTACGCCGTGGACCGGCGCAGCGGCCGTACACGGTGGAAATCCGAGCTGCCGAACCGCATCGACCTGCCGCCAGTGTGCGTGGACGAGATGGTCATTGTCGGCCGCCTCCGCTCACCGGAACTGACCGCTCTCAGCCTGGAGGACGGCCGGCCGGCGGGCAGTTTCAAGCTGCAGCACCTCGACGCCTGGTTCACCACCGAACCAGTGCTTTCCGCCGACCAGATTCTCTTCGCCGGCACCAGCCGCGGGAAACTTGTGGCACTGGGGGAAATCATCGAGGAGGAGATGTCGGAGGAGGAAGCGTCCCGCGCACGTTTCGAGGAACTGCTGGGCGGACGGCGGCAGGAACAGGCCCGTCAGGGTGTGCCGCCGGATTCGGAAAAGGAGGCGTCCGGGAGGTCACGCTGAGCATCGCCGGGCCGAGCGGTCAATGGGATTGCGGGCCGGCCAGCAGCTGC
>JAQAZP010000048.1:0-21614 GCA_032127265.1 Acidobacteriota bacterium
AAAGCCAAGACGCATAACCAGGCCGAGGAGAAAGATCAGCAAGAGCGGGCGCCGGCGCACCAGGGCCGCCATGTTTCGGCCCATCGCACTGATCATGCCGCGGTTACTCAACATAGCCCAGGTCCTCGAGATGTTGCCGGAAGGCATCGTCATCGATGGGGTCTCCCGATCCGGTGGAACGAGGCAGGATCAGGGCATCGTAGCTCCCCGGCCGCGGCAACGCGGCCAGTTCCTGCAGCACCGCCGGTTCCAGCGCCTCGTCCAGCACCCGGCCGTCGAAATCCAGCGCCGGGGGGTAGCCCAGCAGGGCCAGGGCCGTGGGGCCGATATCGAGTACCGAGGCGCGGTCCAGCTCCACCCCCGCACGGATCCCGGCACCGGCCAGCACCACGATCCCCGGCGGCGCGTCCCGGTGCGCGGCAGTCATCAACGGCCCGCCCATCAGCCAGGTGTTGTACAGCCGTTTCAGGCCCCGGTATGGCTCCATGCCATGATCGGAGACCAGGATCACCGCGGTCTGCTCGTCCATCCTCGACAGGACACGGCCGATCAGTTCGTCGGTGTAGCGGTAATAGCGTTCGAGGACCAGACCATAGCGTTTCACCAGTTCGCTGTCCATCGTGCCGAACAGCCGGGGATGGGCGAAGCGCATGAAGAAATGGCCCACCGGGTCGAGGCCGTTCCAGTAGACCGCCAGCAGCCGGGGCAACGGTTCTTCCTCCAGCAGCCGTCCGACGATGCGGGCCGTCTTCTCGTCGGGCTCGTAACAGCGCCAGTGGATGTATTCCTCCAGTTCATCGATGACCGCCCCGTCCGGGCCGAAGAAAATGGAGCGGGTCACAGCGGCGCCGGGGACGGGGTCGCGGGCTTCCCACTCGCTGATCCGACGGGCCAACCCCGGTGGGTGGGTCAGGCCATGGGCCCAGGGGGGATCGTGGCGCAGGCCGACAAAGGAGACATGGTCGGTGACCATGTAGCCGTTGACCCGGGCCGCCGGGTAGGTCTGCCACCAGTTGACCACTCCCACCGAAAGATCTCGGCTGGCCACGTCCCAGAAGGCCGCCGCCCTCATCTCCGCCCCGTCGATGGTGGAAAATCGCATCAGCCCCAGCAACTCCATCCGGCCGAGGAACAGTTTCTGGGGGAAGAGAAACAACGGTGTTCCCACACCCGGGAAATCGGCACGGAGAAAAAAACGGATGCCGTGGGCGGCGGGCAGTTTCCCGGTGGCCATCGAGGCCCAGAGCAGCGGTGACTCGGTGGGCACGAAGGTCTGCAGGGTGCCGCGGCAGCCCTGCTCCAGCAAGCGCCCGAGGTTGGGCAGCAGCCCGCGTTCCAGCAGGGGATCAACTTCGGACCAGCTGGCAGAGTCGATGCCGATGACGAACACCCTCCGCCCCTGGTCGACCCACGTGCCCGGTGCGGGCCCCTGCCCCGCCGCGGGCGGGCCGGCCGCGGCCGGCCGCAGGAGCGGCAGGACCAGAAGCAGCATCAGGAGCACCAGGGCCGTACCGCGAATCCAGGCAGGGCCGGCCCCCCGGCGAAGAGTGGAGAAAACCAGGACGAGGGAGACCAGCAGGCAGAGCCCGGCTCCGACAACGATCAGGATTATACCCGGCGGGGCCACGGTGGTCCGGTTGTGCAGGGCGTTGAAGACAAACGCTCCGGCGGTATAGAGAAAGGCCAGGGCCAGGGCCAGGGCCAGGACAGACAGTCGGCGCCGGCCCGGGTGGGCGGCAGGCCGATCGTTGTCCCGTTTCCACCGCAGCAGACACAGCGGCAGGGCCACCACTGAGGAAATGAGGGCCCAGAGCAGGGTGAAGAAAAGGGCGAAGATCAGCCAGAGGACCAGGGAATCAAGGTCCGGATGGGGGAATTCGGGGTTGAGCAGCAGGGCCAGAACCAGGGCCGGAATGGCCAGCGCCAGCCCGGCACCGGCACAGCGGCAAAGAAAGCGGACGATAGCCCGGACAGATTTCACGGGTCAACCCAATCGTTGCGGATCGGCTGCGGAACTTCGACGTCACCGGCCCACGCCGCCGGTCCGGCGGTACCACTCGATGGTCCGGGCAACTCCATCTTCCAGGCTCACCGTGGGCACCCAGCCCAGCTGTTCCCGGATCTTGCCCGCATCGAGGCAGATGTGGAAGATCTCCCCGGCACGCACGTCCTCGTAGCGGGGCTCGTCATCCGGGCCCAGCACCCGGCGCACGGTGTCGAAGATGGTGAAATCGCTGACCGGGGTTCCCCAGCCAAGGTTGTAACAGGCATTGTCGCCGCGGTCGAGGGCGGTGATGTTGGCCTGCACCACATCGTCGATATAGACATAGTCGCGGGTTTTCGACCCGTCACCAAAAATGGTGCACTGCTTGCCGCCGGAGAGGAGCTGGATGAAGATGGCCACCACGCCGGCCTCGCCGTGGGGATTCTGCCGGGGCCCGAACACGTTGGGATAGCGCAGCGCGGTCCAGTTCAGGCCCTGGAGGCGGTTGTAGACGTAGAGGTAGTGCTCCACGGTGTGCTTGGAGATGCCGTACTGGCAATCGGGGTTGATCGGGTGATCTTCGGTCACCGGCATGAACCGCGGCTCGCCATACACCGCACCGCCGGTGGAGGCATAGACGAATTTCTTCAGGCCGTGTTTCATCCCCGACTGCAGGATGTTGATCGTGCCGAGGATGTTGACCCGGGCGTCATACACCGGGTCGGCCACCGACTTGCGGACATCCATCTGCGCCGCCAGATGAAAGATCGCCTCGATTCCCTCCTTGGCGAAAATCACTTCCAGGGTCTCGTCCCTGATGTCCTGCTGGTAGAACGTGGCGTCGGGGTTCAGGTTCTCCCGCCGGCCAGTGGAAAGATTGTCAACCACCACCACCTGGTGTCCTTCGGTCAACAGCCGGTCCACCAGGTTCGATCCGATAAATCCCGCACCACCGGTCACCATCACCTTCATCGATCGCTCCCCTCCAGCTCAGTTGGTCGTCGGTCCCCCGGCGGGTTGGCTCACACCGCGTGCTCAGGCCGGGTGGACCGGCCGGCAACCAGGGTCAGTGGAATGAACTATGCGTTACGGCTGCTCGTCGCCCTCGTCGATTTCCTTCTTCGATTCGGCGCCATCGCTTTTCAGCGAATCCTTGAACCCGCGTATCCCCTTGCCCAGGCCGGAACCTATCTCGGGGAGTTTCTTGGCGCCGAATATGAGAAGTACCACCAGCAGGATGAGCAGCATCTCACCCATGCCCAGTGAACCGATCCCGAAGAGCAGCACAAATGAAGATTGCATCACGTTGGAACTCCTGCGCCCTGCCGGCACGGCGGACCGGGAAAATCCCGATTCGTTCGGCCGGCAAATCCAGAAAGATATTGTAGTCCGGGTGGCCGGGAAAACCAAGGTCAACCCGCAACCTGGTCCGGGCTCGTGTGGTGTCCCGGAAATACGTTATCAAATGATTCGGCCTCGGCGCGCGGCCCGCAAGGCGCGAGGAGGGCGCATACTCGAAGTATGCAACCGACGAGCAACACGGCGGGCCGTGATGCGGAGGTCGAATCATTAAATGGAATTTCCGGGACACCACACTAGTCCCGAAACACACGTTTGTCACCAACGCGCCGGGTAAACCGGCTGCGGTCCAGGTGCTCCAGCAGCGGGATGGCGAACTTGCGGGTCAGGCCGAACAGCTTCTTCACATCACCGACCGTCACTTCCTCCTGCCCCGACTGGCGCAGCGCCAGAAGACGGGACTTCACCTCCTCCATGGAAGAGCGGGAGAGGGTCAGATCCGTGGTGATCCGGACCAGCTCGCCTTCGCGGAGCAGCAGGTGGAACAGCTTTTCCGCCGTCCCCCGCTCGCCCCCGGCCCGGGTCAGGGCCTCGGCCATGGAGGGTGGTGTGAACCCGGCCTTGTCGTAGATCGCCACCAATGACCGGCGGATCTCCTCTTCACCGGCGGAAAGCGTCACGCGGTGACTGGTCAGCGACACCTCGTCGGCCACGGCCTTTACCTTCCCGTCTCCGGCCAGTTCGGAGATCAGGCGGCGGAACAGTCCATCCTCGGCGCCGATACGCACCCGCAGTTCCTCCCGCGGCATCCCGCCGCGCAACGTCTGTTCGGTGTGATACGCCTCCAGGGTGCGGAGCAGCGCGCCGCGCAGCTCACCGTAGACCGCGGCGGGGCAGACGGTGAGGGGATTCTCCCCGAGGCTGACCAGGGCTCCCTGCTCCACCAGCCGCCGCAGCATGGCGGCGGTCTCCTTGGGGTGCCGCCCCACGCGCACCGCCGCCGTGGACACCTCAAGGCCCTGGAGGCCCGCTTCGGCGGCAAAGAGGGAGAGCCGCTCCTCCGGGCCGCCGGCTTCCAGGGCCTGCAGCCGCTGCGCCACTTCCGCCGCGTGGCGCCGGCGGTGCCGGAGGGGAAGATTGTCAATCACCGTGCCGCCGCCGATGGTGATCACCGGTGAGTACTGGCGGATGATGAACCGGTCCCCGGGACAGGCGGCGCTGGGCCGCTCGAGACGAAGCTGAGCCCAGGTCCGGCCGCCGGGGTCCAGCTGGCGGTTCCCCTGGGGATCGAGCAGGGTCACCCGGGCCATGATCTCGTCGGTGCCCAGGTGCAGGCGGACCCGCGCCCCGTCCTTCAGCGGCCGGTCGGCGGTGTCCACCAGCTCGAGGGCGGCGTCGAACAGCGAACTGGGACGGAAGGTTCCCGGCCGCCCGAGCAGGTGACCGCGGTCCACCTCGTCGAGATTGAGGCCGTGGAGGTTGATCGCCGTACGCTGGCCGGCTTCCGCCCGATCCACTTTTTTGCCGTGGACCTCGATCCCCCGGACCCGGCCCGCCTTGCCGATGGGCTGGACCTCCACGTCCTCGCCCACCGTGATGTCACCGGCCAGCAGCGTACCGGTGACCACCGTGCCAAACCCGCGAATGGTAAACGCCCGGTCCACCGGAAGCCGGAACGGCCGGGTGGTCTCCTTGCCGCTCACCTTCTGCGCTTCGGCCTCCAGGGCCTGGCGCAGTTCTTCCACCCCTTCACCGGTGACCGAACTGACCTTGAGCAGCGGCGCCTCTTCGAGAAAAGAACCGACGAGGAACTCGCGGACTTCCAGTTCCACCAGTTCCACCATCTCCGGGTCGGTCAGGTCGGTCTTGGTCAGCACCACCAGGCCCTGCTTCACATTGAGCAGCCGGCAGATGTTGAAGTGCTCCCGGGTCTGGGGCATCACCGACTCGTCGGCGGCCACCACCAGCAGCACGAGGTCGATGCCGCCGATGCCGGCCAGCATGTTCTTGACAAATCGCTCGTGCCCCGGCACGTCGACGAACCCCAAACGCAGGTCCTCGCCAAAGGGCATGAAGGCGAAACCGATATCGATGGTGATGCCCCGCTCCTTCTCCTCCTTGAGCCGGTCGGGGTCGGTTCCGGTGAGCGCCATGACCAGCCGGCTCTTGCCGTGGTCGATGTGCCCGGCGGTACCCACAATGACGTTCTTCATGGTTTGACAAGCACCCTTTTCTGCATCCCCGACAGGTTCCGGGGGAGGGATTGGTTCCTGCGGCCCACGTCCGGAAGGGCGATTCTATCCGACCCCCGTTGCTGAAGACAAACCGCATTGCGCCCAGGCCGTCCTATTGTGTACCATGAATTGCTGGTCTCTGGGGGGGGGGACCGGCAGATCCTTGGGGAGGCAGAAGTGACTCTGGAACGAACATACCGCGGCCACTTCCATTACCTGCTGGTGACCCTCGACGTGGTGGCCATCAGCATATCCTGGATCGCCGCCTACTTCCTTCGTTCTGCCCTGGACCCGTACTTCCTGCGGCATATCAACCCGCCGCTGCCCTACTTTCTTGTCCTGCCGGCCATCGCCGTCCTTTGGATCACCGTCTGCGCCACGTTCCAGCTGCACCGGCGCAAACGGCAGATCACCCGCTTCGAGGAGTTTCACTCGCTGATCAAGGCCGTGCTGCTCAACCTGCTGGTGGTGCTGGCCGTGGCCTACGTCTTTCGCGAGTTCGGGCTGGGCCGGTCGGTGATCTTCCTCTCCGCGGGGTTCAATCTGCCGCTGCTCGGTCTGTCGCGCTATATCTACACCCGCCTCGAAGGCCGGCAGCGGGCCAAGGGCAAGTGGACTGTGAACGTCCTGATCCTCGGTGCCGGCAGCACCGGGATCAGGGCCCTGCAGCGCCTGGAGGACCACCCGGAGGTCGGCTACCGGGTGGTGGGCTTCCTGGACGACGACCCGGAAAAAGCAGGCAAGGAGTTCGGCGGCATCGAGGTGCTGGGCACCCTCGAAGAGCTGGCGCAGATCACCGGGGAGCAGAACGTCCAGGAAATTTTTGTCGCCATGCCCTCGAAACAGCCGCGGGAAATCCTCAACCTGGTGGCCGGCCTGGACGGCATGCAGGTGAACTTCCGCGTGGTCTCCAACCTCTTCGAGGTGCTCTCCCGGGGAACGGACATCGACGTCATCGAAAACTGCCCGGTGTTCGACCTGCGGGCCAACGGCGGCCGGCACTCGATCTACCCGGCGGCGAAACGGCTGTTCGACCTCTTCTTCTCGCTGCTCCTGCTGCTGCTCACCCTGCCGCTGCTGGCGGCGGCGGCACTGCTGGTGCGCATCGACTCCCGCGGCCCGGCGATCTTCAAGCAGAAGCGGGTGGGCTACCGCGGGGAAGAGTTCGAGATGTTCAAGTTCCGCACCATGCGTCTGGATACGGACACCTACGAGGAGGCGCCCAGCAGCCCCGACGATCCGCGAACCACCCGGGTGGGCCGCTTCCTGCGCCGGACCAGCCTCGACGAACTGCCCCAGTTCCTCAACGTGCTGCGGGGAGAGATGAGCCTGGTGGGCCCGCGGCCGGAGATGCCGTTCATCGTCAGCCAGTATGAGGAGTGGCAGAAGAAGCGCTTCAACGTCAAGCCGGGGATCACCGGGCTGTGGCAGGTCATCGGCCGCAAGGAACTGCCGCTGCACGAGAACCTGGAGTACGACTTCTACTACATCCGCAACCGCTCCTTCTTCATGGACCTCGCCATCCTGCTCAAGACCCTGCCCGCGGTGTTCAAGCGGCGGGGGGCGTTCTAGCCCTGCTCTCGCCCGCCGCCCATCAGGGTGCTGAGTTGACGCGGTCCTGTTGGCGAACCTCGATGCAACCAGACTGCGCGGCTTGCCCTGCGGCCGATGAAGCCGGCCGCTGCCTGCTGCCAGGCCGATCAAGTTGACATCGACGGCGGGGCCTGTTGCCGGCCGGCAGGTCGTCAGGCCGCCTGTCGCCGGCGCGTCATGCAACGTATCAGAAAAAACGTTGATCAAGTAAAGGCCGTCAGCGCCGGGATCCGGAAAACGACAGCGCCGCGGTGCAGGGCACCACGATATTTATCTTCGCCGTTACGTCCTTCCGGGATACCCTGCTCGCCGGACAGGCAAGGCAGCCCGGCTCCGGCCAAGGAGACATCTGCGAGAGTGATCAGTCAAAATGAGGGGGTGCAGTGAGCGGTGAGATCCGGAAGCGCTTCGAAGAAGCCGCCCAATACGACGCGATGATGGCCCGGGTGTTCCCGGGGTACGAACAACTGCCGTCGGTCATCCTGTCGCACCTGCGGACGTGCCTCGGCGCAAGAGCGCGAGTCCTGGACGTGGGATGCGGCACGGGCACGACCCTGGCCGCGTTCACCGCACACCAGCCGGAATGGACGTTCGTCGGCGTTGACCCGGCCGAACCGATGCTGGCGGTGGCACGGAGCAAGATCAACGCGCTGGGGACTGGGGCGCGGGTGAAGTTCATGCCGGGAACGGTCGACACCATACCGGACGAGCCCGGGTTCGACGCGGTGACCAGCATTCTCGTCGAGCATCTCCAGCCTGACGACGGCGCGAAGCTTCATCTTTTCGAAGGGATTCAGCGCAGGCTGGTGCCAGGGGGTCGGTTCGTATTGCTCGGGCTGCATGGCGACCTTGGCACGGCAGTGGCGAAAAGCAGGCTCGATGCGTGGCTGGAATTCGTGGCGCTGCAGGGGCTGCCGAAGGCGGCGCAAGACAACGTCCGCCACCGGGCAACCGTCGAGGATTCACTGGTCTCCGAGGGGCGAATCCGGGAACTCCTGGAAGAAGCACGCTTCGTGGACGTCGAGCGGATCTACCAGGTGCAGCTCCTTGGCGGGTGGCTCGCGCGTAAGGCGTGAGCAGGCCGATGGGTCGAACCTGGAAAAGTCGCAGGACACCGGACCCACCCGTCACTCAGCCCTCCCGGGCTGCCGCGGGGCAGACTCCGACCTTCACTTTGCGCCTGGCAATACCAGCACCTGCGAACGGAGGTTGGGATTGATTCCTGGCGCCGCGTGGCGTTCCGGCGGCGGCCCCTGAATTTGCCATCGGTTTCAGGCTATGCGCCTGGACTCTGGTTGACAAGGGCCCCGAGCACCCGCTCGGGTGTCAGCGGCAGCTCGTAAAAGCGCACCCCGATGGCGCGGTAGACCGCGTTGCTGATCGCGCCCACCGTTGGAATAACCGGGAGCTCGCCGCAGCCGCGCGGCATCTGATCGATGGTCTCGTTGTTGAAAAAAGCGAGCTGGATCGGCGGGACGTCGGAAAAACGCGGGATGCGGTAGGCGTCGAAGCCGCGGGTGTAGGCGGTGTGCCCGTCCAGCGCCACCTCTTCGAAGAGGGCGAAACCCAGACCCCAGATCATGGCGCCGTTTGTATTCGCGGTCAGGGTGTTGATGTTCACCACCACACCGATATCGAACGCGCCGGCCAGCCGCTCGACGCGCACGACGCCGCTGGAGCGGTTGACCGACACCTCGGCGCCCACGGCTCCCAGCTGCCGCCCGCCATGGTGGCAGATCGCGAAACCGATCCCGTGGTCCGGCGGGAGTTCCACCTGCCCGTAACCGAGCATCTCGCAGCAGGCGTCGAGCAGGGGACCGAACGACGGTGTGAAAAGGTTGAGCCTGCGGAACGCCACCGGGTCCAGCCCCGCCGCCTCGGCCAGCATGTCGGTGTGGCTCTCCACGGCGAAGCCGGTCTGCACGAAGCTGGTGCCGCGCATGGTGGCGTGGCGGGCCGGCATATCGGTGTTGAACAGACGGGTCGACACGTTGGGAATCTTGTATGTCCCGGCGCTGCCGAACCCTTCGTCCTGGTGCAGATCGAGGGTGCGGACCACAAGCTTGCCGTCCGGGCCCACCCCGCTGGTGATGTCCGCCAGCACCGCCTCCTTGTAGCGCGCCAGACAGACGAACTGGTACTCGCGGCCATAGACGTGCTTCACCGTGCCCCCGGCCGCCCTGGCGAACTCGGCCGCCTCGGCGGGGGCCGTGGTGCCGACCTTGACGCCGAACCCGCCGCCCACCGGCATGCTGATCACCCGCACCTGCTCCGCGGGCACGCCGGTCCTCTCCGCGATCTGCGGCCGCGCCTTGAACGGCGCCTGGGTCGAGGCCCAGACCACCAGCTGGCCATCCTCGTCCCGGGCGATGGCCGTCTCGGTCTCGATCGGTGTCTGGCTGGCGTACTGGGTGATGTATGTCTCGCTGAGGGTCACCGCACTTTGGGCCAGGCCGGCCGCTGGATCGCCCGCGTCCTCCACGGTTTTCACCAGGCTCGCGCCGGCGCGGATTTCGACCTCCCGGTCCAGCGTTTTGCTGCGCTGCGGGGCGCGCCAGACGGGGTTCATCGCCTCCAGCCCCTTTTGCACCGTGGTGTAGCGGTCGGCGACCACGAACGCCGAACGCCAGGACCGCTGGGCGGCCACCACGCCCGGCACCCTGCGCGCCGCCTCCAGGTCCACCGCTTCCAGTGTGCTGAGGTGGACATGGTATGGGGGTACGAGGTAGGCGCCATAGCGACACTGGCCGGCAAACAGGTCGCCGGTGTACTGCAGGCTCCCGGTGACGATGGCCCTGGCGTTGACCGCGGCGGTCTTCCTGTCGACGTATGGCGGATTGTGCTTCCGCGCTTCATGGTAGTCGACGGTGGCCAGCCGCACCGTGCCGTCATCGTTCACCAGCTCGGAAATGCTCACACGCTGTTCAGGCTTTCCGCGGCGGGAAATCACGCTTCCGGAGTACGTCAGCTGGTCCGCCGGGCAGCGCAGCGCCTCGGCGGCGCGGCGCTGCAGGTCTTCGCGGATCCTGGCGCAGGCGCTCCAGTGCCCCCAGCCGACGATGCGGGTGGCGCTGCTGCCTTCGGTGGGCCCGTCGTCCGGACAGCGGGCGGTGTCGCCCATCACGATCTCGATGGCGTCAGGGGGGATGTCCAGGCCCTGGGACACCACGTTGCTGATCACGGTCTTGAGCCCCTGGCCGAGCTCGATGCGTCCGGTGTGAACGGTCACCGTACCATCGGAATGGATGAAGAACCATTCGGTGTAGTCGACGAAGTAGATCTCGGCGTGGGAGATGAGCCTCTTCTTCGGGACCGTGGTTTCCTTTGCCGGTTGGCCCACATCGACCCGCGGGTCGTCGCTGCAGGCCAGCGCAAAGCCGTAGACCAGGGAACCGCTGGCGAGCTTGATGAACTGGCGCCTATCGAGGGTCACGGCCACCCCCCTTCGGGCTCTTTCCCGCGGCACTCTCGATGGCCTTGACGATGCTGGGATAAGACGCGCAGCGGCAGAGGTTATCGTTCATGAAATCGACGATCTGCCGTGGTGTGGGGTTGGGGTTTTCCTTGAGCAGCGCCGTGGCCGTGATGATCATCCCCGGTGTGCAGTAGCCGCAGCCGAACGCCGTGTGCTCGATGAACGCCGACTGGAGGGCTGACAGCTCGTCGCCGGAACCGAGCCCTTCGATGGTCACGATTCTCTCGCCGGCAGCCACGTCACCGGCGGCCAGCACGCAGGATTGGTAGACCTTGTCGTCGATCAGCACCGCGCAGGCGCCGCAGGACCCCTCGCCGCAGCCGAACTTGGTTCCGGTCAGGCCCAGCACATCCCGCAGGACCCAGAGCAGCGGCTCCTCGACGTCAACCGACACCGTGTGCACGGTACCGTTCACATTGAGCCTGACCTTCTTCTTCACGGGCGCCTCATCAGGCAGGTCTGTGCGCGCAGCAGACTCCGCACCAACATCATGCCGGACGTATGACGAATATCAGCCCTTGCTGCGTTGTGCCTCCACCTGCTCCGCGATCCAGGGGTAGGTGCGGGAGATGCCTTCGCGGAGCGAGACCTTCGAGCGCCAGCCGATGGACTCAATTCGCTTATTGCTGAAATTGCGCGACTCCACGCCCACCGGACCGTCGATGTAGGCGATGGTGATCCGCTTGCCGGCCACCTGGGCCACGGTCTCCACCAGTTCTTTTACCGAAACATATTCCGGGCAGCCGATGTTGGCCGGGTGGCCGAGATCCGAATGCAGCAGCAGCAGAACACCTTGCACCATGTCGTCGATGTGGGTGTAGGAGCGCACCGCGGAGCCGTCGCCCCAGACCTCGATCACCCCGCCGTCCTCGGCCTGGGCCACCTTGCGGCAGATCGCGGCCGGCGCTTTCTCCCGCCCGCCGTCCCAGGTGCCCTCGGCGCCGTAACAGTTCTGGAACCGAGCCACCCGGACCTTGATCCCCCGGTTGCGGCCGTAGGCCAGGGCCATCCGCTCGGCGTACAGTTTCTCCCAGCCGTACTCGTTGTCCGGCATGGCCGGGTAGGCGCCGGCCTCGTCCATCTCCGCTTCGCCGATCTTCATATCGCGGTAGACACAGACGGAAGAGGAGAAGAAGTAACGGCGAACCCCCGCCTCGCCGGCGGCGTGGATCATCTGGATGTTGATCAGGGCGCTGTTGCGCATGATCTCGCACTCGGCAGAGTGGATGAACCCCATGCCGCCCATGTCGGCGGCCAGCTGGTAGACCTCGTCGAAGCCCCCCCCGGCCAGTTCCAGCGCCCGGGCGCAGTCGGCCTGCCGCCGCAGGTCGAGGAGCATGAATTCGTCCGCCGCCGTTTCGGCGAACTCGTGTTCCTTGATGTCCACGCCGCGCACCCAGCAACCCCGGGCCTTGAGTTCCTTGACCAGGTGGCCGCCGATAAAACCGCCGGCGCCGCAAACCAGTGCCTTTGTCATCGCCCTCTTCCTCGATTGCTGAAATTGCCTCAGCTCTGTTCTTCGATTCTCTGTTCCCGCTGCGCTTCCCTGAAGTCGCACTGCACCATCTCGGTCACCAGCTGCTCGAAGGTGGTGCTGCTCTCCCAGCCCAGCACGTCCCGCGCCTTGGACGGGTCGCCCAGCAGGGTTTCCACCTCGGTGGGACGGAAATAGCGCGGGCTGATCTCGAGGATCACCGTTCCCGGTTTGAGGTGGCCGGCGGGGTCGGTCGCCGACCGGACCACCCCCTGTTCCTCCAGCCCCTTGCCCCGCCATTCGACCTCGATGCCCACCGCGGCGAAGGCCCGCTGGCAAAAGTCCCTCACCGAGTGCTGCACGCCGGTGGCCACCACGAAATCGTCCGGCCGGTCGTGCTGCATGATCAGCCACTGGGCCCGAACATAGTCCTTCGCGTGCCCCCAGTCGCGCCGGCTGTCCAGGTTGCCCAGGTGCAGACGCTGCTGGGTGTCCAGGGCGATGCGGGCCGCGGCCCGGGTGATCTTGCGGGTGACGAATGTCTCTCCCCGTATCGGGCTCTCGTGGTTGAAGAGAATGCCGTTGCAGGCAAAAATGTCGTATGCCTCGCGGTAGTTCACCGTGATCCAGTAGCTGTATACCTTGGCCACGCCGTATGGGCTGCGGGGGCAGAAGGGGGTCGTCTCCGACTGAGGCACCTCGCGCACCCGGCCGAACATCTCGCTGGTGGAGGCCTGGTAAAAACGGGTGGTTTTCTCCAGGCCCAGCAGGCGGATCGCTTCCAGCAGCCGCAGGGTTCCCACCGCATCGGCATTGGCCGTGTATTCTGGTGTTTCAAAAGAGACCTGGACGTGGCTCTGGGCGGCGAGGTTGTAGATCTCGTCGGGGCGGGTTTCCTGGATGATCCGGATCAGGTTGGTGGAATCGGTCAGGTCGCCGTAGTGCAGGGAAAAGCGACGGTCAGCATCGTGTACGTCCTGGTAGAGGTGATCCACACGCTGGGTGTTGAAACTCGAGGATCGCCGTTTGATTCCGTGAACCATATACCCCTTTTCCAGGAGCAGTTCGGCCAGGTAGGCGCCATCTTGACCCGTGATGCCGGTAATCAGGGCGGTCTTCACTTTTCTCACCTCTCATGATCAGTTACATGGCCTGGGATGCGGTCCGAAGCGCAGGTAATATATACCGTTTTCACCCGTATTCCTAGAAGAGCTCAGTATACCCGGATCCGCTTGATCTGCACCGGGGTGCTGCCGTGAAGCACCATTTCCAGCCGGTGCCCGGTCCCGGGGCCGGGCACACCGGTAAGCACCAGGGACTGCCAGAGCTCCCGGGGCAAATCATAAAAACCGATGCCCCTGCCGTCCAGCAGAACCTCCAGCCGCGGCGGGGCCGGGTCCTGGTCAGCGGACCCGGGTGCGGGCGCCTCCCGTTCCTCCGCCGGCTGGTGTCGAGCCACCAGGTAGACCAGGGCCAGGCCGTCATGATCGAGATCGGCATACTCCGTCTCGAACCGGCCGCCCGGCGCCAGGGCCAGTGGCTCCTCCTCCCGATCCACCAGCGACAGGGTCCAGGGTGTGGAGACCTCGGGCGGGACCCTGGGGCTCCCCTCCCCGGCGGGCTCCCGCCACCCCGGATACTCGAGATCCCGCAGAGCGGTATCGTGGCGTCCCGCAAGGCTGCGCAGGAAATGGTACGACTCGTTGTCCACGGATTCCAGGGAGAGACTTTCCTTGTATCCGGCCCTGGCCAGGGATACCCGTCCCATCTTCTCCTGGGCCATGGCGATTCCCAGGGGGATCCGCCAGTCGGAGCGACGGCCGAACTGGTCCGCATACGCCTCGATCAGCAATAGCCCTTCCTGGTGCCGGCCTCCCGCCACCTTGGACAGCCCCCGTTCCAGGCTGCTGTTGGGCCGTAAGATTTCAAGGCCCTCCACCACCACACCCAGGGAGCGGTTGAGGCTGCCGCCGCGACCGGCATAGTAGGGGTTCCAGGTATTGGACTCGATGCTCAGAATCTGGCTGCTCAAGCCGTACTCCGATGGCGGAATCGGGATGTCCACCGTCTGGAACCGGGCACCCGGCTCGATGAGACCGCCAACCCGGCGCCCGTTGAGCCGCAGGCTCACCCTGGCCGGCGGCAGGCTTCGCGGCCGGGAGCCGTTGGAAAGATTCAACCGCAGCAAGGTGGCCGGCCCCGGGGCCCGGATCCGCGCCAGGGGACCGGTCCAGCGGACGGTAAACTCCTCCACCTCGTCCCGCGTCTCCACCGGTCCCCACCCCTCCAGCCAATCCGCCGATTCGTCACCAGCCTGTATCCGACGATTTCCATAGCGGCCCATCAACAGAGCCTCGGCCACCCCGGCGGTGGACAGCGCCTGGCTGTCGGACTCTGCCGCCGGGTCCGCTGAAAGCACCAGTTCACCCGGTGTGCGCAACCCGTCGTCCCGGGAAACCTTGACCGAACGGGTGGCGAACTCGCGGGCCGGGGTGAACGTATCGATCTCCGCCCCCTCGTGAAAGACGGACACCGAGGCCGGCCCGTCCTCCAGCCGTGCCATCAACAGCCCGACCTTCACCGTACCTTCGGGCAGGGCGATCACCGACCGCGAGCCGACGCGCTGGAAGGTGTGCCGGACACGGCGGTGATGAGTGGCCGCGGCGTGGAAACCGTCGACAAAGGGGAAGTCGGCCCCCCCCACATCAATGCGGGACGTGCGGTATTTCCACACCTTGGGGTCGGGAAAGGAGAAGAGATTGACCAGGTGCTGTTCACGAGAGGCTTCCGACGGAATCCGGGAACCGGTCATTTCCAGCTTGGGCCATGAAAGGACAAAGGTCCTTTCCGGCGAGCGGCCAAAGAGCGTAGGCTGGGTGGTCAGAAACCGTTTGCGGCCCTGGTCGCCGGCGGGTGGCTTCTGCAGGAACCTGGTCAGCTGGTTGTGGGCCTGGATGCCGTTGCCGTAGTAGACCAGGGTCTGCCGGTGCCCGCAGATCACCCGAAGCGGCAGGGCCAGCTCATCGGCGTTGTCGAAGACCAGCACGTCCCGCGGATCGAACTCATCGGCCATGTTCTGGAGCTGGCCCACCGTTCCATCCAGCTCCTCGTGGGTGAATGTTTTCCAGGCCCCGCTGCGCAGGGGAAGCAGCGCCATTCCCATGGCCAGGATCAGCGCCACCATCGGGCCCAGCGGTCTGAAGCGGCCCCAGAGCCAGCGCAGGGGAACCAGGCTGAACAGGAGGAAGGCCGGGATGGTCACCGGAACCATCCGCCGGATGGAGAAAATGTGCAGCGGCATGTCGGCGGTGCCGCTCATCACCACCAGGCTGACCAGGAAGGCAACCCAGGGGAAGAAGGGCAGCAGGGCCGCTCCGCTGAGACGGCCGCGGCCCAGGAGGAAGGCCGAAAAGCCGAGCAGTCCCAGCAGCAGCCCCAGTGGAGCCACATACCAGCCCAACTCGACAAAATTATTGCTTCCGGAAATTTCGATGGTCCGCGGCCGGATAAAATAGGCATAGAACGCCATGGTACACAAGAGGGCCACGGCAGCCCGACGGATCAGCCGCCCGCGCGAGCCGGAGTCGAGAACGGCCAGACCGCTTCCGATCCACTTCCGGGCCAGCAGGGCGATGATCACCAGGCCCGCGGCGGGCAGGTAGAACTTGAAATACTGCTGGTTGAAGAGATGGATCCGCAGGTAGGCATTGGAAAAGTGGGCGGCGCTGATCAGGCCGTAGAGGGCGGCGGGAATCAGCCCGGCGAGAATCAGCTTCCAGCGGCTCCGTTCCTCCTCCCCGCCGCGCACCCAGGAAAAAAACCAGGCAAGACCCAGCGGCAGGAGCAGGAAAATCCCGAAGAACTTGGCCATGGCCGCCGCCCCGAGAAGACCGCCACCGCAGATGATGAGCCGCCGCAGCGGACGGGATTCGGCGCCGCCGGCAATGACCAGGTGAGCCCCGCAGAAAAAGAGCATCTGGACCAGCAGTTCGGCCGAGGGGTAACGGATGAACCAGAACTGGGCCACGTTCACCGCCAGCAGGCCGGAGAGGGCCATTCCCGCCCCCGGCCGGCCGCCAAAGATCCGGGTGCCCACAAAATGGACCGAGCAGAGAGAGAGGAGCCCGAGGAGGACATTGACCCGCAACAGACCCCAGAGGCCGCCCCAGCTGTGAAGAATGGCCATCCATACCGGAAGCAGCGGCAGGAACTGGGGCCGGCTGGTGCCGCCCTCACCCCCCTGATCGAGAAACATGCCCCGGAACCGCTCCCCGCGATCCCGGTAGATCAGGTTGAGCAACCGGCGCTCCGTTCCCCGCACGCCCCGGAAGGGTTGTCGGTGGCCCTCGAATACCAGGGTGAAGAGATTGCGCTCCCGCGTGCTCAGGCCTGCAAAAAGGTCATCGGACAGTTCGAAACCGCCGGTGTCGGAGATCAGGGCACCGCTGTTGACGTACACACCGGCATCCCCGCCGCCGGTGACCACCTCAAAGGCGTGGGTGGAGGCAAAGAGACAGACCCCCACCAGCACCAGCAGCCACAGGTCGGCCGGATGAAACCGCCGCTGCGGCTCCGCCGGGGCGTCCGGCGCTGCCCGGCGGACAACGAACATCGCCGCCAGGCCGCACACCGCAGCCGCGAGGGAAATGGAGAGCAGGGAAAAGAAACCGGCCTGGGCCAGCAGCACCCCGCAAAAGGAGGTCACCAGAAAGCTGGCCAGCACCCGGGACAGCGCCTTTTCGGCGACGGTCATGCGCAGGGCGCACCCCGTCCTGCCGGAGAGGATCGCCCAACCGGGAAAAAAGAGGAGCAGCGGAATGCTCAGAAGTGTGAGGACCGTGTCCATGGGCCTCGGTTAGAGGGACCCGGCCACGATGGTGGCCAGCAGTTTGTCTTCTCCCGGGAGCACCGTTCGGAAATCGAAGAACACCCGGTCCTCGTGCACCCTGGTCACCACCGGCGGATCCTGCCGGCGCAGCCGTCGTTCCAGCGCTGCCGAGGACTGGCCGTTAGGCCGGACCGCCGCCAGCCAGGTGGGGATGTCCATCTCCGGCGCCGCGCCGCCGCCCACCCGTGAAGAGCCCGGCAGCACTTCCAGCTCTCCCGCCCGTTCACCCACTGCCGACTTCAGGCGGCGGATGAAGAGCCGTGCCCGGCGCCGAATAACGCCGGGCTCCATGCGGATCATCCGCACCGCCGGCACCACCTCCCCGGCCCGGCCGGTGAGATAGTCCCGGAACGTCATCTCCAGGGCGGCAATGGTCATTTTGTCCACCCGCAGGGCCCGCTTGAGGGGATTGGCGTCCAGCTTCTCGATGGCGGCTTTCTTCCCGACGATGATACCGGCCTGGGGTCCGCCCAGAAGCTTGTCGCCGCTGAAGGTCACCACGTCGACCCCGGCGGACAAGGCCGCGGACACCGTGGGTTCGCCGGCAATACCGCAATCGGCCAGGTCGAGCAGCGACCCGCTGCCCAGGTCGTACATCACCGGCAGCCCGTGTTCCCGGCCCAACCGGGTCAACTCATCCAGGGGCACCTCACGGGTGAAACCGACGATGCGGTAGTTGCTGCCGTGAACCTTGAGCAGCAGCCCGGTGTCCGGACCGATGGCCCGCTGGTAGTCGTGCAGGTGGGTGCGGTTGGTGGTTCCCACTTCGCGCAGCCGGGCCCCGCTCTTGCTCATCACATCGGGGATACGAAACGACCCGCCGATCTCCACCAGTTCACCCCGTGACACCACGGTCTCCCGGCCCTCGGACAAGCTGTTCAGGGCGAGCAGCACGGCGCCGGCATTATTGTTGACCACCGTTCCGGCCTCGGCTCCGGTGAGCTCGGCCAGCAAGCGGCAGAAGTGGTCGTTGCGGCTGCCGCGAACCCCCTGCCGCAGATCGTACTCGAGGTTGCAGTACACCGCGGCCAGTTCTGCCACCCGGCCGGCCGTGGCTGGAGACAGCGGGGCCCGTCCCAGATTGGTGTGGATCACCACTCCGGTGGCATTGATCACCCGGCGGAGGGAGAAGGCCATCCGTCGTTCCAGACGGGTGCGAACCTCACCGGGCGCACCGGCGCACAACCGCTCGATTTCATCCGCATCAAGACGGCCGGCCGCGGCCTGCCGCCGGAGGGAGGTCAGGAACCCGCGCAGTTCGGCCAGCAAAAGTTCGCGGCCAAACTCGGCCTCCAGCGCACCCATCTCCTGCAGACCGAGCAGGGCGTCAACCGCCGGGATGCCCTGGAGCAGCAGGTGCAGTTTATTGTCCGGCGCGGATCGATCAACCTTGCCCGCAGACATCAGGCCACCATCCCCTTTCGCAACAAGTCGCCCGAAACGAAAAATCCCCGGCCAGACCAGTGTTGGTCTTTGCCAGGGATCATTCTAAACGATCAGCCTATTCCGTCCAACCGATTCAATCCATGACCTTGCGCACACTCTCCGCCTGGGGTCCCTTGGGACCGTCAATGATTTCGAACTCCACGTCCTCACCTTCCTTGAGGGTCCGAAATCCCTCCTCCTCAATGGAAGAGTAGTGGACGAAGACATCGGATTCTCCGCCCCGTTCGATGAACCCCCACCCCTTGCTGTTGTTGAACCACTTCACCTTGCCGACCATTCTCATGGCTTCAACCCTGCCTCCGTATTCGGCACCCCGATCACAGGTAGAACACAGCATCCTGAGCCAGCATTCGGGGTTTCCGACGTTTCGTAACTCCGTGAACACTCCCGGGGCAGCACAATCCCTTCGAATAAACAATTATTATTGTTATAATTATCTGTTTATTTCCTCGTGGGGGTGCACGAGACTGCAACCACCCTGGAACCAAAAACTGGTCAGATTGTAAAAGCGGGTTCCCTTAATCGGCCTAGATTTGTGAACTTCCGCCGCCAACATCCCTGTTTTTGAATTCCAGTATCAGAATTTGCTATTTCTATACCATAGGAAAAGAGATGATGTCAAATAGAGCAATTGATTAATTTCAGAGCTGTTGCGGATGGAAGACGATAAGAGAACGAAAAAATCCGGCTCCTTTCCAACCATAAATGACCCTTCCATTGACAACCCCCAAGCTATGAAATATCTTCCATGCTTCACTGGGACAGATCAGGAATCCTGTGTATTTTGATGGTTCAATCACCCGAAACAGCTGACCGGAGACCCGGCGCCGCCCTGGCGCTGCTGGCCGCTTTGCTTTTTATGGCCGTTCACGCGGCACCGGTCGGCGCCTGGACGGCCACCACCCAGCGGGCCATTCTGGCCAGGTCCCTGGGCACCATGCCCCGGTCACTGCGCATGGTGCTGACCAGCCACCGTACCGAACTGTACCGGGCCAGCGCCGCCATCCCGGCGGGGAAGGGCCTGCTGGACCCCGCATACATCGCCGCCGAATGCCAAGCCGCCGTGCGGATGATCCGGGAGCAGAAGCCCTTCGCCGTCACGGCACACCAGCTGGGCCGCGTGGGAGCATTGGCCGCCGCCACCGCCGACCCGTATCACGCCGCGGCGGGTAGCGGACACCCGGCACCGTCCCACCCTGGTTTCGAGTTGTTCACCGAACGAATGCTGCACCTGATCCCCTTTGTCCTCGACCAGGAGGAATCCGCCCGGCGAGACCTGCTGGCCGACCGGATAGACACAGCCGCATACATCCGGGCCGGGCTCGAACTGTCGGCCACCTATTGCCGGGACCTGGAAAGCCACGTTCCCGGGGAGGCCCGGGGACCAGATCCATGGGCCGCCTACGACGCGCGGTCCACGCCCTTCGGCGTCGCCTCGGTCTCCGTCTCCAGGGCCGCGTGCCGGGTCTCCACGCTCTGGCAGTGGATCTGGGAACGGGCCGGAGGAGCTTCCGCGGCTGAGGCATTTTGAACAGACCAGGGAAATTGAGGAGGATGTCCAGAAGATGACCGCGAACAATCACCAGGACGCGAACAATCACCAGGATATGGTGCCCGTATCACGGGCACTGATCAGCGTATACGACAAGAGCGGTGTCCGTGAACTGGCGGCCGGTCTCGCCGGTCATGGCGTGGAGATCATCTCCTCGGGCGGCACGGCTCGAGAACTGGGGGCCGCGGGGATCGAGGTGACCGCGGTCTCCGAAGTGACCGGCCAGGAGGAGATGATCGGCGGACGGGTGAAGACGCTCCACCCGAAAATTCACGCCGGCATCCTGGCCCTTCGCGGTGTTCACGATGATGAACTGGCCCGGGCGGGTATCGTGCCCATCGACCTGGTGGCGGTGAACCTCTACCCCTTTGCCGAGGCCATTGCCCTTCCCGGAACACCGGTGCAGGGGGCCCTGGAACAGATCGACATCGGCGGTCCGGCAATGGTCCGGGCCGCGGCAAAGAACTTTCCCCGCGTCACCGTGGTTACCGATCCGGCTGACTACGCCGCGCTGCTGGAGGAACTGGCGTCCAGCGGCGGGCTGGTGAGCATGGCCACCAGGCACCGTCTGGCGCTGAAGGCCTTCCGGCACACCAGCCGCTACGACCTGACCATCGCCGGGTACCTCCGCGGTGTGGGCCAAAGCGGCGGAGCGCTCCAGCCGCCGGCGGAGTCGGAGACCGATACACTTCCCCAGCGGGTGGAACTGACCCTGGACAAGCGGCTGGACATGCGCTACGGCGAAAACCCGCACCTCAGGGCCGCCTTCTACCGCGTGGCCGATGCCGGGCAGAGCCCGTTGGCGGATGCCGAGCAGCTGCACGGAAAGGCGCTCTCCTTCAACAACATTCTCGACCTGGAGGGGGCCCGGCTGGTGGTGGCGGAATTCGAGGAACCGGCAGCGGCCGTGATCAAACACTCCAATCCCTGCGGGGCGGCCCTGGGGGCCGACCCGTTGGAAGCCTACCTCCGGGCCCTGGCCTGTGACCCGCTTTCCTCCTTCGGCGGCATCGTGGCTTTCAACCGGCCGGTGGACGCCAGCCTGGCGGCAAAGCTGAAAGAGATTTTCCTCGAGGCGGTAATCGCCCCGGACTTTCACGGTGCGGCCCTGGCCCTGCTGACAAAGAAGAAGAATCTCCGCCTGATCCGCTGCCCCCAGGCCCCGGCCCCCGGGGAAGCCGCGGACCGCCTCGATTTCCGCGGCGTGGAGGGCGGCTTCCTGGCCCAGGATGCGGACACCGCCCGGTTCTCGGAGCCCCCCGAATGGAGGGTCGTCACCCGGCGGAGGCCCACTGCCGAAGAGGAGCGGGGACTCCGCTTTGCCTGGCGGGTGGTGAAGCATGTCAAATCCAATGCCGTCCTCTTTGCCGCCCCGGACCGCACCCTCGGCGTCGGAGCGGGCCAGATGAGCCGGGTCGACTCGGTGAAACTGGCGGTGATGAAGGCCCAGCAGCCGCTGGAAGGCAGCGTGCTGGCGTCTGACGCATTTTTCCCCTTCCGTGACGGCGTGGACTGCGCCGCGGAAGCAGGCGCCCGGGCGGTGATTCAGCCGGGGGGATCGGTGCGCGACGAGGAAGTGATCGAGGCGGTGGACAATCTTGGACTGGTGATGGTCTTTACCGGCGCCCGCCATTTTCGCCATTAGAGATCGGTGATTGGCGATTGGGGA
>JAQAZP010000049.1:0-61824 GCA_032127265.1 Acidobacteriota bacterium
TCACCAGTGGATCACCGGGGTAGATCCAGTGTGCATCAGTGATGTAGCGGTTGGCGTCCCAGATCTGGGGCCAGAGCAGAGGATCACTGTAGAACCTGGCGGCCAGGTTCCAGAGGTTGTCACCGCGTAAAATAATGTAGACCTGTTGATCGGGATCGGCTGCAGCCGGCGCCGTATAGGGTGACCAATGTTGTTCCACGACTGAACCCAGAGCAGGTTCAGCGTCGCCCATCTCCTGGGCCGCTGCAGGGAGTCCCGCCACCAGCAGGAGGGCGGCTACAGTGAGCCCGGCCCTGAGACAGTGGGAAACAATACCGTGTACACGGATACACATGCCCATGAGATCCGCCTCCATTCTGGTTGTCATAGGAAACATCTGTTATGTTAACAATTTAGCAAATCTGCCGCAGCAGTGTCAACCATTCTGAATTACGTCCATATCGTTAATATCGGCCAAACGGCTCTCGGCTTTAGCAACAAATCGGCATTCTGGATATTTTTCCAGCAGCTGCTGAAAGTAGATCCGTGCCTCCTCGATCTTGTTGCCACGCCGGAGCGACTCGGCAAGATAGTAATACACGGCGGGCATGTCGTGAAAATCCTCGTACTGCCGGTCACGGAGAATCCGTTTGAACCGCTCGGCCGCGGCATTGAACCCCCTGCTGCGGTAGTAGAAATACCCTACCGAGTATTCGTGCCCGGCGATATTGGCGTTGCAGACCTTGATCTGTTCCTGCGCCCTCTCCGCATATTCGGTGTCCCCACAGAGATTGATCACCCGCATGAACTCGGCCAGGGCCTTGCGGGTGGCCTTCTGGTCCCGGTCAGGCTTATCCATCAGTTCGAAATAGCTGTTGGCGATCTGGTATCTGCCGTAACAGACCAGGTCGTTCTGCGGGTAATAGCTGACAAACGACTCGTAGAGGGCGATGGCTTCGTAGTATTCGGAACGGCGGTCCACCAGGAAATAGCTGTCGGCTATTTTGAGCTTGGCCCGGTAGAAGAGCTCGCTCTCGGGGTAGATGGCCGTCAGTTCGGTGAAGTAGTCCCGCGCCTTCTCATAGCGTTTCTTGCCCATCGCCTCCTCGCCCAGTTCGTAGAGGCGCTGGTCGGTGAGAATTCTGCCCTGGGATTTTTTCCCGGCGCAGGAGAATCCGGTGAGGGCCGCCGCCAGGATGATCAACAGTGCCGCGGCCCGGGTTGCCTGGCGGAAGAGCTGCGCCGTCCCGCCGCCGGCATTCCATTGGTTTCGGTTCATAATTCGCTCCATTGTCGTCATTCGTCTGTCTCAGGGACCGGGGAGGCCTCCAGGGCCAGGGCCAGGAGTTCACGGACATTGGCTGCGGGGTCCGGCCCGCCAAACACGGCACTGCCGGCCACCAGCCAGTTGGCGCCGCGCCGCACCAGCTCGGCGATATTATCCTTGCACACGCCGCCGTCCACCTCGATCTGCACCCGGTCCACAGCCCCCCGGGCATCCAGCAGGTCACGCAACCGGGAAATCTTGTCCAGCGCGGCGGGGATGAACGATTGACCGCCAAACCCGGGATTGACGCTCATCAGTACCACGAAATCGATATCGTCCAGAACCTCTTCCAGAACGTTGAGCGGGGTGGCCGGGTTGAGTGCCACGCCGGCGCCGGCGCCCAGTGATCGAATGAGGGCCAACGTTCGCTGGAGATGCGGCAGGGTTTCCGCGTGCACCGCGATGTAGTCGGCTCCGGCCTTGACGAAATCAGGGATGAACCGGTCCGGGTTCTCGATCATCAGGTGGACATCGAAGGGGCGCTCGGTCCAGCTCTTGATCCACTTGACGATCACCGGCCCAAGGGTCAGGTTGGGAACGAAGTGCCCGTCCATCACGTCAACGTGGATCAGCTTGGCGCCGGCCTGGTCCACCAGGCGCACCTGCTCCCCCAGGCGCGAGAAATCCGCGGAAAGAATCGATGGTGCCAGTTTGATCATGCTCTTCCATCTGTGATGTCTGGCGGGGTTCCCCGGGGAACCGCGCCAGCGGCCGGTGAACCGGCCGGTTGAACGTAAACTACCTGGTGACGGTCAGTTCGATGATTCTCTTTCTGGTTACCGGGTGCCCCGCCGGCGGCGTCTGGTCAACGATCAGTCCCCGCTCAATGCCGTCATACCCGGCGTATTTGACAAAGCCCAGCCGGAATCCGGCGGCTTCCAGACGACGCTTCACATCATCCATGTCGAGGCCGATGAGATCCGGCATCACCCAGGTCAATTCCCGGGTGCCCCGGCTCACCAGCAGGTTCACCCGCCGGCCGTGGTATTCTTCCAGCCCCGCGGCCGGCTCCTGGGCCACGATCCTGTTTTCCGGCACGCCCTCCGACCAGGTGTAGGCCACGCCACCCATGTTGAACCCGCTCTGGTTGATCATGATCCGGGTGTGCTGGACCGTGTTTTCCTGCAGGTCGGGCATGATGATCCGCTGCGGTCCCAGGCTGAGAATCACCTTTACCTTGCGGGTCATTTTCAGCCAGCTGCCGGCCTCGGGTATCTGCTTTAACACCCTGCCGGCAGGGATCTGTTCACTGTATTGTGACTTGACCTCCAGGATGTGGAGATTCAGCCCCTCCTGCTGCACCAGGGCCAACGCCTCCCGGGTCTCCAGCCCAACCAGGTCCGGTGTCAGCACCTCGCGGCCGCGGATCACCAGGATCACCGTGAGCCAGGCGCTGAGCATGGTGATGACCACCAGCCCTCCGGCAACAATCAGACCGCGGAAGAGCCGGGCAAGCCCGTTCCACCACCTTCCGAAAGACCTGGACGGCATGGCCGTATTCCTCCGTCAAAATGGCTGACACCGGGTAAAAATCACCACCGTTTGAATGATAACATTTTTCTGACCGGTTTACCCAACGGGCAGCCCGCTCAGCCGCGGCGAACCATTCGGGCGGCAAAAAACCCGTCGCACCCGTCTCGATGGGGCAGGCTGCGCAGCGTACCGTCGGGCAGGGAAAGACCGCCGAGTTCCGGTGGCAGCCAGGGCGCCGCGTGGTCCAGCTGGAAGCCACTGCCGGCCAGGAACTGTTCCACCACAATGGGCCCCTCTTCAGCTTCCAGCGAGCAGACCGAGTAGACCAGGGTGCCGCCGTCGGCCACCAGCCGGGCACTGCCCCGGAGAATCTCCAACTGGGCCCGGGCCAGTTTTGCCGGGGCCCCGGGATCGAGACGCCAGCGGATTTCGGGGTGCCGCCGGAGCGTCCCGGTGCCCGAGCAGGGGGCATCCACCAGAACGGTGCGAAACCGCCGGACCCGGACCGGGGGCGCCGACAGGTCGCAGACCAGCGGCAGCACCCACGGGCAGCCCATGCGGCGCGCATTCTCCTCCACCAGGGCCAGGCGGCCGAGGTGGATATCCGCGGCCACCACCCGTCCCCCGGATCCGGTCAGCTCGGCCAGACGGATGGTCTTGGCTCCGGGCGCGGCACAGCCGTCCAGGGCCCACTCCCCGGGCTGCAGGCCGGTGAGCAGGGGGATCACCTGGGAGGCCGGGTCCTGGACCAGCACCCGGCCTTCAACGAACGCCCGGGTGCCGGGCAGCGTTCCCGCGGTCACCTGCCAGGCCCCGGGGAACAGCGGGTGCGGGATGGTTTCCACACCATCCCGGGAGAGCTGCTGCAGGACCTGGTCTTCCCCGGCCCACGAGCGGCCCGCCATCCGGGGCATCCGAAATGTAACCGGCGGTCGTGCCGCCGATGCCTCGGCCAGTTGCTCCGCATCCGCAGCGCCAAAGCGCTCCACCCATCGCTGGGCCAGCCAGAGGGGCAGAGAGAATCGGTGGGAGATGAAGCGCCCGGGCTTTGACGGGTTGCGGCGGGGGTCCGGGTAGTGCTCGCGCTCCCGAGCCGCGGCCCGCAATACGCCGTTGGCGTAGGAAACGGCCGCCCGCCCGCAGCTGCGGCCCGCCGCTTCCACCGTTTCGTTGACCACCGCCCAGTCGGGGATCCGGTCGAGAATAACCAGCTGGTAGAGTCCGAGGCGCAGGTGCTGCAGCAGTTCTGGCTGCAGTGACGCCGGGGCGCGCCGGCTGTAGCGGTTGAGAAGGAAATCAAGGCGGCCCCGCCAGCGCAGGGTTCCGCCCACCAGTTCCCGGAGCAGGGCGCGGTCGGATTGCTCGGAGAACCGCTCTCCGGCACTGCGCACCAGGAGATTGGAGAAACCGCCCTGCTCCACCCGCTGGAGGATATCGGCCGCGCAGGCCCGGACGCTGTCAGGCTGCCCGTCCTTGCGCCGCGGCCCTTTCGCGCTCACGGGCCGGCCGCCCGGGGGCCGCCGGAAAGCAGCTGGCCTTCGCCCACCGAGCGGCCGTTGAGACAGCTGCAGCCGTCCATGGCCGAGCGGTTGGCCGGCTGGGCAGTGAGCACCTGGAGCACCGAACCGCCCCCGCAGGCGACCAGGAACGCCTGCCGGTGCCGGCCCAGCACCTGCCCCGGCGCAGTTCCGGCCTGGTTTGCCCGGGCCAGGGCTTCCGGCTGGTCCAGCGGCCGGGCGGACAGCACCCTCAGTCTCGCATCGCCGCAGAAGGTATAGGTTCCGGGCCAGGGGTTCAGCGCCCGCACCTGCCGGTCCACCTCCAGGGCGCTGCGCTCCCAGCGGATCAGCCCATCCTCCTTGCGCAGCAGGGGGGCCAGGGTGGCCAACTGGTCATCCTGCGGCTGCGGCTCGATGGCCCCGCCCTTTAGACCGGAGAGCGTCTCGAGGAGCAGATCGGCGCCAAGGGCGGCCAGGGTTTCGGAGAGTAGCGGGGCCGTCATCCGGGGACCGAGCGGTATCCGCCTCTGGAGCAGGATGGCCCCGGTGTCCAGGCCCCTGTCAATCAGCATGGTGGTCACGCCGCTTTCCGGTTCGCCGTGGAGCAGGGCGTGCTGGATGGGGGCGGCGCCGCGATAGCGTGGCAGCAGGGACGCATGGACATTGATGCAGCCCAGCCGGGGAATGGCCAGAACTTCAGGCGGCAGGATCAGGCCGTAGGCCACCACCACCACCGCATCGGGCTCGAGCGCGGCCAGACAGTCCCGGGCCTCTTCGTTGCGGCGCAGCCGGAGCGGCTGGTGAACCGTCAGGCCGGCCTCCACCGCCAGGCGCTTCACCGGCCCGAAGGAGATCTTCCGCCGACGGCCCGCGGGCCGGTCCGGCTGACAGAATACCGCCTGGACCCGGTGATCCGATCCCAGCAGCGCCTGGAATGTGGAGACGGCGAAATCTGGGGTCCCCATGAAAACGATATTCACCACGGATCTCCCTTCTGGCCCGCGCCATAACGGCGGCAGACAGGATGATGACGACTGTGACCCCTACCACAGCTGTTTCTACCCTGTCAAGAATTTGCGGGCCGGACCCGAACACTTCCGCACAACGATGGGCAGCCGGGCCGTGGATGCATCGAGGCGGCATTTGTCCCCCAAAGTGAACACTCTTTACGGTATACTGTGCGTGTGGGGTACGGTCCCCGACTTTTAAATTATTTTGTCTCCAGAAAAACCTGCAAGTGCAGCGTTTAGCAGACAGTGGATGGTGGCATCGGAATTGCAGAAGACGTATACTCGGAGTGTAACAGTTTCAAATATAACAGCGCACCAATGTAGTGGGCTGATCATCATCCGCGAGGAGGCCACAATGAAATGCCACGATGCACAGGGCATTCCGGTGAACTCGGCCGGCCGCTCTCCCTGGCTGCGGACCGCCGTTATCGTAACGACCATCTTCATGCTGGCACTCAGTATGCCGGCCCTTGCCCAGGATCAGTGGGGAGCTCATTTTGTCCGCACGTCCCACGTGGAGGGCCAGGTCACCATCCAGCGGGCCAGTGAAATCCGCAGTGAAGATGCCCTGATCAACATGCCGGTGATCCCCGGTGACCGCCTGTGGACCGGCCCCGACGGCCGGGCGGAACTCCAGCTGGCTGACGGTATGCTCCTGCGAATGGACTATTCCACCAAGCTGGACACCGAAGCGCTCGGTGTGCCGGGTGATGCTGAGAACGACATCACCGTGCTTCGCCTCTGGTCGGGCTCGACCATTCTCAACGGGGGGTCCTTCGACTCCGCGGCCAAGTCGCTGCAGGTGGACACGCCGGCCGCCTCGGCCTTTATACTCGAGGACGGGCTCACCCGTATCGACATCGACACCGACGGATCCACCGTGGTGTCGGTCTACCGCGGCCTGACCGAAGTGGTGGCGCTGAACAGTTCGGTGCTGGTCCGGGCCGGCCAGCGCACCGTGGTGGGCACCGGATACCCGCCGGAAGAGCCATACACTTTCAACACCACCGAGCTTGACGATTTCGGCTACTGGAGCGACGAGCGCGACCAGGTCCACAGCGCCAACTACAGTGAATCCTATGTGGACGGTTCCATCGCCCCCTATACCTACGATCTCACCAATTACGGCAACTGGTTCTACGTTTCCACCTACGACAGCTACTGCTGGCGCCCCTACGTGGGCTATGGCTGGTCCCCCTACTGCTACGGCTACTGGAGCTGGTATCCCTGGGGCTACTACTGGAATTCCTGGGAGCCGTGGGGCTGGGCCTGCTACCACTACGGCCGCTGGAACTGGATTCCCGGCTACGGCTGGGGCTGGATCCCGGGCAATCAGTGGTCCGGAGGCTGGGTCAAATGGGGCGTGGGCAACGACTACGTGGGCTGGGCGCCCCTCGACTATGACAACCGCGCCGCCACGGTGACCTATGACCAGAGCGGAAACCAGGGCCTGGCCTTCCGGGAGAACCGTCCGCTAACCGTGAACACCCCGGAGGGGACCCTGCGCAACATCGACGCCAACTCCTGGACCTTTGCCAAACCGGACGCTCTTTCCTCCGCCGGCCGCTCGGGCAACCAGATCGGTTACGACGACGTGGCCAGCCGCCGGCCGATGAAGCTGCTCACCAGCCCGCTGGCCGTGTCCAAAAAGGACGCCGGGACCCCGGGGCAGGCCCTGAACAAGCTCTTCACATCCCCCGGATACAGCGGCGGAACTCCGGAAAAGACCAACGTACCGTCCAGCGCACTCACCACCACCGGACGCCGCTACGCGGTGACCGGCGGCGGAACTCCCTACACCAACTCGTATCAGTCGCCACACAACGGCGGAGCGGCCGGTGTGGTGACCCGCCCGTCCGCCACCAGTTCAGGCTACTCGGGGAGCGACCCCGCTCCGCGGACCAGGACCCGCTACGGCAGCACCTCGGTGCCGCCCCGGGCCACCAGGCAGAAGTCCTACTCGAAACAGATCTACAACGGGGTGAACCGTCCCAGTGGAAGTTCATCGAGCCCGGGCACCAGCAGGAGCACATCCTCGATTCCACCCCGGGCCACCGGGCCCCAGTCCCGACCGGCTTCGCCGCCATCGGGAACCCGGCCGCCGAGCACCAGGAGCGCGCCTCCGCCCCAGCGGTCCCCGGCCCGGCCTCCGCAAGGAAGCACCAGCCGGCCGCCGGCACCAAGGAAATCTTCCGGGTCCGTGAGCCGTCCGCCGGCACCGAGCGGCGGCGGCAAAGCACCCTCACGGCCCCCGGCTCCCTCCCGGCCCTCACGGGGCAAGAAGGGTTAGGCTGAGCCGGACAACGAATCGACCACCACACCCCGGGGCCAAGTCAACCGGCCCCGGGGTTTTTCATGCCTGAACCCTGATCGCCTTATCTTCAGCTCATCAAGTGACATCATCGCGGGTGTGATCATCCAGCTTCGCTCCCGGTCTTCAAGTGCACGCCGTTGTAAGTTCGAAAACCTACGGGGCCCTCCGTGTTCCGGACCAGGCGGCCATGAACCGGCGTGATGATGGTTACCATCAAGACCATTTCCTGGACCAGACAGTCCTCACCCGGCCACGGATACCCGTCCGGTTTTCTTCACACAACGGCGGCACTCTCCGACAGGTCGCTGATCCGGATAATCACACCCGCGACATTCACGACTGGTTTCGGGACGGTTACCCGGCTCAGAAGGGTGACGGCCACCGGTCTTTGTAAGCACCTGAAATTCAATTACGTGGAAGACAGGCAACTGTCACCGGTTTCTCTTTTATCTGTCAGTCACATCAAGGTTCCGGGATTTCCCTGGGCCATAAAAAAGCCCCGCGAACAGGATGTCCGCGGGGCTTTCGGTAGGTCAAAAGGCCGCGGGCGGCCGGGCCGCCCGCGGGTTGGGGTCTGCAGTTACGGACAGACGGTGGTGATACCGCAAGTGGCGGTCTCAGTCCAACCGGCCGGCGCAGCGCCTGCCACATCGCACGGGGTGCAGTCGGTGGCTTCCACGTCGAAGACCAGGGTGCAGTCACAGGTTCTGGGGTTGGCCGGAATGTTCTGGCCCCAGGCGATATTCTGGCTTTCGCCGCCGTTGATAACCATGTTGCCGGCGCGGATGTTGCTGATGTGAGAGCCGTTGCAGAGGGTCACGCCCACGTTACCACAGAACTGGCGGATCGCAGCGGAGGTGTTGGTCACGCCGACGCGGATCTTGGTCATCGTGGGCAGGGTCAGCACCTGGTCGGTGCAGAGGATGCCAACGTCGAAGGTGTCAACCGGAACGGCGGGAGTGACGACCACGTCGAGGTCGAAGGCGCCTTCCGCAGAGGACCAGCCGTCAGCGATGATGTAGTAGGTGCCGGCACAGTCGAAAGTGGCGGTAATATACTCGGGGTCGCCGCCGAGGCCGACATCGGCACCGGCCACGCACGTTCCGGCCGGGTCAGCGCAGTCACCCACCATGTAGAGGATCGGGTCCTGGCCATCGAGAGGAATCATCGCCACGTCAACAGTGTCACCATCGGCAACGGTGATCGCATAGGCCACATCCGGGGCCGCAGAGCTCCAGCTGAAGCCGCAGCCGGCACCGTTGTAGTCGTTGACCGCACAAACGGTGGTGCCGCTGAAGAGACCGCCGCCGGTCACGTCCATCGCAACGTCACAGGTGTCGTTGGTAATCGGGCTGTTGACAACCACTTCGAGGTCGTAGGCTCCAGCGGAACCGGCGCCGTAAGTGTCCACGTGGATATACATGGTGGCGGCGTCAGAGGTGCTGGTAGTGTAACAGAAGGCTTCCACTTCCCCATCCAGGGTGTTGTCGGCGCCGGCAACGGCGCCGGTGACCGGGCCGTCAATGCAGTCGTTGGTCACGTAGATCGCACCGTCCTGGGTGCCAGACGGAGTGTAGGTCACACAGATCTCGGTTCCGGGACAGGGGATGTCGATGGCGTAGACATGGTCGCTGCCGAGCAGGCTCCAACCCCACAGGTTGCAGCTGGGGAAGGTGTCGTCGCAGTCGGTGGTGTCGCCGGAGGTGATACCCGCACCGATCAGCTCGACGCTGGCGCAATCATTGGGGCCGCTGCAGGGATCGGGCGCGGCGAAATTGAAGCAGATGTCGTTCCAGTTGGCATCGGGCAGGCCGTCGCCGCCGTCATCGTAGGTTTCGTAGAAATCAAAGGTCCAGACACCGACCGGGTCGAGGCCGGCGAAGGTAGCGTCGGAACCGGTGAAGTTGACGGGGCCGGTGTAGCTGTAGCCGCTGCCGAGGACGATTGTGGCAGAGCCCAGGGGGCCGGAGATGTCAACGGTCAGCTCGGAACCCCAGGTGCCGGCATACAGCTCGGTGACCATGCCGTCCCAGTCGATGCTGCCCAGCGCAAAACCACCGGTGATAGCGGCCGTGTAGCTGGCGATACCGTAAGTAGCCTGGCTGTCCGCGACAAAGCAGGCCTCGTTTACCGCCGGTGCACCGGAAGTCACAACGATGTAGGGCACGTTGGTCTCGGCCCAGCCGTCGATGTTGATGTAGTAAGAGCTGCTGCTGTCGCGAGTGGCGACGCCGACGGCAAACCAGTCGTTGACCAGGCTGGCCGCCAGGTCGTCATTGGCCGTGCCGCCGAGGGTCAGGGTCTTCCAGCCGGGAGCATAGCTGCTGGCCTCGTTCTGGTAGTTGTAGTACCCGGTGGACGCTTCAGCAACGATGTCAGCATTCATGGTAGCCGCATCGGTGACCAGCGGGTCATTGGTGATCGGCGTGGCACTCCAGTAGGGCCAGTTGGCGGTATTGACGTAAAAGTTGAAATCGATGCTGAGGATGTCCTCATCAGGAACGGCAGTGATGTCGAACTTGATGTAACCGTCCTCGGTGTTGTAGCCGTTGACCGCGCTGGTCTGGGTGAAGACGGCCCCGTCGGTGGATCCGGTGTTGTAATCAGCAGCCGCCGGGTAACAGGTAGTGACAGCGGCAGAGGCGCTAACAGAAACCAACAGCATCAGCGCGCAAAGACAAGCAAAAACCTTACTCATTGTTTACTCCTTGAAAAGTGAAACGTAGTACGGAACAGGAACAACGTTGGAACGATAACCAAACGCCGCGAGCATGGTGAAAAACGGTGTTCCGATGCTGAACCAGCGCCGCTTCTCACTCTGCGTATTGCTCAACCTCCTTTTCCTGACCCGCGGTCGGAGTGTTGAAAGAAACAAAAACAACAAATAGAGAGAGACAAGAGAGATACCAAATCGCACTTTCAGCCGCGATCGTTGTATCCGAAGTATAGAAACTGTTTGCAGATCTCTCGAAGAAACCTGCATGCCCGGGGATAACTGCTTGCCAAGATATGGAACAGGGCTCAAGGCCGGTGAGCGTACCGCTTTGCTCCGCGTGCGGGGGTACTGCTGGACTGTTCACCTGGGCTGCAACTACTTTCCCAGAAAGCCCCGCCGACATGACTCGGCGGAAGTCACCCACAATAAAAGCAAATTCCATACCATGTTCATAAAAATCGATCGCCCCGCACCATGCCCTCTAAATACATGTGAAACATAAGCTTACAAAGAGCCGCCCAACGGCAGCCAAATGAGCGAGAATATTTTTAGAGAAATCGGAAAAATAGTGCAAAGAGTGTGAAATAAAGTGCTCACCCTCCAAATACCTTTTTTCCGCCTCAGTTCCTCAGTGGAAGCGGGTTCATCAAGGACCTTCTTGCGGCCATCCCGCCCTTGGGCTATGATTTCCTGTTTCCGGGTCGTACCCCGATTCCTTCCGGAGCCATCTGATGAATGACACTCACTACTGGCGGATGAAATCCATATCGGTGCTGGAGTCCGAGATCGACGACATGACCGGCGAACTGCTGGGCCACGTCCTGGAAGAGGGGCTGCGCCTCGGCGCCCTGGACGTTCACTACACCCCGGTGCAGATGAAGAAGAATCGCCCCGGTGTCCGTCTCACCCTGCTCTGCCGGGATTCCGACCAGGATCAATTCATCGACTTCATCTTCCGGCAGACCACCAGCCTCGGGGTTCGCGTCCGCTCGGTCCAGCGGGCCGAACTGGAACGTGATACGGTCACCGTCCAGCGAGACGGCCGCCGGTTTTCCGTCAAACGGGGCCTGGGCCCCGGTGGCGAGGTGCTCAACGAGGCCCCGGAATTCGAGGACCTGAGAACGCTGGCCCGGAACGATGGCGGACCGTTGAAAAGACTGTTTCAAAAGTGGTACGGCCGCAAGGCTGCCGGGGAGGAGGCGCGGAAAGATGAGTGAGGAGACGGCATACAGCACGGCCTATCGCAATCCGCTGGTGGAGCGCTACTGCTCGAAAGAGATGAGCCGGATCTTCTCCCCGCACTTCAAATTCAGCACCTGGCGCCGGCTTTGGCTCGCCCTGGCCGAGGCACAGCATGAGCTGGGCCTTTCCGTCACCGCCGAGCAGGTGGCCGAACTTCGGGCCGGCATCGAGAACCTCGACCCGGTCAGGGCCGCTGAACTGGAAAAGGAGCTGCGCCACGATGTAATGGCCCAGTTGAAGACCTGGGCCGGCCAGTGCCCGGGCGCGGGAGGCATCCTGCACCTCGGGGCCACCAGCGCCTTTGTTGGCGACAACACCGAGGCCATCCAGCTGCATGAAGGTCTGCGCCTGGTGGAGAAGCGTCTGGTCCCGGTGATTGCCGCACTCCGCGATTTCGCGGCTCGTACGGCCCGCATCCCCACCCTCGGCTTCACCCATTTCCAACCGGCCCAGCCCACAACCGTGGGCAAACGGGCCTGCCTCTGGCTGCAGGACCTGTTGCTCGACCTGGAAGAGGTCCGTTTTTCCCTCACCACCCTCAAGCTCCGTGGCGTAAAGGGCACCACCGGCACCCAGGCCAGTTTCCTCGCCCTGTTCGACGGCGACCACCAGCAGGTGGAGCGCCTCGAGGAGTTGGTGGCGGAAAAGATGGGTTTTGACCGCAACGGCTGTTTTGCGGTCACCGGTCAGACATATCCTCGGAAGCAGGACAGCCGGGTGCTCGGCGCTCTCTCCGCCGTGGCCCAGTCGGCTTCGAAGTTTTCCCACGACATGCGCCTTCTGCAACATTTGGGGGAGGTTCTCGAACCGTTTGGTTCGAAACAGGTTGGCTCTTCGGCCATGGCGTACAAGCGCAACCCGATGCGAGCCGAGCGGATCAGCTCGCTGGCCAGGCTGCTGATCACCGCCGCGGTCAACCCCCAGCTCACCGCCGCCACCCAGTGGCTGGAGCGTACACTTGACGACTCGGCCAACCGCCGGATCTGCATCCCCGAGGCCTTCCTGGCCGCCGATGCCCTGTTGCTGCTCTACGGCAGCATGGTTCCGGGGTTGCAAGTCAACGAGAAGGTGATCCGCCGCCGCCTGGAGCAGGAACTGCCCTTCCTGGCCACCGAACAGATCCTGATGCAGCTTGTGGCCGCCGGCGGTGACCGCCAGGCGGGCCACGAGCAGATCCGCGTCCACTCCATGGAGGTTCACCGCCGCCTGCAGGCCGGTGAAAGTAACCGCAACGACCTCCTGGAACGCCTGGCCTCGGACACGGTTTTCAGTCCCCTGCGTCACAAGTTCCCCACCCTCTCCGACCCGCTGAAGTTCGTGGGCCGGGCCCCCGAGCAGGTGGAGCGATTCCTCTCCCGGGAGGTGGCCCCGGTGCTGGAGGGGCTGTCCGGCGACCAGCTCACCGGCCCCGGAGACGACGAAATCCGCGTCTGAACCGCTCTCCACTGGTTCGATCACAGCCGCTCTCTCCGGGTTCAGTTTGCAAAAATCTGGTTTTCCCCTGTTTTTCCGATCAAGAGAAGTTGGCTGAAGGCCGATAGTGAAGGTGTGTGAAAGCGTCCGGCCAGCCGGGAGGAAACGGTTGTGCCGGCCTGTGGGGGAAAGCGTGATGGAAAACAGTCAGTCGACTGCAAACGAAGAAATGCTGGAAAATCCGGACGAGGAACTCCAGCCGGATTTCAATCCGCCCTGGATAGCCGAACAGGATACTGGTGACCGCAAGCGCGATCTCAAGGAGCGCTACTTCCTGACCCGCAAGGAGCTTCGCGATTGCCAGCGCCTGCTGGCCCTGCGTGATGAAGAACTGCGCAAACTCCGTCTGACCGAACGTCGCAAGGTCGAGCAGGGCCACGAGGAAGAGAACCTGCGGGCGGCTGCCAACCGGCTGCAGTCACGGGTCGACGAACTTCAACGACAATTGACCGACTCACGGAATCAGATCCGGCAGGCGCGAACCGAAGCCGCCGAGAAATCCGCCCTGCTCCCCATCCTGGAAAAGGAGGCCTCCGAGTTGCGGGAGCAACTGGAACTGGGAGAAGGCCGCCTTGGCGAACTTTCCGGTCTTCTGGATCAGCGGGAACGGGAACTTCGGGAGAAAAACGGGAGCCTCCACGAGGCAAACGAGATTTCGGAACGTCTGGATCAGCGTGAACGGGACCTCCTGGAACGGGAGGAACAGCTTCACGAAGCTCGCGAACAGCTTGGCTCCATCCGGGCCGAACTGGAGAGCGCCCGGCAGGCAACGGAAACACTGACCCACGAACGGGACCAGGCCCTGGGCCGGCTGGGTTCCCTGCACGATGAAGTGGAATCCAACCGACGGATCGTTGAGGCACTGACCGGGGAACGGGACGAACTGGTCAGGCGCCTGGGAACAGCCGAAGCTTCCCAACGCCATTCCGACGACACCATCAAGATGCTCCAGGAAAAGCTGATGGAGTCCAGCGAGGAATTGATCAAACTGGAAGAATCGGTCAGGGACTACCGCTACCTGATGGAAACGCTGAAACGGGAAAAGGCGGATCATGAGGCAGCATCGGCGCAGGCTGTGGGCGACCTGGAAAACAAGATCGAGGCCTCGAGGAGCGAGTGCGAAGGCCTGCGGGAAATCATCAAGCTTCGCCAGCAGGAACATGAGAGTTTCATTTCCGAAAAGAACGGGCTGGCCGCCAGCTTCGAACAGGAGAGAGAAGCCCAGCGAGAGTTCCAGGCCTCGCGGGAAGAAGCGCACGCCAGGAAAATCGAGGAACTCAAGGCCGAATCAAATCGCGAACTCACCGGAATCCTCCGGGTCCACTCCCAGGAAACAGACAAATTGAAAATGGCTCACGCCGGTGAATTGGGCGAGGTGCGGGATGCGTTCAACCGCCTGCAATCGGAAATGGACGAGTCCAGGAAAGAGACCGAACGCCTGCGCTCGGAACTGGAAGAAGCCAGGCAGGGAATTCCGCGCCTGGTTGCCCGCCTGGAAGAAAGAGAGCAGGCAATCGGCGAAACCAGGGCTCTGCTGCAGGACACCCTGTCCCGCCTGGACGGCCTGGACCAGCCGCCGGAACTCACCATCGGCCAGGACCGCCCACCCGGGCCGATCCACGAGCAGAGTACGACGCCGGAGCAGGCCTCCGACGAGCTGTGGCCCATGGGCTGATCCACTCCCGGCTTCCGCCAGCCTCCATCCCGCTCTTCCGTCCCGTCCGTGCCACGGCAGGACAGGTCTGCAGAATTCAGGCCCGGCGGGCCAGCAGGCCGGCCTGGTGATACTGCAGCTGGTGCAACCTGAAGTAGATTCCTCTTTGTTCCAGCAGGGAGACGTGATCCCCCACCTCCTTCACCCGGCCATGATGCATGACGATGATCCGGTCCGCATTCTGGATGGTGGAGATCCGGTGGGCAATGATGATCGAAGTGCGGCCCCGCAGCAGAACCTCCAGGGCTCTCTGGATCCTGAGTTCCGTTTCCGTGTCAACGCTGGAAGTGGCTTCGTCCAGCACCAGGATCTGGGGATCGTAGGCCAGGGCCCTGGCAAATGAGAGCAGCTGCCGTTGACCGGTGGAAAACGAGGCGCCGCGTTCGGCCACTTCTGCCCCGTATGCGCCGGGCAGCCCGGAGATGAACTCGTGGATCCCCACGCTCTCCGCCGCCTGGACCAGGGCTTCCTGCCCGATACTCTCGTCCCACAGGCTGATGTTCGACCCCACGTCCCCGGCAAAGAGAAACACATCCTGCTGGACCACGCCCACCAGGCGGCGTAGCTGGCTCAGCTTCATCCGGCGCACATCCACGCCATCGATGGTGATCCGTCCGGACTGCACGTCGTAGAACCTGGCCAGCAGGCTGATCAGGGTGGTCTTCCCGGCCCCGGTGGCCCCCACCACCGCCACGCGCTGGCCCCTTCGCACCTCCAGTGAAACATCGGTGAGCACCGGCTGGCCGGACTTGTACTGGAAGTCGACCGATTCGAAACGAATGGCGTCGCGGAATTCGAACAGCGTTTCGGGGGACGATGGCTCCACGATCTGCTCCCGGGTGTCGAGGAGGTTGAAGATCCGCTCCGAGGAGGCCATGGCCGTCTGCATGATGTTGTATTTTTCGCTGAGATCCCGGATTGGCCGGAAGAATTTGTTCGCCGCCAGCAAGAAGGCGAACAACTCACCAAAGGTGAAGTGGCCGGCAATGGTCTCCAGGCCTCCGAACCAGACGATCAGGGCGATGGCCAGTGAGTTCACCACTTCGATGGATGGAAAAAAGACCGAGTAGTAGAGCACCGATTTCAGGTTGGAATCGGTGTGTTTCTGGTTGATCCGTTCAAAGTGCTCCCGGTTGCGCCGCTCCCGGCGGAAGAGCTGGACCACCCGGATGCCGGAAAGATTTTCCTGCACGTAGGCATTGATCCGGGCCAGACGAATCCGGATCATGCGGTAGGCGTCGCGTACCTTCCGCTTGAAGAGGAAGGAGATGTAGAAAAGAATGGGCAGGATGGAGAAGGTGATCAGGGCCAACTGCCAGTTGCGGTAGAGCAGGTAGCCCATGATGCCGATGATCAGCGTGATGTCGCTCACCGCCACGACCAGCCCCGAGGTGAACATCTCATTGAGCACCTGCACGTCGTTGGTCACCCGGGTCATCAGCCGGCCCACCGGGTTGTGGTCAAAAAATGCCGGCGAGAACTTCTGCAGCCGGGAGAAGACTTCCAGCCGCATGGTGAGGATTACCCGCTGCCCGGTGAGACTGGTGAGATAGATGAAGGCATAGCGGGCAAAGAAGGAGAGGACCAGCAGCAGGGCGTACAATAGCGCGATGCGGTTGAGGGCCCGGAGGTTGCCCAGGGCCACGCAGTCGTCGATGGCCTGCCTCCCGAGATCGATGGTGAGCAGCTCGAACCAGGTCAGCAGAAACTGCAGGGCCACCGTGATCAGCACCAGGCGGAGGCTGGGCCGCAGGTAGACCAGCAAACGCTTCATCAGCCGGCCGTCAAAGGCCTTGCCCAGGGTTTCCTCTTCGTGATAGCGCTGCGCCGCGTCCGACATGCCGTCCCTCAATCGCTGTGGTCTAGTTCAGCCTGCAGCAGCTGCAGGCGATACATCTCCGCGTAGATCCCGCCCCGTTCCATCAGCTGATCGTGTGACCCGCTCTCCTCGATCCCGCCGTCCACCAGGACCACGATCCGGTCCGCGTCCTTGATGGTCGAAAGCCGCTGGGCGATGATCAGCGTGGTACGCCCCTTCATGAAGCCCCGCAGTTGCTGCAGGATCTGCTCCTCGGTATAGGTATCCACCGCGGAAAGGGCATCGTCGAGAATCAGGACCGAGGGGTCTAGCAGCACCGCCCGGGCCACCGCCACCCGCTGTTTCTGGCCGCCCGAAAGCATCACTCCCCGCTCGCCCACCAATGTGTCATAGCCTTCGGGGAACCCTTCAACGTCCGCCGATATTTGCGAGATCTCCGCCGCCCGCTTCACCGCCTCGAAGCTGCTCTCCGGTGCACCATAAGCGATGTTGGCCCGAATGGTGTCGGAGAAGAGGAAGGAATCCTGGGGCACGTGCCCCACGGCTCCGCGCAGGGCGGCCAGCGGGTACTCGGCCAGCGGGCGGCCGTCCAGCAGCAGCGTGCCCTCCGGCGCTTCAAACATCCGGGGGATCAGGTTGGCCAGGGTGCTCTTGCCGCTGCCCACCGGCCCCACCACCCCCACCGTGCTCCCCGCCGGTATGCGGAGATCAATGCCCTGCAGCACCGCTTTCCCGTTGTATGCGAAGTTGAGCCCACGGAACTCGATCTCCCCCCGCAGCGGGGCATCCGGGGGCCGGACCGCCCCCTCTCCCCCGCTGGCCTGGGGTTCGCTCTCCAGGATGGCGTTGATCCGTTCCATGGAGGCCTTGCCCTGCTGGTGCAGGCTGACCACCCAGCCCAGCGATACCATGGGCCAGACCAGGATACCGAGGATTACGTTGAAAGCGATGAAGTCGCCATAGCCCAGCGACCCGGCCAGAATCCGTCGGCCCCCGTCCCAGAGCACCACCAGGTGCGACCCCACCACCAGCGAGAATAGCAGCGGCATGAACAGACTCTGGATCCTGGCCAGGGACATGTTCACATCCATATTGCGGCGGATCAGATCGCGAAACCGTTCGATCTCCGAATCCTCCCGGCAGTATGATTTCACCACGCGTATCCCGGAGAGATTTTCCTGAACCCGCTCGCTGACCATGGAGAAATGCCGCTGCACACGTTCCGAGCGGCGGTGAATTTCCCGGCTCAGAATCCGGGTAGTCACCGCGATGAGGATCAGCGGGACAAAGGTGTAGAGGGTGAGTTGCGGGCTCACCGTGATCATGAACGAGACGGCGATGACAAAGGTCACCAGGGTGCTGGTGAGATACATGTACCCCGGCCCCATCAGCATCCGCACGGCATTGATATCGTTGGTCATCCGGGCCATCAGGTCGCCGGTCTTCGCCGTCTGGTACCAGGCGGCGGGGAGCCGCTGCAGGTGGGCGAAAATCTCGTTGCGCAGGTCGCGTTCGAACCGCCGGGAAGCCCCGGTGATGGTGTAGCGCATCAGGAAGCGGAACACCCCCTGGACCAGGGTGACGGCCACGATGGCCGCAGCATAGATGGCCAGGACACGGGACAGGGAACCGGCGGCGCCGATGAAATCGATCAGCAGGTCGAAGGGGAACGGGTGCATCCCCCCCTCGCCCAGTGCATCCACGGCGTATTTGATGATCAGCGGAACCGTGGGGTAGAGCGCGCTGGTCAGGACCACGAAGACAAGACCACTGAGAATACTCTTGCGGTAGGCCGGATAGTATTTTTTCAGCCTGGCGAACGGCGACCGGTTCATCTGCTCTCCCACCCCTGCCCTGCTCCGCGGCGGAGCCCTGGAAACGATCAGAGAGTATACCTCAACACCGTCTCCCTCTGTCATTTCCGGCAGATGATGCTCCCTCGACTTCGCTGAAAATGGGAGGACCCATTTTCTCTTATGCTCCGCTGAGGGAACATCATCTGCCGGCTTTGGCAGTTGCAGACCAGCTGATTCCCGTCCAGTTTGAATCACGGACTTCGTGAGGACCGGATGGCCGATCCTGGTTCACTCGCGCGTCAAATAGTCTATAATTGGCCGCCATGACCGACCACCATGCCAATCTGAATCGCAAGGAAACCGGCAAACAGCAGACTGTCCGGGCGGTGGTGGTGGGCGCCGGCCCGGCAGGAGCCCGGGCGGCTTTCCGGCTGGCCGAGGCCGGCTGGCCGGTGGTGCTGCTCGATCACCGCTACCCCTGGGAGAAACCGTGCGGCGGCGGCCTCAACCAGCGGGCACTGGCGCTGATGCGTCAGACGCTGCCCGCAGTCCCCCACGCACCGGCCGGCCGGAGTCTGTACCTGGCCTCCGCGAGGGGCACCCGGTTGCGGATGGACCTGGATACCTCCTTTGCGGTCATGCCCCGGATACATATGCAGCGGCTGATGGTGGAGCGGGCCATGGAGGCCGGCGTGACACTGGTCACCAGCAAGTTCAGCGGCGCCCGCCGTGCGGAGGTCCGCGGTTCCTGGGTGGTGGAGACCCGCGATGGAAGCCGGTTCGAAGCGCAGCAGTTGATTGGCGCCGACGGCGCTCTGAGCGCGGTCCGTCAGGCGGTGGCCGGGCCCGATGCCTGGCGCGACGTGCGGCCGGCCCTGGGCATGGTCCATGTCTTCTCCGGCCCGCCCCCCCGGGCAGACGGCCTGCACCTGGTCTTCACCGACGATCCGCCCGGGTATATCTGGGAGTTTCCCGGCGATGGGTTCTCCACCGTAGGGATCTCGCTGCCCTTTGACCCGCACGGCGCGGCACAGGCCAGGGAACTCCTCCGCACGCACCTGGAACGGAGAGGCTGGGCCGGCCGGCCGCCGTTGCGCGGAGCCATGGCGCCCTCGGCCAGTGCGGCCCACTGGCAGCGGGGGATGGTCCAGGGCGACGGATGGGCCCTGCTGGGTGATGCCGCCGGACTGGTGGACCCGCTGACCGGGGAAGGTATCTACTATGCCCTCCGCTCGGCCGACCTGCTGGCCGAGGCCCTGCTGGCCGGTGAACCTGAGCGATACACGGAGGCGGTGCGTGGAGAACTGGGTCCGGAACTGGCCCTGGCCGCCAGATACGTCAAGAGCTTTTTCCGGGGCGGCTTTCCGGAGCAGATGCTGGCCCTGGCCGGCAGACACCAGGGAATTCGCACCGTTCTGGGCAACCTGGTGTCCGGACGGCAATCCTACCTGGGCCTGAAGAGGGTCTTGTTCCGCAGCTGCATTCCCGCGGCCCTGCGCTACCTGCTGCTCAAGCTGACTGGCCGTTGGTGACAGCCGGCGTCCAGGAATTGATGCGCTGCACCAGATACTCATGCAGCGTGTCGATGGATACCCGCTCCTGGGCCATGGTGTCCCGGTCGCGAACGGTAACCGTCTGGTCGGTAAGCGTGTCCGAATCCACGGTGATGCCGAAGGGCGTTCCGGCCTCGTCCTGCCGCCGGTAGCGCCGCCCCACGGCCCCGCCCTCGTCGTAGAACACCGGCATGCCGCGCCCGGTGAGGTCTTCCTGTATTCCGCGTGCGATTTCCGGCATGCCGTCGCGCTTGACCAGGGGGAAGATGGCTGCCTTGATCGGGGCCAGTTGCGGCGAGAGGCGAAGCACCACCCGGGTGTCCTTCTCCAGTTCCTCCTCCTCGTAGGCGTCCACCAGGCAAACCAGCAGGGAGCGGTCCACCCCGGCGGAGGTCTCCACGATGTGCGGGATGAACCGCTCGTCGGCCGCCGGGTCGATGTAGGTCAGCTTCTTGCCCGAGTGCTCCTGATGCCGGCTGAGGTCGAAGTCGCCCCGGTCGTGGATCCCTTCCAGCTCCTTGCGGCCAAAGGGGAAATCGTACTCGATGTCGTAGGCCGCCCGGGCATAGTGGGCCAGGTCGTCGGGCCCATGTTCGTGGAAGTGCAGCCGGTCGCTCCTGATGCCCTGGGCCACGTACCAAGCCATCCGCTTCTCCATCCAGTATTCCAGCCACTCCGGGCCGGTATCGGGCTTGATGAAGTACTGCATTTCCATCTGCTCGAACTCACGCATGCGGAAGATGAAGTTTCCCGGCGTGATCTCGTTGCGAAAGGCCTTGCCGATCTGGGCGATGCCGAATGGAATCTTCTTGCGCGATGAGGTCTGGACGTTGAGGAAATTGACGTAGATCCCCTGGGCGGTTTCCGGCCGAAGGAAGACCACCGAACCCTGGTCTTCCAGCGGCCCCATGAACGTCCGGAACATCAGGTTGAACTGCCGCTGCTCGGTCAACTCGCCCCCGCAGACCGGACAGACCTCACCTTCGAAGTCGTCGTCGCGGAAACGCCGGCGGCACTTCTTGCAGTCCACCATAGGATCGGTAAATCCGTCCACGTGACCAGAGGCCTTCCAGATATCAGGATGCATCAGTACGCTGGAGTCGAGGCCCACCACATCTTCCCGGGAGTGGACCATTTCCTTCCACCAGCGACGCTTGATGTTGTTCTTCAGTTCAACACCCAGCGGACCGTAGTCCCAGCAACTGTTCAGACCGCCGTAGATCTCACTGGACTGGAAGACGTAGCCTCTGCGCTTGCAGAGCGAAACCACCTTCTGCATCCGTTCTTCGCCGGGTGCGGCCTGTTTCTTGTTCTTTCCCATATACAAACTCTCCTCAACGGTCTGGCTTGGCCCGGGGACTCCGGGGTCATTTGCTACCGGTCCCTTTGGTGGCCAGGACCTGGCGGTCGCCGTTTTTCATCGTCACCACCCTGACCATGCGAAAATCAGCAAGCAGGTTCTCTATCTCGCGATTTTCATACAATTTGACCAGGCGGTCGGCGGTGATTTTCTTTTTGATGTATCGCTCGGTGGTCAGGATAGCGGTCCGACTATCGGTTTCCGGTATATTCCGCAGGTGGGCAAAGGTGGTAGCCAGGACCCCTCCCGCCTTGAGCACCCGCCCGATCCAGGCCACCAGCAGCTGGCCGTCATACGGAGTGAAATGGTTGAACAGATAACGGCCGTATACCCCGTCGAACTGCTCCTCGCCGTAGGGCAGCTTTGCCAGGTCATCCCACCCGCGCCCGGCAGCTTGCCGCTCCCGGGCGGTGAGGAAAACCCGTTTCTCCTGGTAGGGGGTCACCAGGTCTTCCGCCGAAACCTTGAAACCCTGCTCGGCGAAATAGAGCATCCGCTGTTTCCCGGTGTGGATAAAATCAAGGACCACGGGATGGAGCCTCTTCTTCATCTGCATCTCGAAGTCACGGATGAGAGCCGGGTCGAAGACAGGCACGGTACCGCCCCGGGAAGCGGCCCCGTTATCGGACGCCCCCGATTCGCTCGCAGCCTTGCGCCGCCGGCCACCGCCCAGACGCCAGAATCCCATGCTATTAGTCTCCATCTCCGCGGGCGGCCGGATCGCCGCTCCCGCACAGTTCCAGAAAACCGGTGTCGGTTCAATCCCGGGAAGCGAGGATAGTATCAGAATCGTCCAGGTAGTTCAAAAGTGGTCTGTTACCTGAAAAAAGATCATTGCTTTTGACGGTCCTGCATGCTATATTTAAACACAAATACAAGATCCTGATACAACCATTTTAATACGATGTGAGCGGATCCAATCGTCCCCGAACGAGCTGCGATGCGTTTACTGTGGTTGAAAGCAACTGACGCTCACTCACAACTGACTGAAAAGTAAACGTTTCGAACTTTCCTCGCGTAACCGGTGTACCTGCGGCGAGAATAGTCCAAAGTAATGATCATCTGCCGCCGTTTATTCGTCGAAAAGACAAGTATACGCGGCAGAAACGAACCCAGACCGGATTCATAAACAGCACCGCCGGGGTTGAACGTATCGTGCGTCCGGTGGAGGCGGCAGACGGGTGGCACAGCCGTATTGCCGCTGATCGCCGGAAACGGCGTCGAAAATCTTAACCTCGCGCCCGGGTTCAAAGCTGTCAACCGACAGCACGGCATGGCGCACCGAGGGAAGGGGTAATAAGAATGAAACAGAATGACGTGGTTGCGAACAGGAAACTGATCCGACCGAATCTGGCCGAGTTAAAAGACTCGATCACCACGATCAACAGGATCAAGCGGCGCAAGCAGGTACCGCCAGAGCAGACAAACGCCGAAAATTACTACTACATCAAGCAGATGACCGGCAAAACCTCGATGGTGGTTGTGCTCGAGGATGGTGAAACGCTTCGCGGCAGCATCGAGTGGTACGACAAGAATTGCATCAAGCTCAACCGTGACCCTGATCCGAACCTGATGATCATGAAGCGCCACATCAAGTATATGTTCAAGAACGAAGAGGCCGAACAGGGAGTGGAGCCGATTCACGGATGATCAAGGGCTCTCCGGTGAATACCGGATAGATGGACACTCCGCCACGCATACCTCCGATTGATGACTCCGTCCGTAGCCCCGGTCGCCCGCCTCACGCCGACTGCAGGTCCGTGCCGAAAATCCCCGTCAGGTTGATCAGCATCATTTCGCAGACCAGCCGGCGGTTGAGATTGCGCTCCAACCCTTTTTTCACTTCCGCGGCCAGTTGGTAGGCTCGTCCAGGATCCACCGGGACCAGTTGCCCGGCCAGTTCCCGCAGCTCGTCTCCAAGATCAGGATTGGAAAGCAGCTCCTGCGGGGAGCCTGACTGCACGAGAATCAGGTCCCGGAGCAGCGAGCCGAGCAGCTCCGGTATCCCCCGGCCCACCAGTTCCCACTGTTTCACCGAGCCGGAGATGGCCGCGGCCATCTCCATCAGCGACTGCCTGGCGCCCCAGCCAGGCCGGGCCGCTGTCTGCGCCATTTCAAGGGCCAGTGCACGCTGCTCGCGCCAGGTCTCGAGATCCAGGTCGAGGGCCCGTCCCAGGCTGCCCCTGGATATCCCGGAGAGCAGCCGGGCCTCCACGGGCGACACGTCGAAACGGTCCCGCAGAACCTCCTCCAGTTCCTCCCGGCTGAAACGGCGGAAGCGGACCGACTGGCAGCGTGAGCGGATGGTGGACATCAGTTCATTGGGCTGGCTGGTCACCAGAATGATCAGACAAGCGGGCGGCGGCTCCTCAAGGGTCTTGAGCAGGCTGTGCCGGGCTTCGCGCTGGATGAGCTCCGGACGGTCGATGATAAAGGTATTGCCCACGGCCTCCTGGGGGCAAAGGTGGGCCTGGTGGTTCAGCCAGCGGATGGTTCCCCAATCGGGGTTATGCCGTTCCCCGATCTTGATCACCCCGGGGTCCTTACCTTCGGGCTCGAGGTAGTAGAGGTCGGGGTGGTGCTGCCGGTCCCGGGCTTCGTACTGGCGGGCCATGCGCGAGCAGGAGGGGCAGCCGCCGCCGCAGTCCCCGGCTCCGTCCAGTCTTTGGGGGCAGGTGCGATACATGGCCAGACGCAGGGCCATCCGCCGCTTCCCCACCCCTTCGGGACCGTGAAACAGCAGGGCGTGGTGCAGCCGGTCCGCATCAGCGGCACGGAGCAGGATCTCCTGGATCTCCCTGTTGCCCAGCACGTCCATGGTGCGCTCCGTCTAGCGGCCGAAATTGAAGCCGATCCCGCCGCTCAGCGCGTATTGATCAAAAAGGTGGGCCTCGGCCATGAGATAGATACGTTCGCTGATCCCGTAATCCACCCCGGCCACGAAGCCGAAGGGATCGTCGGAGTCCATGCCGGGCACCTTGCGGTCACCGGAGAGGTCGACGCCGGAGAAGCGTAGGCCCCCATACAGCAAGAAATCTTCCACGCCCTTGGTGGCGATCACCGAACCGCCGTAGCCGTTGGCGCTGAGGTCGGTTGACCCCTCGCTGCTCTGCAGCCGGTCATAAGCCGCCGAAAGGACAATGTTCACCGAGGGGTCGCTCTGCGCGCGGAAGAGGGCGACCATCAGCCCGGCGCCGAAGGAGGGTTCCAGAGCCCCACTGAACCCCAGGTTGTCCAGCCGCAGGTCGGACATGCCCAGTCGCCCGAAGACCGCAAACCGGGACGTGATGCCGTAGGTTCCCTTGAGAGCCATGGAGTATGAGCTGAGATCATCCTTCTCACCCTTGTACTCCATGTCCCGGTTGAGGTAGCCCATCTCGAGGGAGAGAGTAAACTCCCGCCCCATGGGGTTGAGTACCGGATTGCCGCAGCTGCCGGCAGAGACGCTCACCGTCCCACCAGCCAGCAGGGCCGCGATACACAGGATCCGGAACGCCCACCCGGCGATTCCCTGCCGCCAGAATCGATTCATCGTCGCCTCCTCTTCTGTCATACCCCTCGGTCGGTGTCTCACCGGGGAACCGGAAAACGCGGCGGCTCCCCGGCCAGAACGGCAGTCATATCGTCCATGGCCATCATCCCCATTTTCACCCGGGTGGCCGTGCTGGCGCTGCCGATGTGCGGCAGCAGCACCACGTTGTCACGGTCCAGGAGACCGGGATGGATGGCCGGCTCCTCTTCGTAGACATCCAGACCCGCGCCGGCCAGCCGTCCCTGTTCCAGCGCCTCCACCAGCGCCCCCTCGTCCACCACCGGCCCCCGGGAGGTGTTCACCAGGTAAGCGCCGTCCTTCATCGAGGCAAAAGCCTCCCGGGAGAAGAGGTGCCTCGTCTCCCCGGTCAACGGGAGGTGCACGGAAACCAGGTCGGAATTCACCAGCAGCTGGTGCAGCGGCACCCGGGTAGTGCCGGTTCGTTCTTCCTCACCCGCCGGCAGCGGTTCGCGGTCGGCATAAACCAGCCGCACGCCAAACCCGGCCAGCCGCTCGGCCACCGCCCGGCCGATCCTCCCCATACCCACCAGCCCCACCTGCATTCCCCGCAGGTCCGCTCCGAGAAACAGGGTCGGCCCCCAGCAGCGGTACAGGCCCCGGCGGGTGTAGCGGTCAGCCTCCACCAGGCGCCGGGTGACGGCCAGGATCAGGCCCACGGTCAGCTCGGCTGTGGTATCGGTGAGCACACCGGGTGTGTGGGTCACCTCAATCCCCCGGGAACGGGCATACGCCACGTCCACGTTGTCGTAGCCCACCGCCACGTTGGCGATGCACCTGAGCCGGGGAGCGGCATCGATCAGCTGCCGGTCGATACTCTCGGTGAGCAGGGAAACGATCCCCTCGGCGTCAGCCATACGATCCAGAAGCGTTCCGCGGTCGGGGAGACCTTCGGGGGGATCGGCTTCGAGCAGGTGAAACCGCCGGGCGGCGGTTTCCATCACCGGTGCCGGCAATCGACGGGTGATCAGCACCCGGGGAGAATGGCCGGTCCCCGACCCGCTGTTCACGACCGGCCCTCCGCGGAACCGTCTGCCCGGGTTTCGCGCCGGCTGAATTCGTCACGGCATCCGGGGGAGCAGAAATAGTGCTCCACACCCCCCTGGACCAGCACATCCGACCCCTCGCGGGGCACGAAGGTGCCGCACACCGGGTCGCGAACCATCTCACCCTTGTGGATCACCTCCCGGTCTGCGCCCCGCACGGCGTCTCTCCCCCGGCCCGGCAGCAGCAGCCGGCGCACGGTCCGGTAGACCATCAGCACCGCGAGAAAGATCAGCAGAAACCGGAACAGCATCCCCACTTTGATTCACCCGTCAATACGCTTTGTCGAATATCACCCTGCAGGGTGAGGGCTTGCCGCAAACGATACAGGCCCCCTCGCCCCGGGAGAGCGGCTCCAAGGGGATGCAGCGGATACTGGCCTTGGTCTCGTTCTGGACCTTCTCCTCGCACTCAGCCGATCCACACCAGTGGGCGTGGACGAACCCGCACATCTCTTCCATGATCCGGCGAAGCTCTTCGTACTCGTCCACCAGATGGGTGTTCTCCTCACGGAAGGCCAGGGCCTTGTTGAAGATCCCGGTCTGGATCTCCTCCAGCAACAGGGGAACACGGGTCACGAGATCGCCGTCGGCAACGGGCTGTTTCTCCCCGCTGTCCCGCCGGGCGGCAAAGACCTGTCCCGCCTCGAGGTCCCGGGGCCCCAGTTCCAGCCGCAGTGGAATACCCTTCAACTCCCAGTGACTGAACTTGTAGCCCGGCTTGTATTGCTCGCGCAGGTCCACTTCAACGCGGACACCGGCCTCCCCCAGCGCCCGGCCCAGGGTATCGGCCTTTTCCGCCACCAGGGCACGCTCGTCGTCACCCCGCCAGATGGGGACGATGACCACCTGCACCGGCGCCAGGCGCGGCGGCAGGACCAGCCCGCTGTCGTCGCCGTGGGCCATCACCATCGCCCCGATCAGCCGGGTGCTGACCCCCCAGCTGGTCTGCCAGACGTGGGCCATTTTCCCTTCCCTGTCCTGGAATTTTACGTCAAAAGCCTTGGCAAAGTTCTGTCCCAGGTCGTGGGAGGTGCCGGCCTGCAGGGCCCGCCGGTCCTGCATCATCGCTTCCACACAGCAGGTGGACAGCGCCCCGGCGAACTTCTCCTTGTCGGTCTTGGTTCCCTTGATCACCGGCAGCGCCATGTAGTCCTCGGCAAACCGGGCGTAGACCTCGAGCATATCCAGCACATGCGTCCCGGACTCCTCGTGGGTCTCGTGGGCCGTGTGTCCCTCCTGCCAGAGGAACTCCGTGGTGCGCAGGAAAAGCCTGGTCCGCATCTCCCAGCGCACGATGTTGGCCCACTGGTTGAGCTTCAGCGGCAGGTCGCGGTAGGACATGATCCACTTGGAGAACATGGCGTAGATGATGGTCTCGGAGGTGGGCCGGACCACCAGCGGCTCTTCCAGCTTTTTACCTCCGCCGTGGGTCACCACCGCGCACTCGGGAGCGAACCCTTCCACGTGCTCGGCTTCCTTCTTCAGAAAGCTCTCCGGGATGAAAAGGGGGAAGTAGGCGTTGCGGTGGCCGGTCTCGCGGAACTTGACGTCCAGCACATTGCGCATCTGCTCCCACAGGCCGTAGCCGTCGGGCCTGATCACCATGCAGCCCTTGATCGGTGAGTAGTCGGCCAACTCGGACTGCAGCACCACGTCGGTATACCAGCGGGAGTAATCCTCGTCCCGCGGTGTGATCAGTTTGCTCTTTTTTTTGGCGGATTCACCGCCACCCTGTCCCTTTGCTGCCGTCATCTGTCCACCCACCTCCTGACCCGAAATACGGTCGTCCAGCCCCTCTTCGGAGCCTCCATCCTGGTCAACGGGAAAGCGGCACACCGTACTACGTGCCGAGGTTCGCGTCAAGGAAACACAGGCGCCGCAGCGGCCCGCGGAACCGATGAAGATGGCCACTAGACGTCCGCTCGCGGCTCTGCGTAGAAGGGATCGAGATGACGGGCAGGGCCAAGGGGCCGGGCCCGTTGAGGTCATCGAAACCGGCGCCCGGGACAGGCGCCGCGAAGAAGTCTAGCCAGGATACCCTTGCTTATCGTGGGAAACGGGAACAACCTTGGGCCCGGGATGCCAGGCGGCAACCCGGGCCGATTTTTTCCGCCATGGCCGGACGGATCAGAGACCGGTCACCGTGGCGCTGCCGCCGAACCACTGCACACCGCCCACGGCGTTGAGGTCGGGGTCGAGCAGGGTGCTGTTCTCGAATCCCATGCTGCTGCCGCCGTTGCTCACACCGTTGAAGGTCAGGGTCAGGGCCACCCCGGTGCCGCTGACCCCGCTCACATCGCCGAGACGGGCCACACCCACGATCAGCCGGCCCGCCGGGTTCTCGTCCACCAGTATGCTGACCGCCTCTCCGTCCTGGTTGAAGAACGTGCCCTCGGAGAACAGTACGTAGCTGAGCGAATTGGGGTTGAAAGTCAGGTCAAAAGCCATGGAGGAGACGTTGTCCACCGAGGTGAGCCGGATATCGAGATCCAGCCGGTTCCCCGAGGTGGCGTTGAGCTGCAGGCTCACCGTGTTGGCACCCGGATTGCCGTTGGCCGGAGTGAAGGAGATCTCGGGGTCCGTCGCCGGAGGTGGCGGCGGGTCGGTGGGACTGTTGCTACCGCTGCAACCGGAATGCCCGAACATCACCAGGGGCAGCAGAAGGACGATGATCAGCCGCATCAGCGCGACACGGCCGGAACAGCTTTTGCCAGCCCCGCCGCTGGCTGGTATCCTGACATGCATCTGAGGAACACCTCCGTGAATCCGGTCCGCTGGTCTCCGGAGTATTGCCCTTCGACCCCCGTGGTCGCAGGACAGGCCCAGACCGGAAACAGATATATTTTCGTCGAACGAACGTACGCTACCATATCGCATACGTGCCGTAAACCCTGCCGGCCCCGCCAGGCTGACCGTCGGTCAGCCCGGCCCCCGGCACCGATAGTAAGTATACCCGATTCGTTGCCGTATCGCCCGCCTCCCGGCGGCGCGATCCGGCCCGAGGAGTCAGCATGCCGCAGCACCATGAAGCCCTGATATTCACCCGGCGACCCCGCAGGAATGCCTTCCTGGCCGCCCTGGCGGCCGCGGCACTGACCCTGCCGCTTTGCGGCCCGCCGGCCATGGCCGACACACCCAACCACAAGACGGTGCGCCGCCGGTCCGCCGATTGCCAGCTGTTGCTCACCGAGAAAGGCCTGCTGGGCTACGACGTATCGAAGCCGGAGGCGGACATTCAAGGGGCGAGAAAGCTCGGGATGGCCGGGGATCTGGCCGGAGCCTTGCGGATTCTGGACAAAACTGGAGAAGAGCTCCGCCGGGCGTCATATCCCTGGAGCGGCCCGCCAACGGTGACCATGGTCACCGGCATGCCGCTGGCCCCTGCCGGCAAGACCTCAGAGACGTCACTCACCAGCGGGGGTCTCAGCCTACAGTTCGACAATTCGGGCCGCATGACCGGGGTGACGCTGGACGGCCGGGACGTTGGTTCCAGGGTGGCCGGCGGCTTCTACGCGGTGGACGCGGCCACCGGCAAGGAGGGCATGTTCTCCGGCCGCTTCACCGAAAGCGGGGACGGCAACCTGTTCGCCGGGACCATTGACGGCCTTCAGACCGCACTCGAAGCCCGGTTCGTCAACCGCCGTGACTGTCTAGAGGTCGAGGGGACACTGCGTGATACCTCCGGCACCGACCGGGCTATGGTGCTCTGCTTCAAGATTCCGCTCCAGGGTTCCGGATTCACCTGGTGGGACGATGCGGAACTGGCGATCAACATCCCCGCCACGGCCTGCATTCTGCAGAATTCCGCACCGGCTTTCCTGGAAAACAATGGCAGCCGGCTGATCTCCACCTATCCCCTGGCCTGCGTCGGCGACCAGCGGGCAGGCCTGGTGCTGGGGACCGCCATCCACCACCCGGCCGTCTTCCGCCTGTCCTACGACGGCCGGGACCAGACCCTCAATCTCTATTACGAGTTCGGTCTGACAACGGCAACAACGGCATTCCCCGGTGAAGCACGGTTCCGCTTCGTGGTCTACCCGCTGGCAGAACCGGCCTGGGGTTTCCGGTCGGCCCTCGACTCGTATTACCGCATCTATCCCCAGGCCTTTGCCGGCCGCGCCGAGAATGCCGGGCTCTGGGGCACGGTGGAGGCGGCCGCGGCGCTGGGGGAAGAATACAAGCAAATGGGATTCGCCTTTCTTCAGGGCGAGAACCAGAACCCGCGGTGGGGCAAACAGCTCGGCCTCTGGTCGCTCCGCTACTGCCAGCCCTGGTCCTTCCTCGTCCCCGGCGCCACCGAACCGGCAAAGGGCCAACTGAAGAAGCTGGCATCCGATCCGGCGATGCTGAATCTCCAGTCATCGCACCGCCTGGTCTTCGGGCCGGTGACCGCCGGAGAACTGGTTCGCGCAGCGGAAGTGTCGGTGATCCACGACCAGGACGGTGAACCGGTGGGTGAGCCGGACCCGGTGCACCACGGGGTGAAATACATTCTGAACCCCGACCCGGATATCGTAGGCGAACGGGGAGAGCGCAATACCGCCAAGCTGGCCATGGCTGAAGCCATCATGCCCACGGTTCGTAATCATTACAAAGCCAACGGTCAATCCCGCTGGGGCCTCTTCATCGACGTGGCCGGATCACTGGTCAAACACGAGAATTATCGCCGGAGCCACATGGCCTTTGCCAACTTCCCCCTGACCTTCGACGGGAACACAAAGCGCCCGGTGATTTTCGGCCTCTCCTCGGCCTGTGAGTATCTGGCCTACGTCAGGGCCTTTACCGAACGCGAGGGAGGGATGGTAGGGGTCAACACCTCACCCCATCCCTACAACATGATTTTTCTCGCGCCATTTTGCGACATGGCGGGCACCGAGCACCTGCCCGGGCGGCGGGAGATGAACAACCGGCGGGCCCTGGCCGGCAAACGGCCTATCGGTTTCCGCACGGTGGAGAGCTGGGAGGAACTGCTGAAGCAGGGACTCTTCTACGGTGTCTTCCCTTCGCGGGTGCCGCCGGGAAAGGTGCGAACCGTTCTTGAGCACCTGGAACTGGCAAAACCGCTGCTCACCCGGGTAGTGCCGCTGATCAAGACGGTGGCGTCGGCCGGTTGGGAACCGGTGACCCGTGCCCGCACCGGTGACCCCGGCCTGCTGGTGGAACGATTCGGCGGTTTCGATTCAGGGCCGGTCTACCTCACGGTCTGGAACCGGACGGAAAAGGAACGAGAGGTGGTGCTGGGCCTGGACGATACGGCCGGCCCCTGGTGCGGTGACCGGCCAGTGGCCGCGGAACTGGCCGGCCAGCGAAAGCTGACCACCACGGCAGGCACCATCCGCCTGCGGCTCCCGGCTGACGAAGTGGCTGTAATCCGTCTGGATAAAGCCGGTGCGCAGCCACCCGCTGCCCTGGCGAGCCACTGACCCGTGGCTGCCGCGGGAGATCAGGGAAAGGCACGGCGGTGCCCAAACTGTCACTGCGAGAAGCCCGCGGAGCGGGCTTAGCTTCAGACTACACTAGACCGGTTCGGTATCCGCAGAGAACGCCAAGTCGCAGGCTGCGCCTGCTCCTCGCGATGACAAGAGAAGGTCAGTCCGCTGGCGCCAGCTGGGGCCGGCGCAGTTGGGCCCCGCCGCCGAGGTAGACCACGTCGTCCCACCCGGCGTGGCGCAGGAATCGCGCCGCCTCGTGGGAGCGCAGACCCTTGGCGCAGACCACGAGCAGCGGTTTGTTCGCCGGCAGTTCGGCAATCCGGGCCCGCAGTTCGGTAAAGGGCAGGTGGATCGAATCGGCGAAACCGGGGTCGGCCGATTCCCGCTCCTCATCCTCCCGCACATCCACCACCAGCCGCCCTTCCAGTTGCGGGTCCCCTGGCACCACTTGTGGCGGCAGGAAACGAATACCGTCCTCCTCGTTGTTCAGGGCCAGCGCCGCCAGTTGGTGCAGCGGGTCAAGGGCGTTGGCGTAGGGCGGCGAGTAGGCAAACTCCAGATCGAGAAGATCCTTCACCACGCCGCCGCGCTGGAGCAGACCGGCCAGCACGTCCACCTCGCGGACCACCTCACCGAGACCCACCGCCTGCAGGCCGAGGATCCGCAGGGTCTGCGCTTCGTAGATCAGTTTGAGATGCATGCCGCTGGAATCAGGGTAGTAGGCCGGACGGTCCTCGAAGGAACCCCACGCGGCCCGGGCATCGATCCCCGCGGCCCGGGCCGCTGCCTGGGAGAGTCCGGTGGATGCGGCGGTGATGTCAAACACCTTCACCACGGCACTGCCCAGCACCGGAGCGGACAGTTCCTCGCGGCCGGCCAGACGGTTGCCGATCAGCCGGCCCTGCCGGTTGGCCAGCGATCCCAGCGGCAGGTAGACCGGCCGGCCGGTGAGGTGGTGGATCAACTCGACGCAGTCACCGGCGGCATAGATTCCCGGACGGCTGGTGGCCATTCCGCGGTCCACCACCAGTCCGCCGCAAGGCCCGGTTTCCAGACCGGCCGCCGCGGCAAATCCCGCGGCCGGCCGCACACCCAGCGCACAGACCACGGCATCGGCACTGAGGGTTCCCCCGCCGTTCTCCAACTCGACCTGCATCACTTCGTCCGACTCCGCGAGCCGCAGTACCGAGTGGCCCAGATGAAGGGTCACACCGTTCTCCCGCAGGTGGGCCTGCACCGGGGCGGCCATCTCAGGGTCGAGCATCCTCGGCAGAACCTGCGGTGCCGCTTCCACCAGGGTGACCTCCGCACCCCACATGGAACCGTAGGCCTCGGCCGCCTCGCAGCCGATGAAGCCGCCGCCCGCCACCACCACCGACCCCACCCGGCCCTGTTCCAGATCGGCGCGCATCCGCCGGACCTCGTCGATGCTCCGCAGGTAGTGCATCCGCGTGGACCGGTTGTCGAATCCTGCCGGCGCGATGGGATCACTGCCGGTGGCCAGCACCAGTGCATCCCAGGAGAGTTCAAACGGCTCGCCGCTGGAGGTATCCCGCCCCCGCACCGTCTTCGCCTCCGGGTCGATGGCTTCCACCTCCATCCCGGTTTTCACGTCCAGGCCCTTCACCGCGGCAAAGAACGCGGCGTCCCGCAGGACGCCGTAGGGAGTGGACCGCAGTTCCGCCGGGCTGCCCACGTCCCCGGAGAGAAAGTATGGCAATCCGCAGGCGCTGACCGAGATGCGGTCGGTGCGGTCGAGGACGGTGATCTTCGCCCCGGGCATGAGGCGTCCGGCCCGGGCGGCGGCCCGCAGGCCCGCGGCCGAAGCACCGATGACCACGATTCGCAAATGCTCTGAACTCATGTCTCGCCTTTCAGATCCTGGGCTCCTCCGCCGCGGCCGGGGCCGGCTGGCAGACGGGGCAGAAATAGGTGCTGCGTCCCTGCTGCACGATCCGATTCACCGGTGACCGGCAGCGCCGGCAAGGGTCGCCCTCGTGTCCGTAAACCGTCAGGAACTGCTGGAAGGAACCGGATTCCCCCGCGGAGTCCTGGAAATCGGAGAATGTGGTGCCGCAATGACGGATGGCACGACGGAGGATGTTCACCGTGGCCGCGTGCAACCGGCGTATCTCGGGCCTTTCCAGCGACCCGGCCGGCCGGGAGGGGTGCAGACGGGCCTGGGCGAGGATTTCCGAGGCGTAGATATTGCCCAGCCCGGTGATGCGGTCCTGGCGCAGGAGCCACGGCTTGATCTCCTGGCGGCTTCCCGCCAGCAGCTGCCGCAGCAGCCCGGGGGTGAATCCGCCGGCAGCGGGATCGATTCCGGTGGGCTGCAGCGTGTCCAGTTCCCCGGTCAGCCGGAGCACCCCGAAGCGCCGCGGGTCGACAAAATCCACCTGGCCGCCCTCGAGGATCAACCGGGCCCGGAGGTGCGGATAGCCGGCCGGGTCGGGAGGTCCGGCCCCGGGTTGCCAGAGCAGCCTGCCGGTCATCCGCAGGTGGATCGAGAGCCAGAGACGGGGGCAGGACCGGGTCCGGCGATCCAGTTCCAGCACTACCTGCTTGCCCAGTCTGAAGACCCGTGACACGCGGCTGCCGCGGACCCGCCCTGTTGAAATGGCGCCCAGCAGAAAGTCATGAATCCGCAGAGAGCGCACCGCCCGCCCGCTGATCAGCGGGTCCAGTTGACAGGCCACGGTTTCCACTTCGGGCAGTTCCGGCATCAGCCTCTCCCTCCGGGCGGCTCTGCCTCTGGCAAGCCCGGGCCCGGGACGAAAAGCTGATGATATTCCTCGTCCGGACGGATGTCCAGGATCGGCCTTCCAGCATGGGTTTTGACCCGTGAATTCCCCTTGCATTGTGGGTGATTCTGGCCTATTCTGTGCGCTTGCTTAACAACCGCTATCCGCGGCATCGGGTTCTCCGGAGCCATGGATACGGACAACTTGCGTAGTGGCAGTCACTTACAACCCGGCACAGAGTCGCGCCGGGCGGCGGGATCGGCCCGCCCGAGGCGTCCCCTCAGGACGCCGGAAAGAACGCCTAGGGAGAGTTGAAATGGCACGACGGAAGATTACCATCGACGGCAACGAAGCCACAGCATCCGTGGCCCACCGGATCAATGAGGTCATCGCCATCTATCCCATCACCCCCTCGTCCAACATGGGCGAGTGGGCCGATGAGTGGGCGGCCAAAGGGATGAAAAATATCTGGGGCAACGTGCCCCAGGTGGTTGAGATGCAGTCCGAGGGCGGTGCTTCGGCCGCGGTGCACGGATCGCTGCAGGCCGGCGCCCTGACCACCACCTTCACCGCCTCCCAGGGGCTGCTGCTGATGATCCCCACCATGTTCAAGATCGCTGGTGAGCTGACTTCCACGGTCTTCCACATCTCGGCCCGGACCATCGCCACCCACGCCCTCTCCATCTTCGGCGACCACTCCGACGTCTATTCAGTCCGCCAGACCGGCTGGGGCATGCTCTCCTCCGGCAGCGTTCAGGAAGCGCACGACATGGCGGCCATCGCCACCATGTGCACCCTGGAATCACGCATCCCCTTCCTCCACTTCTTTGACGGCTTCCGCACATCCCACGAAGTGAGCAAGATCGAGGAACTGACCGACGACGATCTGCGCACCCTGATGGATGCGGGCATGATCCGGATGCACAAGGAGCGGGCTCTCTCTCCTGAACGGCCGAAGATCAGGGGCACCTCGCAAAACCCCGACGTCTTCTTCCAGGCCCGCGAGACCATCACCCCCTACTACGAAGCCTGCCCCGGCATTATGCAGGAGATGATGGACCGCTTTGCCGAGCTCACCGGCCGCCAGTATCAGCTGTTCGACTATGTCGGTCACCCCGACGCCGAGCGGGTGATCGTGGTCATGGGTTCTGCCGCCGACACGGTTCACGAAACCGTCGAATATCTCAACAATCAGGGCGAGAAACTGGGCGTGCTCAAGGTCCGGCTTTTCCGGCCCTTCGCCCCGCACCAGATGCTGGCCGCCCTGCCGGAATCGGTGAAAGCCATCGCCGTCCTCGACCGGGCCAAAGAGCCGGGCTCATCGGGCGAGGCGCTCTACACCGACATGCTCACCGCGCTGGCCGAAGGCCGGACCGAGGGCTACTCCCAGTTCGACACCGATCCGAAGGTCATCGGCGGCCGCTACGGGCTCTCTTCCAAGGAATTCACTCCGGTGATGGTCAAGGCGGTCTTCGACGAGCTGACCAATGACCCGCCGAAGAATCATTTCACCGTGGGGATCAACGACGACGTCTCCAACAGTTCGCTGACCATGGACCCCAGCTTCGACACCGAATCGGACAACGTGACCCGCGGCGTGTTCTTCGGCCTCGGTTCCGACGGCACGGTGGGCGCGAACAAGAACTCGATCAAGATCATCGGCGAAGAGACGGACAACTACGCCCAGGGCTACTTCGTCTACGACTCGAAAAAGGCGGGTGCGGTGACCGTGTCGCACCTCCGCTTCGGCCCGGATCCGATCCGTTCGATCTACCTGATCAAGAAGGCCAACTTCGTCGCCTGCCACCAGGTGGTGTTCCTCGAACGGTACGACATGCTGGCCTACGCCCAGCCGGGCGCGGTCTTCCTGCTCAATTCCCAGGCAAAGCTGGAAGATGTCTGGGACACCCTGCCCCGCGAGGACCAGCAGTCGATCATCGACAAAAAGATCCGGTTTTACGCCATCGACGCCTACCAGGTGGCACGGGAAACCGGCATGGGGGTGCGGATCAACACCATCATGCAAACCTGCTTCTTTGCCATCTCCGGCGTGCTGCCCCGCGACGAGGCCATCGCCCAGATCAAGAAGGCGATCAAGAAGACTTACGGCAACAAGGGCGAGGAAATCGTCAAACTGAACTACAACGCCGTGGACCAGACCCTGGCCCACCTCCACGAAGTACAGGTGCCCGGCGTGGTGACCTCCACCATGACCCGGCCGCCCACCGTTTCTCCGGAAGCTCCGGAGTTCGTGCAGAACGTCACCGCCGAGATCATCGCCGGCCGCGGCGACGACCTGCCGGTGAGCGCCTTCCCCGCCGACGGTACCTGGCCCGTCTCCACCACCCAGTGGGAGAAGCGGAACATTGCCCTCGAGATCCCGGTCTGGGAGCAGGACATCTGCATCCAGTGCAACAAGTGCGCCATGGTCTGCCCCCACGCCGCCATCCGGCCCAAGGTCTACGACCTGCAGCACCTCGAAGGCGCGCCCACCACGTTCAAGTCGGTGGACTACAAGGGCCGCGAGTTCCCGGGAACCAAATATACGCTGCAGGTGGCGCCCGAGGACTGCACCGGCTGCGAGCTCTGTGTCAGGGCCTGTCCGGCCAAGGACAAGGAGAACCCCGAGCGCCTGGCGATCAACATGACCCCGCAGCCCCCGCTGCGCGAGACCGAGCGCGAGAACTACGAGTTCTTCCTCAACATTCCCGACCCGGACCGCACCAAGGTCAAGACCGACACCAAGGGGACCCAGTTCTTCCGTCCCCTCTTCGAGTATTCCGGCGCCTGTGCCGGCTGCGGTGAGACCCCCTACGTCAAACTGCTGACCCAGCTCTTCGGTGACCGGGCGATCATCGGCAACGCCACCGGCTGTTCCTCGATCTACGGCGGCAACCTGCCCACCACCCCCTACACGGTCAACGCCGACGGCCGCGGTCCCTCGTGGTCCAACTCGCTCTTCGAAGACACGGCGGAATTCACCTACGGGTTCCGGCTGGCCGTGGACCAGAACCGAGTGGTGGCCGAGAACCTGCTCAAGGAACTCAGCCCGAAGATCGGCCAGATCCTGGTGGACGAGATCCTCACCGCCGACCAGGCGGGTGAGAAGGCCATCGCTGACCAGCGGTCGAGGGTCTCGGCTTTGAGGGAGCAGCTGAAGGGCTTCGACGACCCGGCGGCCGAACAGCTGGCCCAGCTGGCCGAGTACCTGGAACGCAAGTCAATCTGGGGCGTGGGCGGTGACGGCTGGGCTTACGACATCGGCTACGGCGGTCTGGACCACGTCCTGGCCTGCAACCGCGACGTCAACCTCCTGGTGCTGGATACCGAGGTGTACTCCAATACCGGCGGTCAGGCATCCAAGGCCACACCCATCGGGGCGATGGCCAAGTTCGCCATGGGCGGCAAGGCCATTGCCAAGAAAGACCTTGGCATGATGGCCATGAGCTACGGTTACGTCTACGTGGCCCAGGTGGCCATGGGAGCCAGGGATGCCCAGACAGTGAAGGCCTTCCTCGAGGCCGAATCCTATGACGGGCCCTCGCTGATCATTGCCTACTCCCACTGCATCGCCCACGGCTTCAACCTGTCCGACGGTCTCGAGCAGCAGAGGCTGGCGGTGGAAACCGGGTACTGGCCGCTCTACCGCTTCGACCCCCGCCGGGCAGCCCTGGGTGAAAACCCGCTGCAGCTGGATTCCAAGGCGCCGAAGGGAAAATTCGAGTCCTATGCGCTCAACGAAACCCGCTACCGCATGCTGCAGAAAATCAACCCCGAGCGGGCAAGAATGCTGCTGGACCACGCCCAGGTAACCGTGGATGCCCGATTCAGAAAATATGAACAGATGGCCGGGATGGATTTCTCGAAGTCCACCGAGGGTACATCCGGGGACGGAGACGCGTAACATCCGGAAGTGATTATGTGAAAAGGCCGCGGTCCGGTTCGCCGGCAACCGCGGCCTTTTTTTTGAAGCGGCAACAAGCAACAAGATGCTGCCTGACTCCAACACTATGCGCACTTGTTTCAGTGGTGCCGAAGTATCAGTCGGATCAGGGGGGCCATCAGGCTCCGTTTCAGCCGATGGGCCATGTGGCCCGGTTTGCGCGGGTTGGCGTCCCGGAAGCCGTTACCGTCCCTGCGGCCCCCGCCCGCCAGCAGCACCCGCCACTTCCCCAGCCGTCCGGCAAGCGGGTTGACCCAGGTCCAGGGCCGGCGGGAGAGGTGGAGGCTGCGCTCCGGACCGTCGATGGCGGCCACCCGACCGAGCACCGTGTCGGGAAGGACCCAGGACCAGGCAGGGGAGTTATCCCCCATCTGGCAATACCAGCGGCGGCCGTCACCAGCCGTCCGTGCCATCAGGAACCGGTGAACCACCACCGTCTCACCCTGCTGCAGGGCAAGGATGTCACCGCAGCAGAGATCCCCGGGGGAGAGCGGATTGATGGTGACCCGGTGGCCCGGCAGCGCCACCGGATCCATACTGCGCCCCTCCAGCCGGAGGGTGAACTCCCGCTGGCCGTCCCGCCAGAGTTTCAGCACGGCGCTCTTCAGCGGCGGCCGCAACTCGCGGTTCGCATCATTCTCCCCCACCCGTTCACTCCCACGATTTCAGCCGAGAGGCCGGGTCCCCCAAAAGGGTGAACATGGAGACCATCCCGTTGGTGGCGCCCAGGGCATGGGCCGCCAGCTTGGCCTCGGTGCTGATGACACCCAGGCGGTCCTCCCCCTGAACAAAGATCTGCGAGAAGATTTGCGGAGACAGCATGTCCTGCTCCCAGGTGTAGCTCAGCCCGCTGGGCGAGAAGCACCCCAGAGCACCGCCAAATTCCGCCGATGCCAGTTCCTCGGCCAGGCAGTAGTAGAACGGCTGTGAGAAGTAGCCGTTGAGGCAGGTCATGGTGAGCACGAAGGTCAGGGCATCGTCGTTGGTCAGCGAGGCCACGTCGGCGGTCTGGAAGAGGCCCTCGCCGGCCCAGGAGGTCACTGACCCGTGCCCGTTGTAATGGACAATCATCTCACCGCGGTTGATCGCCCGAACGATGTCCGCGGTGGCCTCCGCGGTCACCGGGTAAGCGGAAAGGTAGACCCGGTCCGGCTGGATGCCCGGGGGCAGCATGGCGGCCACCGTCTCGTTCAGGTTTTCGAAGACCTGTTCATTGTCGGCGACAAAAAGTGACCGGCCCGGCGCCGCAGCCGGAGACTGCTCGTGGGCCAGCAGCCGGGTCACCACCCGGTCCGCCATCACCGCGTCACTGGCCGGCAGGCGGCCGATATACATCTCGGGCAGCACATCGTCGCCTTCCACGGTGACATACCAGTTGTCGTCCGGTGTAAGGCCAATTTCGCTCAGCGTCAGGTGTACGGGCACCAGGCTCTGTTTGCCGGTGCCGAAGTAGTCGAGGTAATCGGTGTTGGCATCGCCGAGCAGCAGGATGAAGGCGGGCGCCGGCGGCGCCCAGTCATGATAGGCACAACGAAGAAACGCCTTCAGCGCCACCGGGTCCGGCAGGCCATGGTTGAACTCATTGTAGATGTCCTCCACCGCCACCGCCATGGACCGAAGCCCCTGGTCCCGTCGATACTGGACAAGGGGTTCGGCTGCCGGGAGAAACTCCCGAGGCGTGATCAGGATGTAGTCGGCGCCCTGCCCGCCCCCCCTCAACCCCGGCGAGGCCCAGCCCTCCACCGCGGACGGATCCCTGAACCGGTCGGGGGTCAGCGCGAAGTATGTGGCGGCACCCGCCACCTTGTCACCAAAGGTCGCGGTGTATTGCCCTCCCACCTCGGTGACCCTGACATGGAGCACCCGTTTGACGTCAAAGGGATCGCTGACATCAAGGACGGCCACCAGCGGTTCGGTGAAGCCATGTACCGCCATGTGCAGCGGCCCTTTTCCCTGGACGGTGAAGCAGAGCTGGTCATCCAGCGCACGAAGCTGTCGGCGGTATTCCAGTTCGATCCAGTTGAGGTAGATGCTGTCCACCGCCGCGCCGGTGTCGCCAGGGCAATCCACGGTAACCGTGTTCCCCCCAATGGTCAACAGCCCGGTCGGGACCTGGAGCTCCTGGGAAACGACCTTGTCGCCGTCCCAGTACTGGTCGCCCACGTCCACACCGTTCAAAAATATCCGGGTGTGGTGATTGGGGTGCGGTGACGCGGTTGAGCGGCCCTGGTAGCAGACCCGGAGGGTGCTGTCCCACGCGCCGGGATCAGGATTGTGGATGTCCACCTGGCAATTCTTCACCACCGGTGCGGTGAGCAGGTCCCAGAACCAGAAGTCCGCTTCCGGAGTCCCCGGTGTGGCCTCCCACAACCGGTGGTTCTCCTCGTAGCGCACGGTTTCCGTTGTTGAGGTGACCAGAGCGCCCCCACCGGAGGAGCGGCCGTCCCGGGTCCCCATCCTGGCCCCGGCCTCCCCGCCCCAGTACAGCCAGTAGACATTGGCCCCGGTAAACCGGCTCTCCACGCCCTGGCCGTAGAAGAAGAGATCCCCCCCGGGCCACGGCGCTTCATGATGGTCATCAGCGACAAAGATCGGCACTTCGCGCCCCTTGTTGAACAGCTTCAGCGTGGCCGGGTCCAGGGCCTCGATCAGGCCGTGGGCCAGACCGGCGCCCAGCAGGGCCTGACCGTAGTCCATGGCGTAGAGGCCGTCCTCCTCCACCTCGATGCGCAACGCCCCCTGGAGACAGGAGCCCGGGGTGGGGAGCAGCAGGCCGTGATACGCATCCCGGGAATCGGGATCGGGGGAGGATGCCGGGTCTGTTGGCAGAACGAAGCTGGATGGTTGATGATACGAGAGCCGGACCACCAGCCGTGAAGCACAGCGCAGCTGCCCGGACGACGGGTCCCACTGGAACGGATGAAAGAGCACCCGGGCCAGGTGGCGGCCGCGCTGAACAGCCGCCGGTTGCACCTCAACCAGTGCCGCGGGATAGATCTGGTCAAGCTGTCCTGCCTGCTGTTCCTCGAACTCCGGGACGGCGGCCCGATCGGCGTCCTCCACCGTCAGACGCGGAACCGGATAGACGTGCTGGACAGCGTGATGCCGGAATTCAGCGTCGAGGATCCGGACGTCCATACCGCCGCCCGGCGGGAGCCCGATGGCGCATCCCAGCACCGGAAGTTCGGGCAGCCCGGCAATGGCCGTCCGGGCCCAACCGTCCAGCAGCACCCGCTGGCATGGGCCCTGGAGCCCCTGGATTTCTTCGAGCCGGTATGACGGCAGCAGCAGTTCCAGGGTGACGCCCCACTGATCCTGCTCCAGAACGGTGAGACCGGGAGGGACGAGGATCGCCGGGTTTACGGTCTGAGCCGAAACCGGAACCGTGATCAGCAGCAGCAACAGCCAGGTGATTTTCAATTCCCTGTCTCCGCTTCCCCGGTGGCCTCAAGGGCCAGTTTCCTGACCATCGGCACCTCCTCATCAAGACGGCCAACCGTGAGCCTGAAGCAGGCCGCCTTTGAAAAATGTTCGATCAATTCCTTCAGCAGGCCGGCCGATCCGGCATCCACGCCCTGGCCCGGCGAATCGACCCGCTGTTTCAGCCCGGGCAGCAGGCCGAATGCCGCCCGGTGGGCCGGCACCGGCTCCAGCACCGGCGCACGCTGGAAATCGGGCCGGGCGGTCTCGGTCACAAAGTTATTGAGCAAGCAGTCCCGGTGCGTCTCCAGCAGGCCGGCGAGGGCCGCGGCCAGTCCATTCCCTCGTGGATAATCAAGGTGGAACTCGGCCACCCCCGCCTTGGGCCGGGTCACCACGATTCCGGGGTGCAGCCGGGTCACGTCATCGAGCAGCGGTTCCCAGCCCCGCTCCCGGGTCCCCACAACCAGCCGGCCCACGACTCCGGCCGTCGGCCCCGGATCGAGAATGACCAGCAAACCGGGCTCCGACGTCTCCTCCCACTTTTTCGTATCGGCAAGTGACGAGGGGTTCATTGGTCTTTTCCCGCCCTTCATCACGCCCTGGCCGCCCCCGGCCCCCGCCCCTCCCTCCTCGTCAATCACCCAGAGGCTGCGGGGAAAGGGATGAACCCGGCCGCTCCGGCGGTGGATGGGGCAGATCTCGTCGGAGAAGAGCGTGAATCCGCTCCCGGCAAGGGCCAGGGCCAGGGTGGTTTTCCCGGTCCCCGGCGGTCCGGCCAGAATCACCGCCCGCCGGTTGCGCACCACAACCGCCGCGTGCAGCAGCAGGTAGCCCTGGAGGCTGTCGAACAGCGTCTGGGTCACCCACTGCCAGGCATGATGGACCGGAGTGGGATGCCCGTCGAGGGACTGTTCCCCCACCTGGTCACCGGCGCCGACGGTCCGGCGGAAGTTGAGGCTCGGCCCCCCCGGCCCGTTGAAGCGGGCCTTGATGCTGAGGTCAGCCTCACCACCAGCGTCCGCTGTGCGGAACAAGGCGTAGTCACGGTCGAACAGCTCCAGCAGCTGCTCCGAATCACTGGCCAGGCAGAGCGCCGTGTCGAGAATGCGGTAATGGGCCTGGTGCAGCGCCGGGCTCATGGCGCCCCCCTTCCCGTAGAATGGCTGCAGATTGTTTCACGTCTCAGGATGCCGTCGAACGCCTCCTGGTAGGCTTCGCGGCGATAGGAGCAGAAATCGTCCCGGCCCCAGATGGTTCCGCGATGATCCAGGGCCTGGCCCATGCAGCCGGCCTGGCAGAGGTTTCGCCAGTGGCAGGCGGCGCACTCGGGGATCTGTTGGCGCCGATCGCTCAGCGCCGCGCAGGCCCGGGCCAGGCCGCGGTGATCCAGACAAGCCTGCAGTCCGTCGTGAAACAGGTTGCCCAACCGGAACTCCTCGTGCATCAGCAGGACACAGGGGTATGCCGAACCGTCCACATCGGCCACCATGGTCCGGCCCACGGAACACCAGATCCCATCGGGGGCGATGTCCGGGGGGACTTCCATCAAGAAGCCGCTGAGGCCGCAACTCACGCTCACCGAGCAGCTTCCGCCGCGCTGCTCGCCGGTCACCAGCCGGTAGAACTCCTCGTGGTCCCGGACCGACACACCGGCGCCGATGCGGTCCCAGTTTCCGGCGGCCCGCCCCCGGCGGGCCAGGGGCAGAAAGCGCACCAGGGGCACCCCCCGCTGCTCGGCCAGCCTGATGATCCCCGACAACTGATGCAGGTTCTGCTCCATGATGGTCGCCGAAAAGTTTACCCGCTCCCCCATACCGGCCTGCTGGAGCAGTTCAACGGCCCCCATGGCCGCGGCAAAGCTTCCCGCCTTCCGTATCCCGTCGTGGGTCGCTTCGTCGGCCCCGTCCACACTGACCTGGACCAGCGCGCCGGTCCCGGAGAGGAACCCGGCCCACCGCTCATCGACCAGCGAGCCGTTGGTCAGCAGGCGGACACGCACCTTCAGGGCCGCGTGGCTGATCAGATCCCGGGCCCGGGGATGGAGCAGGGGCTCTCCCCCGCTGATGGTCACACCCCGGGCACCGGCCGCCGCCGCCTCGTCGATCAGCCGGCAGGCCGCCTCCAGGGGCATGTCCGACGCTTCACGCTCTTCGGCCTGGTAGCAGTGGACACAGCGGTAGTTGCAGCGGTCGGTGATGTGCAGAAAGAGCGACTCCGCCACCGGCGTCCTCCGCGCCGGCCCCTCGGCCCGGGGCGCCAGATACCCACGGCTCTCCAACTCGTCGGCCACCCGGTCCACATCGCCCCTTGCTTCGATCCGGCCGAGGCCATACCGCTCGGCCAGAGCGTCGGCCGCTTCCCCGCGTCCCGATCCATCGAGCAGCAGAGTGGCGATTTCGCGGGTGGTGCTGTTGACCACAAGCCAGCGGGGATCATGGCCATGGAGCATGACCACTGGCCCGGAGCCGTCAGGCGGAGGTGTGTCGGGATAGAAGAACCAGGAGGGACACGATGCTGGGGATTGTCTGCCCAAGAGAGATACTACCGTGCTCGGGATTTCGATGGACCGCCCCGGACACCGCGTATCAAACGATACCGCAGGGAGCGGGACTGCAAGCCTGCGCGGGCCCGACCTGTTCCAGGATTTCCTCGCTGCTGTAGGTTGTGATCAAGGGTGGTTCGTACTGAACCCGGATTGCGGCGCTGCCCTTGTGGCCCTTGTCCTCCGTTTTCCGGAGTTCCGTTCTCTCCTCGATCATCCCTTTCTCCCCTGACGGTCCCCAAGCCTTGAAGGACCGGGTTGCGGTTGTCCGGGGCAACGCCCCGTCACCATGCCGGAAATCGGCATAGGGCGACCGTATTTCATACACTATCTTATCGGCAGAATCATGTGCTGACTGAAAATGTACCAACAACCGGCAGGACTGTCAACAACATCGCCCCAATAAAAAGCCCCCGCCGTGAGGCGGGGGCTTGAACAATCAACCGGTTGCAGCGAGCAGGCTGCTACTTGCCCATGGCATCCACTTCGCCGCAGGTCTTTTTCACCGCGTCCACCGAGTGGGCCAGTGCGGCCTTCTCATCGGCGGTCAGCTTGATCTCGATGATCTTTTCCACGCCGTTCTTGCCGAGAATGGCGGGGACGCCGACGAAGAGCCCATCGACGCCATACTCGCCCTCGAGCAGCGCGCAGACCGGGACGATCTTCTTCTTGTCGAACATGATCGCCTCGACCATCTCCAGCGCCGACCAGGCCGGGCTGACAAAGGCGGAACCGGAACCGAGCAGACCCACCACCTCGCCGCCGGCCTTGCGGGTCCGGGTTTCGATCGCTTCCAGCGCCTCGGGCGCGACGAACTCTTCAACCGGAAGGCCGTAGACCCGGCAGGCGCTGCGGATCGGCACCATGGTGTCGCCGTGGCCGCCCAGCACCACCGCCTCGACGTTTTCCACCGAGACGCCGGCGGCCTCGGCTACGAAATACTTGTAACGGCCCGAGTCGAGCACACCGGCCATACCGATGATCTTGTTCTTCGGGGTGCCCAGCTGCTTGTACAGACGGTAGACGATGGCGTCCAGGGGGTTGGCCACGGAGATGATGATGGCCTTGGGGCAGTACTTTTTGATCCCCTCGGCCACCTTGTCGGTGATGCCGAGGTTGATCGCCAGCAGCTCTTCGCGGCTGGGGAAGGTGCCGTCGGGCCGCACGGTGCGCGGCACGCCCGCGGTGTTGATCACGAAGTCGGACCCTTCGAGAACCTCGAAGGTCTGGCTGGCCTGGAAGTTGACGTCACGACTGATGGTCGGCATCCCCTCGGCGATGTCGAGGCACTTGCCCTTTGCCAGGTTCGGGGGCTTGGGATCCACCAGGCCAACGTTGCGCGCGAGGCCGCGCGAGACGATTTCCGATACCAGGACGCCGCCGATCTGGCCGCCGCCCACGAGTCCGATCTTGTTGACCATCGACATTCTCCTTGCTGTGATAATACCTTCCGCTCGGGACCACAACAGGCGGACAAAGGGTTTTGCCCACCAGTCTCTCCAAAAATATTCGCCGATATTACCACCATGGGACAGGTTAGGCCAGTGTATTTACCGTTGCTGGTCCGATTAGGCCTTTTTTTTCTCCAGGGGCCCTTTGCCGCCCCGGTTGACCGGTGGTCCGGACCGTGTTTCAATGGGTAAAAGGCTCTTTTCACAACCGGGGGAGGGACTGATGGATACCATCGACATACACTACCGTTTCAACCTCGGTGGCGGGGCCCTGGAGGTCTTCGACCTCAAGTTCCGCCCGCAGGACATGGAATTGCTGGAACCCGTACCGAAAACCGTTCCGTCCTGGGCCGGCCTCGAGTTCCACCAGTGCCCGCACTGCCCGCTGACCCGGTCGGAGCAGCCGCACTGCCCGCTGGCCGTCCGGCTGGTGGACGTGATTCAGCGGTTCGACCACATCATTTCCTTTGACACCATTCGCCTGGACGTCACCACCAGGGAACGGTTCATCTCCCAGGACACCACGGCCCAGCGGGGTGTCAGTTCACTGCTCGGCCTGCTCATCGCCACGTCTGGCTGCCCGCATACCCGTTTTCTCCGCCCCATGGCCCGTCACCACCTGCCCTTTGCCAGCTACGAGGAGACTCTCTACCGGGCGGCCTCCACCTATGCCCTGGCCCAGTATTTCAGGACCAGGGCGGGCCTCGACCCGGACACCGGGATGGAGGGCCTGCTCGGTCTCTATGAATCGGTCTGCCGGATCAATCTCTCGGTGGTGCAGCGGGTGCGCGAGGCCACCCAGGCCGACTCGGCGGTCAACGCCCTGGTGATCCTGGACCTCTTTGCCCAGATGCTGCCGGAGAGCATGGAAGAGGAATTGGAAAAGCTGCAGGGCCTGTTTGCGGCCTACGTTGAAGCCTGACCCGTACGATCAGTCCCCCAGGTCCACCACGATCCGGTCATTGTCGAGCGAGGCGGGCCAGGTGCGCAGAGGATGGGTGGCCGGGCCGTTGAGCACGTTCCCGTCCACGTCGAAAAACGATCCATGGCAGGGGCATTCGAACCGTTTCACGGCCCTGCGGTAGGCCACGGTGCATTTCTCGTGACTGCAGATGGGGCTGACCGCGCTGACACCCTGTTCCGAGTGACGGGCCAGGAGCACTTCCCTGCCCTTCAACCGAATGGTGATCGACCCGCCCACCCGCTGGAGCTTCTTGACCCGGTCCAGCGGGATGGCCACCTTGCCGGCCAGGGCTGTCCGCCCCGGCCAGAGGAAGAGCATCCCCGTCAGCATCGGCAGCAGCCTCTTGAAGAATCCCCGTCGGGAGAATGAAGACCGGCAGTCACTCATCGGTTCAGGTCGCCGCCTCCGCTCATTCACCCGGCCGCCAGAAACGGAATTCCCTGGTGATGGTGAACCCGAGGATCAGGTCACCATAGTCGCGGAAAGTATTGGTGGCGATTCCGGCGGCCCCGAAATATTGTGTGTTGGAGACCACCAGGGCAAAGGTGTGCTTGTTGGTGGTGGCCCGAAGGGAAGTCGAGAGCACCGGGTAGCGCTCCTTGAACCCGCCGACGTTGGCCACGATTTCGCCGTGCCAGGAGAAACCGGGGGTGAAACGGATGTCCAGGGTCCCCGGAACGGCCATCGAGTAGTCCTGGTCGCCGCGGTCCCTGTTCTCGTTGTAGGAATCGGAGTGGTAGAGCAGGCCGGTGCCCACCCTGACCCGCCGGCCGAAGGTGCGGTTGATCGCCAGTTGACCGAAGTAGCCCTCCCTGTCATCGGCGTCCTTGACCGAGAACCAGGTCACCCCGCCGCGCACCGAGACGTCGAGGAGGTGTTTGTCCTGTTTCAACGCATGGTATTTGAGATCGAGATCCCAGGTGTCGGTCTTGAACCTGTCCGCCGTACCGTTGATCCGTTGCAGACCCACGTCGAGGCCATCGAAAATGCCGTAACGGGCGGCAAGGCCGATCTTCAGCTGGCCGTTGTCAAAGCCGAGGAAGTTGTGGAACGGTTCCTCGGTGAACGTCTTCCAGGTCCGGTGGTCGAGGACGAAAATAAGCGCCCCCCGCCGGGTGGTGCGGGCCTCAAGCACGTTGATCGTCCGCTCGCTGCGCGCCCTGCCCTCGTCGTCCCAGGTGTCGAGGCCGTCAACCTCCTCGATAATATCGATTTCCTCTATCTCATCCACTGCCTCTTCGGCAGACACCTGGCCATCCTCCCCGGCAGCGGCATAGATCTGGCCAGTTGACAAAACTGCGGCAAACCCGAACAGCAGGCCAAACAAGAAGACCTTCCGGAGTTGTCTCATCTTAAGATCCTCCTTGGGAACAGTCGGGACCGGAGATCAGTCCTGAAATGCGGTTTCGACACCAGAATTTTTCATTCTATGACAAAACCGTAAAAAAACGGCAGTCATCTGTCAAGCGGACGACCGCGAAGAGAAAGCAGGATCAGGGAGACGCGTCCCCATCGGTGCGCAGGGGCACCGTGACCACCGACGAGAATTCAACCGGCTGGCCGGCGCTCCTGGCTGGCTGAAACGTGTATTCAGCCAGGGCGTCGAGCACCAGCCGGTCCACATCAACGCTGCCCGAGGTGGAGACCAGTTTGAGATCGGTGACCATGCCGTCCTTGCCCACCCGCACATAGACCCGCGGGTTGTCCAGCGAACCGCTGCTCAGCAGGGACGCCGGAATGTCCGGCCGTTGGCCGCTGATCCGCCGGGGAGGCTTAATCCGCTTCCCGGAACCGTCAAGGGAAAGAATGCCCCCGGGTTCCTCACCCTCCACATCGGGAACGGAGAGGGGTCCAGCGCCGGCCGGCGGCTCCCCCGGCAGGGACGGGAGATCCTCCGCTGCCCGCTCCGGGGCAACCACGACGACGGATTCGGGCGAATCGCCCCCGGCGGCGGGATCTGTTTCACCCGCACGCTGGAACCACTTGATCGAAAAAAAGGCGAGCAGAATGATCGCCACCCCGACATAGAGCACTGGTCTGGGCAAGCGCACTCTGCGGCGGTTCTTCAGGTGGTCAAACTGGAACTCGTTCATTGGGGTTCCCGGCCAGTTCGTTCTTCAGATACTGGGTCAGGATATGGATCAGGATCAGGTGGGCCTCTTCCGAGAGACCGTAGTTCTTCGGGCTGACCACCAGGGCCTGGTCGGCCAGACCGGCCAGCTTGCCGCCGCCGAAGCCCACCAGGCCGAGGGTGGACGCACCGTGGGCCTTGGCAAACTCGATGGCCCGCAGCACATTCGGCGAATTGCCCGAAGCACTGATGCCGATGGCCACGTCCCCCGGTTCAACCAGCCCGCGAAGCTGCTCCTCGAAGATCTCTTCGTAACTGTAGTCGTTTCCCACCGCGGTGAGTACGGCAATGTTCTCACTGAGGCTGATCGCCCTGAATCTCGGCTCTCCCGGGCTGGCGGTACCCTTGGCCAGATCCACGGCGAAGTGGGAGGCAGTGACCGCACTGCCGCCGTTGCCGAAAATGTAGATCCTGTTGCCGCGGCCCCGGGCGCCCTGAAGCATTTCGGCCGCCCGCGCCAACTGCTCTGGTGAGATCTCCACCAGCATCTGCCGCAGACGCTCCACGTATTCCTCGCAATAGGCTTCGATTCCCATGGTTCCCCTCGACTCCTGATCACCGGGAGCTCAGAGCCGTCCCGTTCCGTTTTCGTTATTGACGTATGAGATAACTATAACCGACCGCTCCATGGCTGTCCACGGTGCTCCTTGTCCCACGAGGCAAATACAGATATATTTCCAGAGATGAAATCACCTGCACCAGAATCGGAACGGTCACTGCGTCTGCTGATCAGCGGCGCCGGCGGATTGGTGGGCCGGACTCTCGGCCAGGGCCTGTCCGCCGCCGGTCACCAGGTCACACCGCTGGTCCGGCGCCGCCAGGGTGAAGACCCGCCGGCGGAGTCGGTCTGGTGGGATCCCGCCGGAGGGGAGTTGGACCGGCAGGGCCTGGAGGGACACCAGGCGGTAATCCACCTGGCCGGTGAAAACCTCGCCGCGGGCCGCTGGACCACGGCCCGCAAGAAACGGATCAGGGAGAGCCGGGTCATGGGGACCGCCCTGCTGGCCGGCGCCCTGGCCCGGCTGGATGACCCGCCAGAAACGCTGATCACAGCGTCGGCCGTGGGCTACTACGGCAACCGTCCCCCGGACCAGCGGATCACCGAGGAGTCGCCCCCGGGCTCGGGCTTTCTCGCCGAGGTCTGCGGCCAGTGGGAAGCGGCAGCCCGGCCGGCCGCCGATGCCGGGATCAGGGTGATCAATTTGCGGTTTGGCGTGGTGCTCCACCCTGGCGACGGCGCCCTGGCCAGAATGCTGCCGGTGTTCCGTATCGGCCTAGGCGGCCCGGTGGGCCATGGCCGGCAGATGATGAGCTGGATCACCGCGGACGAACTGCCACCCCTGGTTTCCCACCTGCTCGAACATGATTCGATCAGGGGGCCGGTAAATGCCGTGTCGCCGAGCCCGGTCTCCAACAGGGAGTTCGGCCTGGCGCTGGGCCGTGCACTCTCCCGCCCGGCGCGGCTACCGCTGCCGGCAGTGGCCGCCAGGCTGATGTTCGGCGAGATGGCGCAGGAACTGCTGCTCGAAGGCGCCGCGGTCTACCCCCGGGTCCTGCAGGACTCAGGGTATTGCTTCACCCGTCCCGACCTGGAACCGGCCCTGCGGGCCATGCTCGGCTGAATGCCCGGGCCCTCCGCGGCGGTTACCAGGAAGCCCCCAGCTCACCCACCTCGGATTCCACGGCCTCCAGCACCCGGCACTGGCGAACCGCGTCGGACATGTTGTTGTGGTCCGGGTAGAGCGGCCGGTCTTCGCCCAGGTGCTCCACCACCTCGCGTACCGCGGCGTGGGCCGCCCGGGTGCCGCGGCCGGGCTTGTACTCCCTGAAATCCAGCGCCTGGGCCCCGGCGATCAACTCGATGCCCAGCACTCCGCAGGCGTTCTCCAGGATCTGCTTCGTCTTCAGCGCGGTGTTCATCCCCATGCTGACGAAGTCCTCCTGGTCGGCGGCGGCTGGGATCGACTGGACACAGGCCGGCATGGAGAGGGTCCGCTGCTCGACGATCAGCATGCCGGCGGTGTACTGGCTGAGCATGTGACCTGAAAACATCCCGGCCCCCTCGGTGAGGAAAGCCGGCAGGCCGGCGCTGAGCGCCGGATTGAGCAGCCGGTTGAGGCGGCGTTCGGAAAGCACGCTGACCATGGTCACCGAAGCGCCCACCATGTCCAGGGGCAAACTGATCGGCGTGCCCTGGAAATTGGCCCCGGTGAGCACCGTGTCCGTCTCGGGCAGGAAGATGGGGTTGTCGCCCACCCCGTTGAGCTCGATCTCGAACTGGGTCCGGGCGTAGGCCAGGTGGTCGCGGGCCGCCCCGATCACCTGGGGTGTGGAGCGCATGCTGTAGGCGTCCTGGACCTTTGTCTTCACCCCTCCCAGCAGATCGCTCTCCTCGATACAGCGGCGGATGTTTCCCGCCGAGGTCACGGCGCCCCGGAACCCGCGCAGCTCGTGCAAGCGGGAGGTATAGGGCTTCATGTTGGCCCGCAGCGCTTCGAGACTCATGGCGGCGGCGATTTCGGCCTGCTTGAACCAGCGCTCGGTGTCGTAGATTTCGAGACAGCCCATGCCCGAGATGAGGTTGCTGCCGTTGATCACCGCCAGCCCGTCACGGGCTTCCAGCTCCACCGGTTTGATCCCCGCCCGGTCCAGCGCTTCCTGCCCGCTGAGCCGCTGTCCCTCGTAGAACGCTTCGCCCTTGCCCATCATGGCCAGGGCCACCTGGCTCATCGGCGCCAGGTCGCCGCAGGCGCCGACGCTGCCCTTCTCGCAGACCATCGGGGTGACACCCTTGTTCAGCATCTCGCAGAGGGTCTGGGTCACCACCGGCCGGCATCCGGAATGCCCGTGGGCATGGACGTTGATCCGGGCGAACATGGCCGCCCTGACATGCTCCAGCGGCGCCGGGTCGCCAATACCGGCGGAATGGTTGTAGATCAGATAGCGTTGGAAATCCTTCAGCTGATCGTCGGAGAGCGCCACTTCGGAGAATTCTCCGATTCCCGTGTTGACCCCGTACATGATCTCGCCGGCTTTGATCTTCCCCTCGAGCATGGACCGGCAGATCTTGATTCTCTCCAGCGCCGCCCCATCCAGTTCGACTTTTTCGTTGTGGCGGGCCACCGCCACCACATCCTCGATGGTCAGGCCGCCGCCGCTTATCGTAATGGCCATGGCGTTCAGATCTCCTAATGATGGTCGTCTTCCAATTCACATTCAGGCAGGCCGGCATCGCCGCCCGGCAGGGCCGCCACCCGCAAAACAGCCCAATAATAGCGTCGGCGGCCCCGTTCGTCGAGTGCGAACCGCCCGAAAGCGCCATCGCCCATGATATACTTTTCAGGTCATTCACGAGCCATTGCCCGCTCTGGGAACCTGCGGGGAGACACCCGCAGGCTCCTGCCACTGGGAGGAAATCATCCATGTCCGGTCTGAGAAAAATCGTTGTCATCGGCTGTCTGTCGCTCCTGTTTACCGTCCCCCTCGCGGCGCAGGACGCCGCCAGCGAATTTGACCGCTGGTTCGTCGACCGCACCTTCCGCGTGGACTACTACCACATCGGCAATGCCACCGATGAGACGGTGACCGTGGACCGGTTGTACGACCAGGGACCATGGGCCGGAAGCAGTAAAAACCTGCTCGACACCCGGAACCTCGGCGCCTTTTACGTCAAGGTCTTTGACGCGGCCACCAACCAGCTGATCTTCAGCCGGGGGTTCGACACCATATTCCGCGAATATCAGACCACCGCCCCGGCAGCCGCGGGGATCAGCCGCACCTTCCACGAGAGTTTCCTGATGCCCCGGCCTAAAGGGAAGTTCCAGTGGATGCTCGAGCGCCGCGACGGCTCGAATCACCTGACGCCGGTATTCAGCACGGTGATCGACCCCAACGCAGTGACGGTGATCAGGGACGCGCTGATCCCGGGGGTGACCACGGCCATCCACCACGAGTCGGATCATCCTCACCGCTGCGTCGATCTGCTGCTGGTGGCTGACGGCTACACCGCCGAAGAAGAGGAGAAATTCGCCGCGGACTGCCGACGGATGACCGAGATGCTCTTCCGCTACGAGCCCTACCGCAGCGAGAAATCGGCGATCAACGTGCGCAGCGTGTTCCGGGCCAGCGCGGAGAGCGACGTCAGCAAACCGCATTTCGGTGAATTCCGCAGCGGGTCGGTGGGTTGCAGCTTCTATTCCCTCGGTTCGCCCCGCTACCTGCTCACCGAGGACAACCGGGCGTTACGTGACGTAGCGGCCCACGCCCCCTATGACGCCCTCTGCATCCTGGTCAACACCCCGACCTACGGCGGCGGCGGGATCTACAATCTCTACGCCACCAATGCCGTGGACAACCAGTGGGCCGAATATCTCTTCATCCACGAGATGGGACACAGCTTTTCCGGGTTGGCCGACGAGTATTACAGCTCGTCCACCGCCTATGACGAAGAGGCGTTCTATCCGCCCGGCCTGGAGCCGCTGGAGCCCAACATCACCCGCCTGATCGGCGACCCGCTGCCCAAGTGGCATGACGTGGCTGACGCCGGTGAGTATCCCACGCCCTGGGGCAAGGCCGGCTACGATGCCGCCGACACGGCATACCAGCATGAGCGCGGGGAAATGAACCGACGGATTGCCGAGGCCAAACGGTCAGGCGCCCCGCCCGATGTCATCGCCGGTCTGGAAGAGCAGTCGGCGCGGCTGAGCCGTGAGGCCGCCGATCAGGCTGACGCCATCCTGCGCGAAGACCCGAACTTCGGCAAGGTCGGCGCCTTCGAGGGCGCCGGCTACTGCAGCAGCGGCGTATACCGGCCCGAACTGGACTGCATCATGTTCACCAAGGGCAGCAAACCCTTCTGCCGGGTCTGCCGTGCGGCCATCGAGCGTACCATCCGCTATCAAACCGGGCGGTGAACCGCATCCGCCATCCGTACATGAAAATGGGGCGACTCGCAGCAGCGGGCCGCCCCTTTTCATGTGCACTCTCTTCAAAACCTCCGCTGTGGCCCGAAAGCAAGGCGCAACCAACGAGAAAAGCGGGGCATAATCTTGTGGTATGTGACGCATTTCGAAGGGGCCGGCAACAGAGCAAAGATCCGCAAGCTGCGGTTTTACTCGAAGATCGCGCTGATCCGCTCGAAGACCTCGTCAATAGTCCCAATGCCGTCCACATTACGCACCACGCCCTGGGGTTCGTAGTATCCCAGGCACGGCTCGCTCTGGTTCTTGTAGGTGTCGATGCGATTTTGCACGATGGAGCTGTCGGCGTCGTCAGCCCGGCCTTCGATATCCGCCCGCTTGGAGAGCCGGCCGAAAATCTCTTCCTCGGGCACGGCGATGTTGACCACGTGGTCCAGGGGCAGTCCCAGTTCCTCGAGGATCCCCCCCAGGGCTTCGGCCTGGGGCACGCTGCGCGGAAAACCATCGAGCAGGAACCCGACCTTGACATCATCGCGCCCCAGGCGCTCGCGCACCATGGCGATGGTCACGTCGTCGGGCACCAGCTGGCCCTTGTTGGAGTAGGACTGGGCGGTCCTGCCCAGCTCGGTATCGTTCTTGATGTGGTAGCGGAACATGTCACCGGTGGAGATGTGCGGGACATTCAGCAGTTCGATCAGTTTGGCGGCCTGGGTGCCCTTGCCGGCTCCCGGAGGTCCGAAGAGTACGATGTTCTTGGCCATGACATCCTCACTTGTTGAAAAATAATGCACTTCGTATCAAGCACCTCCCCCGGGGAGGTGAATCGCCGGTTTCACTCCCGGGCCATCGGGGCCCGGCTTAGGAGATATCTGCTCCGCTGGGCAGGTCGCCGTCAACGGTCAGCAGGCGGAGTACCTTGCCCTTTTTCGCCGCCAGCACCATCCCCTGGGAGGGGATGCCGCGGATGGTGGCCGGCTGGAGGTTGGCCACCACGATCACCAGTTTTCCCACCAGCGTCTCCGGCGGGTAGTGCTCGGCGATCCCCGCCACCAGCTGCCGCTTTTCCCCGCCGATCTCCACCTGCAGTTTGAGCAGGCGGTCGGCGTCCGCAACCGTCTCGGCCTCCAGCACCCGGGCCACCTTCAGCGTCACCCTGGCGAAGTCGTCGATGGGGATCAGGGCCACGCCCTCGGCAACGTCCTTTTCCTTCCCGCCGGATGGTTTCTTCGCCGCGCCCTGGTCCGTCCCGTTTTTCTTCTCGCGCTGGATCCGCGGGAACAGGGCCTCCATCCCTCCGGCTTGGCGGCCCGGCTCCAGCACGCCCCAGGTTTTCAACGTCTCCAGCCGGGGCTCGATCTCCCCGGCACGGAGGCCGATGGCCCGGCGCAACTCGCTCATCTTCTGCGGGATCACCGGAAAGAGCAGGCCCGATACGATTCGCAGGCACTCCATGGTGGTGTAGATGGTCCGGCCGAACCCGGCCATGTCACCGGTCTTCAGCAGGTTCCATGGCGCCTGGTGGTCGAAGTACTTGTTGGCGGCACGGACGGCGCCGATCACTTCGGCCAGCCCGCGGTCGAGGCTCATGCCCTCCAGGTGGCGCTGCATCGCCTCCACCGCCGCCAGGCAGTGCTGCTGCAGTTCCTCCTCCGCCGCGCCGCCGCCCTCCCGTCCCCGGTCCGGCACCTTGCCGTCGAGATTGCGTTCCACCATCCTCAGCGCCCGGCTGGCCAGGTTGCCCAGGTCGTTGGCCAGGTCGGCGTTGTAGCGCAGGACAAAGGCCTCTTCGGTGAAACTGGCGTCCCGCCCCAGGGTCATCTCGGCCATCAGGAAGTAGCGCAGGGCATCCACGCCGTATTTCTCCGCCATCTCCATCGGGTCGGCGACATTGCCCAGGGACTTTGACATCTTGGTCTTGCCGGTGAGCCACCAGCCGTGCGCAAAAATGGTACGCGGCTGGGGAAGCCCCACAGCCTGGAGCATGGTGGGCCAGTAAACAGTGTGGGTGGTGAGAATGTCCTTGCCGATGAGGTGTATGCTGGCCGGCCACCACTTGGCAAAGGTCTCCTCGTCGCGGCCGTAGCCCACGGCACTGATGTAGTTCACCAGGGCATCGAACCAGACATAGCAGACGAAGGCCTCGTCAAAGGGCAGCGGCACGCCCCAGGGCAGCCGGGCCTTGGGCCGGGAGATGCAGAGGTCGCCCAACGGTTGACGCAGGAATCCGAGGGTCTCGTTGCGGCGATAGTCGGGCTGGATGAATTCCGGGTGGTCGTTGATGTAGCCAATGAGCCAGTCCCGGTAATTGCTCATGCGGAAGAAGTAGTTCGACTCGGTGATTTTCTCCACCGGCCGCCCGGTGGGGCTGAGCCCGTCCACCAGTTCGTCCTCGGTGTAAAACGCCTCATCGCTGACGCAATACCACCCCTCGTATTCACCCCTGTATATCTCGCCCCGGTCGAAGAGGTCCTGCAGGATCTGCTGCACCACCGCGGTGTGCCGCGGTTCGGTGGTCCGGATGAAATCGTCGTGGGTGATCCCCAGGCGTTTCCAGAGATCCTGGAAGCGAACAACGGTCTGGTCGCAGTGCTCCAGGGGATCGACGCCCCGCTCCCGCGCCGTTTCATAGACCTTCTGGCCATGTTCGTCGGTGCCGGTGAGGAAGTGGGTCGGCATGCCCGCCAAACGCTGGTAGCGGGCCAGCACGTCGGCCAGCAGGGTGGTATAGGCATGGCCGATGTGCGGCGCATCATTGACATAATAGATCGGGGTGGTGATGTAGAAGTGGCTCATGAAGTCTTCTTCTTTTTAGCCCGGGCCTTTTTCACCTTTTTCTTGCCCGCAGCCTTGCTCACCTTCTTCTTTTTACTTGCCCCGGCGGCGCGTCCGGCGGTCTTTCTATTCTTTTTCTCGGGAGTCGCCTCGGCCAGCTCGACACACCGCTGATAGGTCAGGCTATCGGGTTCCTCACCTTTGGGGATGCGGACGTTCTTTTTCTCGAAAGAGATGTAAGGCCCCCATCTCCCGTTGAGCACCCGGACGTCCGGATTCTCCTCGAACTGCTTGATCAGTTTTTTGGCATCGGCTTCCCGTTTGGCCTCAATGAGCATGATCGCCGCCGCTTCGTCCACCGTGTAAGGATCGTGCTCCTTGCCCAGGGAGACAAATTTGCCGTCATGTCTGATATAGGGGCCAAACCGGCCGATGGCGGTCACCATCGGCTTGTCCTCGAAGACGCCCACGTCCCGGGGCAAGCGGAAGAGTTCCAGGGCCTGTTCGAGGGTAACGTTTTCCAACAGCTGGCCCTGGCCGAGCTTGGCGAACTTCGGCTTGACCTCTTCGTCTGCGCTGACCAGTTCCACCACCGGACCGTAACGGGCCATACGGGCCACAATCTTCCGGCCGGTTTCGGGGTCGCTTCCCAGTTCGCGGACCGGGCTGGCCTCGGCCCTGTCGACGTGTTCCTCGGTGGCCAGCACCCGGGGGTGGAACTCGCGGTAAAAGTTGGCGATCATCTCGTTCCAGCTGGTATCCCCGGCGGCGATGGCATCGAATTCCTTTTCCACCGTGGCGGTGAAGGAGAGGTCGATGACCTTCGGGAAATTGGCCACCAGGAAATCGTTGACAATCATCGCCATGTCGGTGGGAAAGAGCTTCATCTTTTCCGACCCGGTGAGCTCGGAAAGCTGTCTCTCCGAGATCAGGTCCCGGCACAGTTCCAGTTCCCGATACTGGCGCTCCCGGCCCTCCCGTGATTCCTTGAGCACATAGCCGCGCTGCTGGATGGTGGTCAGGGTGGGGGCGTAGGTCGAGGGGCGGCCTATACCCTTTTCTTCCAGGGCCTTGACCAGCGAGGCCTCGGCATACCGGGGCTGGGCACGGGTGAACCGCTCGGTGGCGGTCATGCGGTCCAACTGCAGATCCTGCCCCACGGTCAACGGCGGCAACATCCCTTTTTGCTCTTCGGCCCCGTTCTCGTCGGTGGAGACCTCGTAGACCTTGAGAAACCCGTCAAAGGCGATCATTTCGCCCCGGGCCACCAGCGACTGCTCAACCCCCGACACACCGATGGTGGCCACGGTTTTTTCCAACCTGGCGTCCGCCATCTGGGAGGCGATGGCACGTTTCCAGATCAACTGGTAGAGCCGCTTCTCGTCCCGGCCCTTTCCCGCTTCCTCGACGGTGAAATCGGTGGGCCGGATCGCCTCGTGGGCTTCCTGGGCCGAGGCCGAGGTGGTCCGGTATTGCCGGGTCTGGACGTATTCCGTGCCGTAGCTCCCGGCGATCCGGTCGGCCGCGGCTTGCAGCGCATCCTGGGAAAGCACCAGCGAATCGGTCCGCATGTAGGTGATGTGTCCCGCTTCGTAGAGTTTCTGGGCCAGGACCATGGTCTTGGAAACGGAAAAGCCCAGTTTGCGGCTCGCCTCCTGCTGCAGTGTGGAAGTGGTGAACGGGGCGGCAGGCGATTTTTTCGCCGGTTTTCGCTCCAGGTTGTCCACCGTGAAACGGGCGCCCACGCACTGTTCCAGCCAGGCTCGCGCCCCGGCTTCCGATGTCAGCCGGCGGGGATGCTCGGCGGTGAAGCTCCGGCCGTCTTCCAGACCGAACACTGCCGCCACCTTGAAGAACGATTCGGAGGCAAAGCCGAGGATTTCCCGCTCCCGTTCCACCACCATGCGCACGGCGGCCGACTGGACACGCCCGGCGGAAAGGCCCCGCTTGATCTTCTTCCACAGCACCGGGGACAGTTCGAACCCCACCAGGCGGTCCAGCACCCGGCGGGCCTGCTGGGCGTTCACCAGTTTCTGGTCGATCTCCCGCGGTGTGTCAAAGGCCTTGAGAATCGCCGTTTTGGTGATCTCCCGAAAAACCACCCGGCGCACCTTCTCCGGGGCAAGCTCCAGCGCCTGCTGCAGGTGCCAGGAGATCGACTCCCCCTCGCGGTCCTCATCAGTTGCCAGCCAGACCAGATCCACCGACTGTACGGCCCTTTTCAGTTCCTTGACCAGGCCTGCTTTGTCCGCCATGACCTCGTAGGCCGGCACAAAACCGTTCTCCACATCCACGGATAGACCCTTTTTCTTCAGGTCACGCACGTGTCCGTAACTGGATTTCACCGAAAAGTCCTTGCCCAGGTACCCTTCCATGGTCTTGGCCTTGGCCGGTGATTCCACGATAACCAGATTTTTGCTCATTCTTCAGACACCGTACACCCGTATGGATGGTCGTTTTACAACGTTATGCAGTGAACCCCCTCGGACCCGCCGGCGCTCCGCAGAACCGGCGGCGAGCAGGCACTGCACTCCCTGCCCGCCTTTTCGGGGACGAAATCGATACTGACCCTGACAACCCGGCACCGCTCAGCTGATCTGGCTGCCGGGGATTCCCTTCTCCTCGAGCATGATGGGAATCCCGGAATCCACCACGTAGATCATCACGCCGTCCCGGGTGATCAGGCCCTCCTCGAGCTGCTGCTCAACCGCGCTCCGGTCCACGTGACTGACCCGGCCGGCCTCAATCGCCTGGTTGAGCCGGGCCAGTTCCCCGCCGTCCAGCAGGCGCACCGGTGTCTTGGTCACCGGGCAGCAGAGAATCGCCAGAAGTTCTTCATTCAAGGGCATAACCAATTCTCCCTGGTTGCAGAAGGCCAATGAAAGTATGTCATTTACACCATATCGATAAAAAAAGAAAGGGGAGGCTCGCACGAGGGTCCTGATGCAGAACGAAAATCCGCCCTGTTCCGTGTAACGAATTCCGCTCTTCGGTAATTGAACGTACCGAGGCGTTTTGTTATACTTTGCCTTTGACAAACGAGCTATTTTACAGGAAAATAGGCCCAGTCGATCAAAGCAACAAATTTTTCAACTTGCGTTTCTTCTATTCCGATGAGGTTTAACGTGTTCTGTTAGGCTTCGGCTTACCGGCCGATATGAAATTCGCGATAGATTTTTCACATCCAACCGTAGACAAGCAGTAAACAGAGAAAAGGAGATTTCGTCATGAAAAAGCTCACGGTATTTTGTGGCATCGCCGTATTGTGCGTGGCCACCCTATTGGTTTTTTCCGAAACCGTCTGCCTCGCCGGAGAGCAGACAGGTCCGACCGAGATCTCCAGGCTCGGCGGGACCAATGCCTTCTTCAAGGACAAGGATGGTCTGACCGTCACTTCTTTCCAGGCATTGTGCGCCGAGCGGCAGGAGGATATCACCACCCTGCTCTACGAAGCCGGATGGACGTGGGGCCCCGAGGTCTTCTTCGCCGCCGTGGCCGCGGGCCAAATCGAGGAAGTGGCGTTCCCGGTGGGGGGCAAGCTGGAGTGGATGATGTTCCGCAAGCAGGGCAAGCCGACCCTGGGTTACAATTTCGTCTGGGCCGGCAAGGAGCCGTTCAAGGCCTTCAAGGTCACGGTCAATGTGGACGACGAAAAGAACAGCAAGGACTATGTCTATGAGTTCATCGTCCCCAAGAAATGCGCCAATATTTCTCTCTACTCCATAGATGCCAGGCCATACAATGCCGATGTCAATGCCGTCCTCACCGTGGTCCCGGAGAGCGGCTGCGTCTGCACCGATTTCGTCATTGACGCCACCGGATCAACGGCCACCCTGAGAGGAAAGAACATCCTCTCCAATGTGCTGGCCCAGGTCACCATGCCTGACGGCACCACCGAGGGCCTCGGCGCCCCCGATACCCCCTACAGCTGGAAACTCAACTACGAGAAGCCCGGAACCTACACCTTCAAGGCGGTGACTGTGACTTCCACCGGCAAGACCGGTGGCTCCGAAGCCACGGCCGTGTTCGAAGTACTGCCCTGTCCGCCGGAATGCGATCTCAGCCTCGATGTCGCGGGCGACTATGATGACGAAGAGAAAGCGGAAATTCTGGGTGAGTTCTACACCGGCGAGGAGATCATCATCGACGCCTCCGGCTCCGCGGCCAAAACCGGCGAACTGGACAAGGTAAAGGTCAAGGTCTATCTCGACGGCGACAAGATCGACGAGCACGACCTGGACGGAGACTTCAAAAAGACCGTCTCCTACGACACGCAGGGCGAGTACAAGTTCGAGGCCGAAGCCTTCGACAACTGCGACCAGGATTCGGACAACGACTGCGATGCCTCGTTGGGCGTCAATTCGCGCTGGATCCCCTTCGTTTCGCTCCTCGGCGGAAAGATGCGCCGCTCGGGCCTCGTCGCGGACGCTGACGACGAATTCGTGGACTTCGAGGGCCACTGCGAACCGCTGGTGGCGCTCAAGGCCGGCGTGGGCTACATGGTGGTTCCGCGGAAGTTCTCGATCTCCGGCGCCCTGGGCTACGCCTTTGCCATCGACCACTCTGATTTCTCGAGCCTCTTCGCCGATGTCTATTTCAACTATCACAATCGTCCCTGGATGTTCGGCGCCGGCATCGGCTACTGGAACCTCGACAACAGCGACTACGGTGATTTCACCCTGAACCTCCAGGGCGGCATCGACCTGCCGTGGGAGATCCGCAACGAACCGATGCAGTTCGTCATCGAGGCCAAGAGCTTCCTTGACGAGATCAGCGACCTGGGCAACAACTACCTGCTGATGGGCGGGCTGCAGTTCAACTTCTAGTCTGATCGGCGGCAACGCCGTTTTTCAGAAAGCCTTCCGGGAAACCGGAAGGCTTTTCTTTTGGCGGCAGGAATTGCTAAAGTTTTGATTAGGCAAGTTGCGTTGTTGCACCCAGGATAAGTGAATACGATTACGCATTACAGTCCACGAATTCATCATTAATAATAATGGCGGATCGAATAACTGGATACGGACTGTATTCACGAGAGTCGATTAAAGTGAATATTTTCGATAATTTCTTGACACCAATTCGGATGCGGTCAATAATTCTTTATCATTGTTGTGCAAAGAGAATCTGGTATTTTGAATTCCGTTATTCAGACAGTGTACTGAATTCATCAGCAATGATATGTTCGAAAAGCGGTAAACCGGCACCTGGCACGGATCAACATGTTCCGGCTGCTGCCTGAGGGAGGATGAAACCATGCCGAAATTGAATCTGGAGCAGAAAATCAGCAAGCTCGCCGCGGAATTCACCGCGCAGCTGGTTGAGGCCGTGAAGAAGAGTTCACTGGAAGACCTGGCCTCACTGCAGAGCGAGAAAAAGAAACCAGGCCCTAAGCCCGGCAAAAAACGCGGGCGCAAACCCGGTCCCAAACCAGGGAAGAAGCGCGGGCGCAAGCCGGGTCCCAAACCCGGACGCAAAAAACCGGGACCCAAGCCGGGAAGCAAGAGAAAAGTGGTGAAAAAGGTCACGGCGAAAAAAGAGGACTAGGCCGCGCATCGAACTTGACCGGAACGGGAAATACAAAATAAAAGGGCACCGTTTACCGGTGCCCTTTTATTTTGTATTTCCCGTTCCGGTC
>JAQAZP010000050.1:0-7236 GCA_032127265.1 Acidobacteriota bacterium
GACTCCAACGAGGAGATCGATGCGGCGGTGGCACAGATCCTGGAGGACGCAGGTGTGGCCGAGGGCACCGACGACGACAAGGCCGAGGTGCTGGTACACTGGGTGGCCCAGAACATCCGCTACAGCGGCCAGACCATGGGCAAGGGCGAAGGGTTCACCCTGCACCCCGGGGACATGATCTACGAACAGCGCAGCGGTGTCTGCAAGGACATCGCCGGGATGCTGATCACCATGATGCGTGCCGCCGACATCCCGGCATTCGGCGCGATGACCATGGCCGGCAGCCGCATCGAGGAGGTGCCGGCCGACCAGTTCAACCATTGCGTGGTGGCCCGCAAGGTGGGCGACGGGTTCATCATGTACGATCCCACCTGGGTGCCGTTCAACAATGACATCTGGTCCAAACTGGAGACCGAGCAGCACTACCTTGTCGGCTCGCCGGATGGGGAGCCACTGCAGCAGATCGCCTACAGCCCGCCGGAAGAGTCACCGCTCAAGGTCCGCCACCGGGCGGCACTCTCCGCCGACGGCACCCTGGAAGGCATGATCCGCTTCGACGGCCGCGGCGCCATGGACGGACGGCTGCGCCGGCTGGTCTACGGCGCACCGATCAACCGGCTGAACGAACGATTCGCCCAGCGGCTAACGCCGTTCTGCCCGGCCATCGAGAAGGTCCAGGTGCGCCACCGCGCCACCGATGATTTCTCCGGCGACATGTGGGTCGAGGTGGACTACCGCGCCCCCGGCTTCGCCCTGCCCATCGCCGGGGGGCTGGAGTTCAGCAGCACGGCCATGGCCGTGCTGCTCGGGGACGGCACCCTTTTCCGGGGCGGCGCGCAGGAATGGGCTGAAACCCGCGCAACCGACCTCTTTCTCTATTACACACAGCTGCTCGACGTGGAGGAGGCCATCCGCATCCCCTCGGGGTTCACCGCCGGTGACTTGCCCACATCCGAAGAAGTCGACGAGACCTACGGCTACTGGAAAGGCAGCTCTGAGATTAAGGACGGCTCGCTGGTCATCCGCTCGCGGGCCGAGGTCCGGCGGCGGCAGATCCCGCCCGACGGGTATGGCGGTTTTGCCAAAGCCATGGGGGAAGCACGGAAATGGGGTGAGGCACTCTACCGCCTCGTGGGAGAGGAGGACGGCAAATGAGAAAGATCCTGACTGCCTCCATCCTGTCAGCCTTGCTCGTCACTTTGGCGGGTGCGCTCCCGCTCACTGCGGCCGTGCCCGTATTCGATGTTAATGTAGACTACGACATCAATGCTCTGCAGAAGCAGGCGCTGCAGACACTTGACATGACACGCGAAGATGCGGTGATCCTCTACCAGCGGTTCGAGACCCGCTGGACCGACGACGGCCGCCTGGTGCAGACCACCAAGCGGGCAATCCTGATCCGTACCGAGTACGGTGTCGACCACTACACCGACCTGCGGATACCCTGGGACAGCCTGCGGCAGAAACTGACCGTTCACCGACTGCGCACCCTGCGGCTCTCCGACGCGGCGTCAATCGATGCCGGCCCCACCGCCGTGGTCGAAACCCTGCCGTACTCCGTGGACCGCGCCCCGGATTACTGCCACCTGCGGGAAACCATGCTGCTCCACGACGGAGTGGAGCTGCCCTGCATCCTGGAAACGGTCTGGACCATCGAGGACACCGAACCCTTCCGCCCCGGCGCGTCCGGGATACACAGTTTCATGGGACCGGAACCGGCAACAGACTCCCAGTTTGCCCTCACCCTGCCTGCCGGTATTCAGCCGTCAATCGATATGGCCGGCGGCGCTCCCCAACCCGCCATAAGCACCGATGCCGACGGCCGCCAGACCTGGACGTTCGAAATGATAGAGCTGGCCGCCGCACCGCACCCGGCCACCGACGAATCGATACTTCTCCAGCCCCGGGTCAGTTGGTCCACCTGGAAGGATTGGGAATCGCTGGCCGCTGACCTGGAAGCCAGGGTAGCCAGCGGCGCCGTCATCGACGACGAACTGCGCGAGGCATTCGACGAAAAGCTGAAGGATGCACGGACCCCTGGTGAAAAAGCCCGGCTGGTGGCCGCGTTCATCGATCAGACCACCCGGCTGATCAGCGTCGACCATGGCTGGTGGCCCGAGCCGCGGCGGGCGTCCAGGACCTGGGCCACGGGATACGGCCACCGGGTGGACCGGGCGGTGCTGGCCGCCGCCCTGTATCGCGAAGCCGGCTATACGGCACGGATTGCTTTCCGCAGTGCGGGATACGGCACGGCGGAGGTCAGCGCCCCGGACCTGTCGTGGAGCGAGGGCGTCGCCCTCATGGTCGGCGGCGACGGAGTGGACGGCTGGTTCGATCCGGAAAACGCCCAATTCACCGACAGCGACCATCACCTCAATGGCCGGACCGTCTGGGTCCCTTCCCAGGATGACAAGCCGGTGTATATAAAGGTCGATCAACCTGACCGGATGGCGGTTCGTTTCGATCTTGCGTTTGATGCCGATAAACAGGCCTGGGCCGGAAGCGGAGTTATGGAATCCGAGGGCACATTCAGCTCGTTCCACCGGATGCGGGGCCTGGGGAGCGAGGCGCTGGATTTCCTCAATGGCTTTGTCGGCACCCTGCTCGGCGGGGCAAAGGTCACAGCCTGCAACCCCGAACGCTTCGACAGCTCGGGCGTCACCATGGGATTTATACTCGACGTGCCGGCCGGCGACCGGGACGCCCAGGGCCGGCTGTCCGTTGAACTGGCATCGTTCCCCGCCGATCACTTCGTGGATCTCTACCAGGAAGAGAGGGAGAGCGATGTCCACCTCCCCGCCCCGGTGGAATTGCAGTATGAAATCCACCTCGATCCGGGTGACCTGGAAACGGTGTATCTGCCCGCGGCAACCCGGCTGGAAAACGGAGCCGGCCTCTGGCTGGTGGAATCCAGCCAGGAAGAGAAAAAAGTGGTGCTGGCCCGGCGTGTGGAGCTGCCAGAGAACCACTTCTCCGCAGCCCAGTGGCCCGAGCTGCGCACCCTGCTGCTGGCCGGCGAAAACCGGGCGGGACGGCTTCTGCTCTTCAAGTAGCAGTAGAGGGGGAGGAGGGATCGGGGACGTACATGAATATATTACTTTTTTGGTACTGCGTTTGAAACCAGTGGTATACCAAAAAGTCATATATTCATGTACGTCCCCGAACCCCGAACCTTTGGTGATCCACCAGAAAGTCAATAACGCAAGTACGTCCCTCTCTGCTGAAATCCTACCCCCAAGTCGTTCATTCGTCGTTTCTTCCCTCCGTCTGATACAATAGAAACCTGATCTGATGACAATTTAACGTAGGAAGGAGTACGGCGATGAACCTCCGATTCCGGTGCGCGGCCTTGAGTGTCGTGCTGTCGATCCTGATCCTGGCCCCTGCCGCCGCGGGCGAAAAGACCCGCAGCGACACGGTGTGGGTCCACACCTTCAATCAGCAGTTAGTCAATATCGACGCACGGACAGTCTCCACCACCTTTCCGTTCCCTCCGAAAGGCGGCCAGTGGGGCGAGATCCTCTGCTACATGACCATCGGCTGCCCCGAATCTCCGGGCGACTGCGACCCCTGGGACCGGCTGGGCCACATCCGGCTGGTGACCATGGAGGGCTCGGAGGAAGTGCACTACGAGATCATGCGCTTTGTCACGCCCTACGACATCACCGGGGCCACCCGGCCGGGCACCTGCACCTGGGTCTTCGACCTCTCCGACTACGAGACCCTGCTCCACGACGATGTGACGCTTCAGCTCTTCATCGATACCTGGGTCGGGGGTACCCAAGGCTGGCTGATCACCTGCGACTTCGCCTTCATGCCCGGGATCAGCGAGCTGGAACCATACAAGATCACCAACCTCTGGACCTATGACCACCTGCTCTACGGCAAATTCGACAACCCCTCCGAGAACTACCTGGTGCCCATCGCCGCGGACATCGACGCCGAAACCGTGGCGGCCCACGTGCGGACCTACATCACCGGCCACGGCTTCGGCAACACCGACAACGCGGCCGAGTTCTCCTGGAAGTGGCACGAGGTGGTGGCCGACGCCGACGCCTACCAGGACTATGTCTGGCGCAACGACTGCCGCAACAACCCCTGCAGCCCCCAGGGCGGCACCTGGACCTACAGCCGCAACGGCTGGTGCCCGGGGGACAAGGCCTTTCCCTGGATCGTCGACATCACCCCGTCGATAACCCCCGGCGAAACGGAAATCCTCGACTACAACTTCGAGCCGTACGAGAACGTCTGCGACCCTGACCACCCCGACTGCGTGTCCGGGGTGACCTGCGATGATTGCGCGTGGGGCAGCCGCCAGGCGCCGTTCTACGTCATGCAGTCCCAACTGATTGAGTACCGCCAGCGCTCGGCCACGAGCACCAACCGCCTGGTGTTCGCCGGCCCGGGCCCGGCCTACAGCAACCCGCCGGTGGTGCGGGCCTTCCCCTGCGAACAGGGGGCGGTTTTCGAGGAGGAGTTCTCAGCCTACGGCGCGGACTTCTACGGCGTCAATGTCACCTGCGGCCGGGTCAATGGCGGCACCCTTGACGCGGTGATCACCGGCGCCGGTCCCGGCGCGGTATACGGCCCCCATGTCAGGGGTTTCGAGGTGGATGGCACACCGTTGCCCGGCCTGAGCTTCTTCGCCTACGGCACCAACAAATACGGAGTCAACGTGGCCGCCGGGGACATCGACGGCGACGGTTTCGACGAGATCATCACCGGCGCCGGCCCGGGTGAAGTGTTCGGGCCCCACGTTCGGGGCTTCAACTATGACGGCGGCAGCAGTGTCAGCACGGTGCCCGGGGTCAGCTACTTTGCCTATGGCACATTGAAGTGGGGCGTCAACGTCGCATCCGGTGACCTGGACGGCGACGGCTATGACGAGATCGTCACCGGTGCCGGTCCGGGTCCCGTGTTTGGCGCTCACATCCGCGGCTGGAACGTGGACGGCGGCACCGCGGCACCCATCTCCGGGATCAGCTACTTCGCCTACGAGACGCCGCGCTATGGTGTGACGGTGAGTTGCGGAGACGTCGACGGCGACGGGATCGACGAAATTCTCACCGCACCCGGCCCCTCGCCCGCGTTCGGCGCCCACATCAAGGGCTGGAACTACGACGGGGACGAGATCGCCGAACTGCCTGGATACAGCTTCTTCGCCTGGCCGGGAGACGTGGCGCGATACGGCGCCCGGATCTACGCCGACGCCAACCTCGACGGCATCGGCGGAGACGAACTGGTGGTTGGCGGCGGGCCCGACCCGGCCATGGGGTCACCGGTACAGGTCTACACCTACGACCCGGACGCCGAGCTGGTGAGTATCTGGTTCAGCTTCGATGCCTTCCCCTCCGGGTGGACCCACGGGGCCACGGTGGCGGCCGGCTGGTTCGAATAGTCTCGGACAACGCGAAAAAAGGGGACACCGTTCAGATGGTGTCCCCTTTTTTTTACCCCCTTGACCGATCACCCGCCCACTGCCCGGGGCGGGCTGTCATGAATCACGGGCCCACAGTCACGATCATGATTCGTGGTACAATCGCCGGCACCGGAGGAATCAATCGACACAAAGGAGAGCAGAATGATACGCGGCGCACTGACCCTGAAAGCACTGGTGATCTGGCTTGTTTTGCTGCCGGCCCTGGTTGCAGTCGTTGGGCCTGCTGAAGGTAAGGACCGGCTCTGCGGCCGCCAACTTGCAACCCGTTCAGTGGTCATGGCGCAAAATGGCATGGTCTGCGCTTCACAGCCGCTGGCGGCCCAGATCGGTGTGGATATTCTGAAACAGGGCGGCAATGCCGTGGACGCGGCCATTGCGGTCAATGCGGCGCTGGGGGTTATGGAGCCGGTGGCCTGCGGCATCGGCGGCGACCTCTTCGCCATCGTCTTTGAGGCCAAAACCGGCACCGTGTACGGGCTCAATGCCTCGGGCCGCAGCCCCTGGCTCCTGACCCTCGACGAAATGAAGAAACAAACCGAAGGTCCGATCCCGTATACCGGCGTTCTGCCCCAGACCGTCCCCGGCTGCGTTGACGGCTGGTTCGAACTGCATGAGAAGTTCGGCCGTCTGCCCATGGCACAGATCCTGGCACCGGCCATCGAATATGCCGAGAAAGGTTTCCCGGTGACCCAGGTCATCGCCTACTACTGGGAACGGGGCAGCGAGCGGCTGAAAGACCAGCCGAACTTCGCCGCCACCTTCATGCCCGGGGGCAAAGCGCCCGAAGAAGGCGCCATATTCACCAACCCCGATCTGGCGGCCACCTACCGCAAACTGGCCAAGGGCGGGCGTCAGATGTTCTACCACGGGGAGCTGGCCGAAATAATGGACGCCTTTTCCCGGAGAACCGGCGGCTACCTGAGAAAGAAGGATTTCGAGGACCACCGCTCCCAGTGGGTCGAGCCGCTGTCCACCCTCTATCGCGGGTCCCGGGTCTGGGAACTGCCGCCCAACGGGCAGGGGCTGGCCGCACTGCAGATGCTGAACATCCTCGAGCGCTTCGACCTGCGCGGGATGGGCTGCCAGTCGGCGGACACGCTGCACCTGATGATCGAGGCCAAAAAACTGGCCTTCGAAGACCGCGCACGGTTCTATGCCGACCCGGACTTTGCCGACATCCCCCTGGACACCCTGCTTTCGAAGGACTATGCCGGCAAACAGGCACGCTTGATAGATACCACGATGGCGCGGAGGGAACTGCCCCCCATGGAGGAGATCCTCGAAGCAGGCGACACCACCTACCTCACCGTGGCGGACGGAGACCGCAATTTCGTCTCCCTGATCCAGAGCAACTACGCCGGCTTTGGTTCGGGCCCGGTGCCGGACGGTCTGGGCTTCTGCCTCCAGGACCGGGGCGCCCTGTTCAACCTCGACCCGGAGCACCCCAACGCCCTCGAACCGCACAAGCGGCCGTTTCACACCATCATCCCCGCCCTGGTCACCCGGGAGGGCAAGCCGCTCTTCTCTTTCGGGGTGATGGGCGGTTCGATGCAGCCCCAGGGGCACGTCCAGGTGCTCTGCAACATCATCGACTTCGGGATGAACATCCAGGAGGCGGGGGACGCCCCGCGTTGGCGGCACAGCGGCTCGTCCCAGCCCACCGGAACCGTGATGAACGACGGCGGCACCGTGGCCCTGGAGAGCGGCATTCCGATGGAGGTCCGCCGGGAGCTGATCGAACGGGGACACCAGGTGACCAACGTCATCGGCGGCTTCGGCGGTTACCAGGGCATCTG
>JAQAZP010000051.1:0-3402 GCA_032127265.1 Acidobacteriota bacterium
TTGCCGAACGGAAATGGGCCATCACGCTGCTGGCCACCGTGGGGGTGGTGATCTCCACGGCGGTGGTGGGGACACTCACCTGGTACGTCCTGGGCCTGATGGGCATGGCGCTGCCCTACATCTATGCGCTGCTCTTCGGCGCCTTGATCTCCCCCACCGACCCCATTGCCGTCCTGGCGCTGCTCAAGCGGGTGGGTGTGCCAAAAAACCTCGAGGTGACCATTTCCGGTGAGGCGCTGTTCAACGACGGCGTGGGGGTGGTGGTCTTCACCCTGATCTACGGCGTGATCCAGAGCGGGCAGGACTTCACCCTGATGCACAGCGGGCTGCTTTTTCTCCAGGAAGCGGTGGGCGGGGCGGTCTACGGGTTCGTCCTCGGCTACATCGCCTACATGATGCTGCGCGAGGTTGATGCCTACACGGTGGAAATCCTGGTCACGCTCTCCGTGGTCACCGGCGGCTATGCCCTGGCCGAATGGATCCACGTCTCGGGGCCCATCGCCATGGTGGTGGCCGGCTTGTTTATCGGCAACCACGGCCGGCTGCTGGCCATGTCAGAGCGGACCCGCGAACACCTGGACAAGTTCTGGGTGGTGGTGGATGAAGTACTCAATGCGCTGCTCTTCCTGCTCATCGGCCTCGAAGTACTGATCCTGCGCATCTCCGGTTCGATCTTTGTCGCCGGCCTGGCCACCATCGTCATCGTCCTCTTCGGCCGCGTCGTCGCCGTGAGCGGCCCGATTCTGCTCCTGCAGAAAAAGCGCGGGTTCCCGCCATCCACCATCCGCATCCTCACCTGGGCCGGGATTCGGGGCGGCATCGCCATCGCGCTGGCCCTCTCCATCCCCCCCTCACCGCACCGCAACCTGATCGTGGACATCACCTACGTGGTGGTTGTCTTCTCCCTGCTCGTCCAGGGGCTGACCGTGGAAACGCTGGTCCGCCGCACCCTCAAGAAATAATCTACATTCCCCCCATCAACATGATGGGAATATGCGATTAATTGGGGCCTGCCCCCGATTACCCGACAAACAGCTGAACTATTGCAGGTATCCCAGGGCCTTGAGGTTGGCGATTTCATCGGCGGAGAGCTTGACCGGGTCGTGGTCCTCCCGCTGCAGGAGGGCCGCTTCGGCCTCGAGGCGATGAGCGTCCACACGTTCGGCCAGGGGCCCGGCGATGCGGGGGTGTGAATCGATGAGGTTGGTTCGCTCCAGGGGATCAGCCTCGAGATCGTAAAGCGCTTCGTCACGCCATGGTTCGAGGCGCAGGATGTACTTGTACTGACCGTCGATCAGGCTGCAGAGCACATTGCCGTCAAGCGATTCCTCGGCCAGCACAGCACCCGTGGCCGGAGCCCGCCCCTGCTCCACGTCTTCGGCGAAACTGACACTGCCCGGAGGTGAGGCGGGCAGGCCGAGCCAGTGGAGCAGCGAGGGCATCAGGTCCACCTGGCGCACCCTGTCATCCACCACCCGGCCGGCGTGCCGTCCGCCGGGCAGGCGGATGATCAACGGCAGATTGATCTGTTCGCCAAAGAGGGTGAGTCCATGACCGTAGTTCTGGTGGTCGCTGAACTCTTCACCATGGTCGGAAGTCACCACCAGCACCGAGCGGTGGTAAAACCCGGTTTCTTTCAACCGCTCGACAACCCGGCCGAAGACCTCGTCGTTGTAAGCGATCTCGCCGTCGTAGAGATCAATTGCCTGCTGCAGATGGCGATCAAAATTCTGTTCGGACATTGCCCGGCGTTCCTGCAGCTGCACCACATCCACCATCGTCTCGAACGGCCCGCTGTATTCCCCGGTGAAGCGCGTGTCAAAGGGCGGCGGGGGCGCGTAGGGATCATGGGGGTCCACCGTGTGGATGAAGAGGAACACCTTCTCGCCGGCATGCTGTTCCAGCCACCGGAAAAGGTCGTCCGCCAGTTCCTCCGTCATTCCCGCCCAGTCCTCGTCGTCAAGGGGGATCCAGTAGCCCCACACCTCGTCGAACCCGCGGGTCAGACCCAGGTTTTCAGCGTAAAAATTACCGTTGGCCGAGAAGGTGGCGGTGGTAAACCCGATTTTCTGCAGAATCTGGGCCAGGGTGGTCACCTCGGGCAGCAGCCGGTCCTCGCGCCCCACGGCTCCGTGCACCGAGGGGTGGAGGCCGGTGAGCAGGGAGGCGATGGACGGCCGGGTCCAGGAACTCTGTGCGGTCAGCTTCTCGAACCGCAGACCCTCCTCGGCCAGGGCGTCGAAATTCGGCGAGGTGTTTCTCTGGTAGCCGAAGCAGGAAAGGTGGTCAGACCGCATGGTGTCCACCAGCCAGATGATCAGCGGCGGCTGCGACTCATCGCCCCGGGGCGGCAGAATCCGCGGATTGCCCCAGCCGGTCTCGCCGGCCATGGGCCACTCCGTCTCCCCCTCGAAGCGGGTGATGAAGAGCAGCTCCACGTCGCTGCCGGCAAGAGACCCCAGGTCCACTTCGGCCGCTTCCATCTGCACCGGCGGCTGATCCCTGCCCACCCTGACCTCGCGGCTGAACAGCCGTGTCTTCCGAGGCGGGCAGACAGCCCTGACCTCGAAGTGGATCACCCCCTCGGGAGGTCTGGCGGGCGGGCAGCGGAAAAACGTCTCGAACACGAGGCGCGACCCGGTCTCGGGACGAACCCGGTAACTGATCCGGGTCGGCGGCGTGGCGGGGAGGGCCGGAACCCGCCGCTTCCCGTTGATCACCGACACCTCCATGGGCGGCAGGACGAGACGGTTTAGCCGGACCACGGATGTCTCGGGGACCTCGATGGCCAGCAGGTTCCCGCGCGGCTGGAGATCGTCCCCGCCCACGACCCAGGAGTGGCTGGTGGGCCCCCGCTTTAGTTGCGGACGGCCAAGCGGCTGACCGTTCAGCGTGACCAGCACTTCGCACGGCGGGTTGGCCCGCAGGGTCAGCTCCAGTTCGAAGGGTTCGGTCCCCCAGGGGCAGTCGAAGCGCAGCACCCCCCGGCCCTGGATGGGCAGACCGGGACCGCTGCCCTCCAGGTCGAAGCCGCTGTCCAGGAAGGGGCATTGATCCCAACCAAAACTGGTCCGCCGCCCCAGACGGGCCGCGGCGGGATCGAATTCGGTGATGAAATCAAAAGACGGACGGGCCGCGGGTTCCGAACCGTGTTCCGCCCCGGGCGGCAAACCACAGGAAATGAGAACCAGGAGCAGGGAGAAGACAAGCGGGAAGCCGGCTGTTCGTGAAAGAGTATTCATGAACCCGTGCTGGTGAGAGAGATGGGGAACGCCGGTTGGCGCCGCACTCGTTGCCGGGCCAGTATAAGTGAGGATCTGGAACCGTTCAAGACAGGGATACAGGGGAAGCCCCGGGGCCAATGCGCGGAACCCGGCATGGTCCGGAGAATTCGCGAACTCA
>JAQAZP010000052.1:0-3604 GCA_032127265.1 Acidobacteriota bacterium
GACCCGCAAGGCGGAGCTGATCGCCATCGCCGAAACCTGCGAGCGGGTGCCCGAGCATCCGGCCCGCAATCTGCGCGAAGCCATGCAATGCCACTTCTTCTGTCATCTGTGCGCGGAGCTTGAACAGGTCGGCTGCGGCTACTCCGAGGCCTACCTGGGCCAGAACCTGGAGCCCTACTATCAACGCGACAAGGCGGCCGGGCTGGTCGATTACGATCAAGCGGTGTTCATGTTCCAGAACCTCGTGATCAAGCTGAACGAGATCGGCTATTACTTCGGTGAGAAGGTTGCCCTGCAGAACTCCGCCGACCTGGGGCAGAGCATTTCGTTGGGAGGCTTCACCGAGGATGGGGAAGATGCCACCGCGGAAATGGACTACGTGATTCTGGATGCATGTGGCTATCTTCACCTGCCCCAGCCTCCGTTGTCCTGCATCTACACGGAGAGGATGAGCGGCAAATTCCTCGAGAAGGTCCTGGATGTCATCGGCACCGGCGTCGGCATGCCGCAGTTCGTGAATGGTGACGTGATGGTGAAACGGGCCCTGAATCTGTTTGCTGACTCCAAGAAGGGCCTTACCCTGGAGAAAGCCCGACGCACCTGCATCGGCGCCTGCGTGGGTTCCTACATTCCCTACGAAACCGGGCATCCGGTGGAAGGTCAGCCCAACCTCGGGAAGATCATCGAGATCACGATGAACAATGGTTTCGATCCCCGCACCAAGCAGCAGGTCGGACCCAAGACCGGGGATCCCGAGACCTTCAAGGACTTCGAGGAACTGTATGCGGCCTTCGAGAAGCAGTTGCTGTTCAACGAGGAGGTCCTCCGCCGGGGTGCCTGGATTGCAAGCATGCTGTGCGCCGATTTCCTCCCGGTTCCCTGGCGATCGCTCCTGACCGGGGGCTGCATTGAAACCGGCACCGAAGTGTGGAATGGCGGAGCCAACTACTACACCATTGCCCAGATTGTGGTTGGTGGCGTTGACGCCGCCAACTCGTTGATGGCGGTGAAACACCTGGTCTATGACAAGAAGAAGCTGACGATGGCCGAACTCAAGAAGGCCCTGGCGGCCAACTTCGAGGGGAAATACGAAAAGGTCAGGAAACTCTGCTATGAAGACGCGCCCAAGCATGGCAACGACATCCCGGAAATGAACCGGCTGACGCATCGGGTGTATGAAAGCATCCTGAAGGCTTTCAACAAGGTCGACGGCGGTGGCAACTACCTCGGCAAGGACATCAAGTCCACGCCCGATGCCTACACCAAGAGCGTTCACAACCTGATGGGGATGGTGACCGGGGCGCTGCCGAACGGCAAACGAGCAGGCGTGGCACTCACCGACGGAAGTCTGTCGGCCATGCCGGGCACCGATGTCAACGGCCCCACCGCGTTGGTGATGTCTGCGGCGAAGGCTCAGGATGCCATCAAGTACACCGCAACCCACATGAACATGAAGCTCCCGCCGGATCAGCTGAAGACCCGCAAGGGGCGGGAAAACGTGCTGCGGCTGGTCAAGACGTACTTCGACAACGATGGCTATCACATCCAGTTCAATGTCCTGGATACCAACATCCTGCGTGACGCACAGAAGCACCCGGAAAACTACCGCGACCTGGTGGTGCGGGTAGCCGGTTTCAGCGCGTTCTTCACCAAACTGGCTCCGGGCGTGCAGAACGAGGTGATCGAGCGGACGCTGCAATCGTTCGAGGGTCAACAGCACTGAAACACAACGGACGCTGCGGCGTGCCCCACCGGCACGTCGCGGCGACACCTTCGCGGGCATCAATCAAAAACGGGTCAGAACTATGAGCATCGCAAACAAGCGCATTGCCATCAATGTCGGCGCCGGCTTCGTCCCCGGGATGAATGCCGTGATCATGGGCGCGGCCCTGGCGGCGGGCAAGCTCGGATGGGAAGTGGTCGGCATCCGGGATGGATTCGAGGGCGTTCTGCACCCGGAAAGGTTTCCCGACGGCGGGCTGGTGCCGATCGGTGCGCAGTTGATCGAGAACCTCGATCCAGCCGGCGGAAACCTCCTGGGCCAGTCGGCGCGAGTCGATCCGTTCCATGTCCGCCAGGTCAACGAGGACGAGTTCGTCGAAGAAGTCGACATGTCCGATGAGTTGTTGAAGAGGCTCAAGGCCGAGAAGATCGATGCCCTGATCTCGATCGTGGGCGGCCGGGGTCTGAGCATCCTGTACCGGCTGCATCGCAAGGGGCTCGATGCGGTGTGCATTCCGCGGTCGATCGAGAACGACATTGCCGCTACGGCGGTGTCATTTGGTTTCAACAGCGCCCTCAGCTTCACCATCGAGATGCTCGACAAGGCCCGCCAGGCGGCCCAGTCGGCCCGCAAGATCGCCGTCGTGGAAGTCCTCGGGGAGCAGGCCGGCTGGATCGCGCTGCAGGCCGGCATTGCCGCCTGCGCCGATGCGGTGTTGATTCCCGAAATGGCCTGCGATCTGGAGGTGGTGGCGTCGAGCTTGAAGGACAGGATGAAGTCCAGACGACCTTACGGGTTGGTCGTCGTGGCCGAAGGGGCGCGCTTTGTGGAGAAGCCGAAGGCCAAGGCGCAGGAGCCGGCGGTCGACTCGCTCAGGGCGTCGCTGTCGCCGCTGGCCACCGGCGACGCCGGCGAGCACGTCATCCTGCGATCCGGGCAGGCCGCCGCGACCGTTGCGAACGGGCTGCAGTTGCTGATCGCCGAGGAGACATTTCCTCTGGTCCTGGGTCTCTGGGCCCGAGGCGGAATGGCCACTTCGATCGACCGCCAGTTGGGGCTGGCCTACGGGGCCGGGGCGATACAGGCCCTGAATGCCGGCAACAACGGGGTGATGGTGGCCTTCGATCCACCGGACATTCGCTTCGTGCCGCTGGCCGATGCGATCAACAAGGTCAGGACCGTGTCCACCGGCAGCGGGTTCATCCAGATCGCCCGCTCGCTCGGCATCTGCCTGGGGAGGGAACTGTGATGAACCAATCCATCGATCCATCCGCCGTGACCGGAAGAGTCCTGAACATCCAGCGCTATTGCAGCCACGACGGGCCAGGCATCCGTACGAACGTCTTTCTCAAAGGCTGCTCGCTTCGCTGCAAATGGTGCAGCAACCCCGAAAGCATCCGATTCAAGCCGGAAGTCGGTTACGACCCCAGAACGTGCCTCGGCAAGAAGGAATGCGGCGCGTGCCTGAAGGCCCCCTTTCCGGAAGGCGCCTTCTACGTCGTAGAGGGCGAGGACGACAAGGTCAGGGTCAACTGGGACCTGGCCGGTGCCTGCGACGAGGCGACCGTCTCCCTCTGCCCGACCGCCGCGCTCTACATGTTCGGCAAGATGATGACCGTGGCCGAGGTGCTGGACGAAGTGGAGAAGGACAGCTCCATCTACCGCAATTCGGGCGGCGGCATCACGCTGAGCGGCGGCGAGTGCTTGCTGCAACCCGACTTCAGCGCGGCGCTGCTTGCCGGGGCACACGAACGCGGCATCAATACGGCGATCGAGACCGCATGCAACGTGCCATGGGCCAACCTCGAGAAGGTGCTGCCCCACGTCGACACCATGCTGCACGACCACAAGCTCACGATATCGGAGCGGCACAAGAAATGG
>JAQAZP010000053.1:0-5561 GCA_032127265.1 Acidobacteriota bacterium
CGCCGTGGCCGACCAGGGCAACGGCCGGGTCCAGCTGTTCAGAGCGTCTGGAGGAGAGTGAGCCGGATGAGCAGACCTCGGAGATTTCTCATTGCCCTGTTCATCATCGCCTGGCCGGTTCTCTGCGCCCGCCCCGCCATGGCCGAAGCACGCCTGCCCTATCTCAAGCGGCTCTCCCTCCCCTCGGCCACCGACATCTTCAAGTGGCCGTATTCGGTGCACGCCGACCTGCACACCGGGGAGGCCTTTGTCTGCGACCAGATGAACAGCCGGATCGTGATTTTCGACAAGGGCGGCCGTTACCGCTTCCAGATCCCCGGCGGCCGGGTCTTCAACTCGCCGCTCGACGTGGCGGTCACTCCCGAGGGGTATATCGTTGTCCTCGGTTTTGTCGAAGGCCGGCGGCAGCTGGTGCTGCTCGATTTTGACGGCAAACCAATGGCCGACCTGCCGCTCACCGGCCTGCCCGGGGGTCTGCTAGAGACCGAGTTCGTCTCCGTCGCCCTCTCGCCCGCGGGGGACCGGCTCTTTGTTCTCGACCAGGCGAATTTCCGGCTCTGGATCGCCGGGCTTGACGGCCGGGTGACCGGTTCGGTGGACCTCATTACCGAGATGGCCGAAGAGGAGGCCCGGGAACAACTTTTCGGTCACGTCGATGTTTATGGCGATACGGTGCTGGTCAGCCTGCCCATTGAGGGCGAAGTACGGCTGTTCGATCTCGACGGGGAGCCGTTGGGCCGGGTGGGGACCAAGGGGACGTCGCCCTGCAATACCGCTTTTCCCGTGGCCGCGGCCATGGACCGGGAGGGCAACGTGCTGGTCCTCGACCAACAGCGGATGCTGATCATGCTCTGGCGGCCCGACGACAACGAGTGCCTCTACGAGACCGGCGGGGTGGGGGGGCGGCCCGGTGATCTTTACAAGCCGGCCGACCTGGCCCTCGACGCCGCCGGCCGGGTCTATGTCAGCCAGGGCTTCGACGGCCGGGTGCAGATTTTCGAAAATGCGACGCCGGCATCCGGGCCCGACTCTCCCGCGGGCGCCGAGTAGCAGGTCCCGGCGTGTTCCCAACCCGCGAAACCTGCTGTCTCCCCTTCGCTTGCCCCGCATCGAGATTTTCCGCATGAGTGAACTCGTCATCTCGGAACTCTATGTGGCCGCGCCAAGCGGAAAAATCCCTCATGGAACTCCCTGGAACGTCCGATTCTTTGATGGTGAGGGAAAAATTGCCCTCGAATTGTTATTTTCATGAAAGGGTAACTATCGACGATATTTTTCCATTCCATATTCTCTCTATTCTGGCATCAGTATGTGCTGAGGGCTCCGGCGGGCTGGCCACACCGCATCTACGTGTCCATGGTGATGGACATAGTCAACGACATTCTCGATTTCTCCAAGATCACTTCGGGGAAGATGACCATTGAAGCTGTTCCCTTCGATTTGATGCAGGTCCTCGATGATGTCTTGCTGATCATGCAGCCGGCTGCGGTGGACAAGGGGATCGGATTGGAATTCGAATACCCGGCAGTCGCCCCGCGGGGGTTTCTGGGCGACCCGGTCCGGGTGCGTCAGATCGTACTGAACCTGGTATCGAATGCGGTAAAGTTCACCGACGTCGGACGGGTTTTGTTGACGGCGACGGTTTCTGGAGAATAGGCCGCCCAACGCACGGTATCGCTGACCATCGAGGATACGGGGATCGGCATTCCGGAGGACCGCTTGCCTGCCATTTTTGAACAGTTCGAGCAGGTGGACGCCTCCACCACGCGCAACTTCGGCGGGACCGGATTGGGTCTGGCCATCAGCCACCACCTGGCGCGGATAATGGGCGGGGACATCCTGGTGCATTCCACTCCTGGCAAGGGTTCGGTGTTTGTCGTGAACCTCCCGATGCCCATTTCGGCCGCCCCGACGAAGCAGGTGAGCCAATCCGAGACATTGCCCCGCTTCAATCTGGATGTGCTGGTGGCCGAGGACAACGCCGTCAATCGACTGGTGATCGGCAAGTTGTTGAAGAAGGTCGGGATCGATGCCGAGTTCGCGGAGAATGGCCAGGAGGCCGTCGAGAAACTGGAAAGCGGTCATTTCGATCTGGTCTTCATGGACGTGCGCATGCCGGTCATGGATGGATTGGAGGCCACCCGCCGTATTCGCGGCCGCACCGACGAACTGGCGATGATCCCCATCATTGCCCTTACCGCCAATGCGGACAGCGACAGCGCCCAGCAGTGCCTGGAAGCCGGCATGAACATCCATCTTGGGAAACCGGTGATCCTGGAACAGGCTGTCCGGGCCATCGAGAGCCTGCACGTCCCGGTTCCGGTCTGAAAACAGGGCGGCCTCGTCGCGCGCCGGGCCGCGGCCCTTCGCCGACCATTTCGCAGCAGGGCCCGGTGTACTCTGTAATTGCGAAATATCTTACCCCATGGTACAATCGAAGCCACTCTGATTCCCGATCGAAGAAATCTGCAGCACGACGAGAGCGGTTTTATCCGGCAACTGGCCATTGAACTGCTCCGGCGCCTTCCGGCCGCAGCCGCTGATTCACCACCCGCCATTCTCGAGTTGATCCACGAACTCGGAATTCACCAGGCGGAGTTGGAAATCCAGAACGAAGAACTGAGACGGGCGGAGCAGGAGCTCATCGGCCTGGAACGGCAATTTCAGGACCTCTACGAGTTTGCACCCTGCGGCTACGTGACCCTGGACGCCGGGGGAAAGATCACCCGCGCCAATCTGGCGGCGGCCAGTTTGCTGGGAACGGAGAGAAAGCGTCTCCTGCGCTCGACATTGAGCGCATTCATCGCCCCGGCCGGTGAAGACTTCCTGCACCGGCTGCGGCATGGACCGCAAGACGAGGGACCGGCTGTTCGAACCCTTCTTCACCACCAAGAGCCAGGGGACCGGGCTGGGGCTCTCCACCGTTTACGGCATCGTCAAGCAGTCCGGCGGCTGCATCCTGGTGGACAGCGAGCCGGGCAATGGCGCGACCTTCAGGATCTACCTGCCGCTGACGGAAGGCGAACCCGCCGCCGGGGCCGGGCACGGGGAGGAGGGGGATCACCGGGCCCGGGGTGAAATGGTGCTGGTGGTGGAGGACGACCATGGACTGCAGCGGCTCCTCGAAAAAATGCTGGTCAACCTGGGCTACCGGGTGACCGTCGTCGGCGGCGGGGGTGAGGCCCTGTTGATGTTCGGCGGGACAGAGGTGAGGCCCGGGATGGGCGGCAAGGAGCTGGTGGGCCGGCGGCGCCAGCTCCAGCCCGAGGTCAAGGTGTTCTATATGTCCGGGTACACCGATGACGTCATCGTGCACCACAGAATCATCGATTCCAGCATTCCGTGCATCCGGAAGCCCTTCGCACGCCGCGAGCTGGCCTTGAAGATCAGGGGGCTTTTGGGGCAGGGGTGAACGTGGCCGTTTGACGTTCTGGCTCCATGGCGGGGAGATCCTGGCCTTGATTGATCTACCCCCGGACCTACTTTTCTTTCTTCTTCAGCAGGTCGGCGAGGCCGGCAAAGGGCTGGTGCAGGCCGTCGGTCTTTCGTTCCGGGGACGGTGCGCCGCCGGTCAGGGCGTCGGCGACGATGTTCCGCTCGTGCTCGTTGTCGTGGCAGTAGAGACAGAGCAGCTCCCAGTTGCTGCCGTCGGGCGGGTTGTTCGTTGCGTCGTGGTCCCGGTGGTGCACGGTCAGTTCGCGGAGTTTCTGGCCCTCGAACTCCCGGCCGCAGTGGCCGCAGACATGGGGTAAGAGCTTCAGCGCCCGGGCGCGGTAGGTCTGCTCCTCCCGGGCCTTGTCCCGGCGGTATTCGGCAACGATGGGGTCGAGGTCGTCCTGCGGCATTTTCGAGGACTCCGGCAGTCGAGGCGTCATCCCGGCACCGGCTGTCACGCCGCTGCTTTTCGAAAAAATCGATGACGCTGTTCTTCCCGATGGTAGCGCCGACCGCAACCCGGGGTCAACTCCCACTGTGCCGCTTTCACCGGCCCCCTTTTCCCAAGGGCTTTGCTGCGCCAGAAGTGCGGCCTAGACTTTCACATCCAGGGCGTGGCACTTGTTGCACAGCGAGCGCTGCCGGTCCCCCGTGGTGCTCTGTCAGGGGTTGGCCTCGAGGAGCAGATACTGGTTTCCGCCAGGGCTGCTGGCGGGGTTGTCAGGGCTGTTGTGGATCGTGTGGCAGCCGTCGCAGAAGCCGACTCCGTGGTCGTGAAAGGTCAGAGCGGAAAATGAAAACGGGCCGCCACCCCGCGGGTGCATCCGCGAAGCAACGGCCCGAAGCAGGCTTTTATGGCCGGCCGGCTTGTACCCGGCGGCGCGAGGGTCAGGTCAGACGGATCAGGAAGCCGCCTCGGCCTTGATGTGACAGCTCTTGCACTCCTTGGCCCCCTTCAGCGGTCCGGTCTTTTCACCGGCATCGGCTTTTTCCTGGTGGCAGCCCTGGCACTTGTTGTGCACCGCGTCCTTCAGCTTCGGGGCCTCTTCCTTGACCTCCTTCTCCATGTGGCAGACGGTGCAGGCCTGGGGAAGGGCATCCCCCTCGAGTTTGTGGTGGCAGGTGATACAGTCGCCGATGCGGTCGGCGTGTTCCTTGTGCTTGAAGGTCACCGTCCCCAGTTTTTCGTCAAAGGTCAGAACCTCCTTGTCCGCGGGGATCTCGGCGGCCAGGACGAAAATGCTGGTCAACGCGAGCAGGGCGATCAAGGTGAACAATGATTTCTTCAAGGTGGACTCCCCTCTGTCATGCGGCGCCACATACATTTCTCCGGGGCCGGCGACACCGCTAGTTCATGTTTGGGATGATTGAATGGAACCGATAATATGTTAGAAACCATACAAGTTTTATATACACCAGCGGCAGGGCAGTGTCAATGCGAAGTGCGGCGACCGGGGCTTTCCCGGCCGCCGCTGATGGTTCAGGCTGCTTCCGCACCGGCCCGGCGTGATTTGGCCACGAAGTATCCACCGGTGGCAAAGATGATCTCCAGGACGGTGATCGCGGTGATCCAGATCATGTTTTTCTGCGAGAAGCCGTAGTTGTGCAGGCCCACGCTGAGCAGGTTGACCCCGAACCAGGCCATGACCACCGTGATGCTGGTCAGCCCCAGCGTCGCGGCATAGGCCGCCTTGCCCAGCAATCCGGCCAGCCGGCCGTGCAGGACGAAGAGCAGCCAGAGGATGATCAGCAGGGCGCCGTTCTCCTTGGGGTCCCAGCCCCAGAAGCGGCCCCAGGACTGGTCGGCCCAGATCCCGCCGAGGATGGTGCCCAGGGTGGTGAAGAAGAGGGCCGTCACCGCGGTGCCCCGGGCCGTCTGCAGCAGTGATTCAGCCTGCTCGCGGGCTTCGGGTTTGGCGATGAGCTGGACCAGCAGGATGTGGCCCACCAGGGCGGCCACCATGGCCGCTCCATAACCGATAGTGATGGTCACCACGTGGGTGGCCAGCCAGAAGTTGGAGTCCAGCACCGCCACCAGCATCCCCATGGTGTCCCCTTCGGCGGCGTAGCGGAAACCGAGGAAGTGGAACGCCGCACCAAGGGTGGCCGCGGTGAGCAGCCCGATC
>JAQAZP010000054.1:0-10097 GCA_032127265.1 Acidobacteriota bacterium
AGAACGGCGCCCCCATAGCCCCGTCCAGTGAACTCGATGCCGGCGCAGCTGACATCGATCGTTTTACTCTTGCCTACAGTGGTGAAGTGGCTTATTGCGACGCCTGGATCGGACGGTTGATGCAATACTTGCAGGATCAGGGGGTCTATGATGACGCACTCATCGTGCTTACCGCCGATCACGGGGAAGAGTTTTACGAGCACCAGGGGTGGTGGCACGGAAAAACACTCTACGAGGAGCAGATCAGGGTGCCGCTGATCCTCAAGCTGCCGGGGAGCCGAATGGCCGGAAGGAGAATCAGTCCGACGGTGGCGCTGACCGATATCGCTCCGACGATCTTAACCCTCACCGGAGTGGAAGCGGGAAAGCCGGTTGGCTGGCAGGGACAAAGCCTGATCACCTCGTACGGGGAATTGCCGAACCACTTTAAGGGCCAGCCCGGGGGCCCGATCGCGGTGCCGGGCGGTTCCCGGCCGCTCTTTGCCGAAGAGGAATTCGAGGGGTGCCGTATCCGTACGCTGTATAGAGAAAACTGGAAAATCATCCTCGCCAACGAGGACAACCCGCGAGGCCTGGAACCTGTCGAGCTGTACGATCTTGAGCAGGATCCCGGTGAACAGCGAAACCTGTGGGACGGGACGAGCACCAGTGCCTTAATGTCTGTTCTGATCGAGGATTTTGATGAAGCCCGACGGATTGCCGCATCCTCCAGTGTCGCGGCTCAGTCGAAGGATCTCGATTTGGCCACCCGGGAACGACTCGAGGCGTTGGGCTACCTGCAATAAAAGCCGATTGGGCCCACCGCGTCCAGCCCGCCGGCCTAGGTCGTCTGTGCCTGAATTGCGGTGATCACCACGGTGTTGACGATGTCGGTCACCGTGCAGCCGCGGCTCAGGTCGTTGACCGGTTTGTTCAGCCCCTGGAGCACCGGGCCCACCGCCACGGCGTTGGCCGAGCGCTGCACCGCCTTGTAGGTGTTGTTGCCGGTGTTCAGGTCGGGGAAGATGAATACCGTGGCCCGGCCGGCCACGCTGCTCTCCGGCATCTTGGTCTTGGCCACGCCGGCGTCCACCGCCGCGTCATACTGGATCGGCCCTTCGATGGCCAGGTCGGGGCGCAGTTCCTGGGCCATGCGGGTGGCCTCGGTGACTTTCTCGACGTCCGCGCCGCTGCCCGACTTGCCGGTGGCGTAAGAGAGCATCGCCACCCGCGGGCTGACGCCGAAGGCGGCGGCGGTATCGGCGCTGGAAACCGCGATCTGGGCCAGCTGTTCGGCGGTGGGATTGGGGTTCACCGCGCAGTCACCGTAGACCAGCACCCGGTCGGCGAGGCACATGAAGAAGACGCTGGAGACCAGCGAGATGCCGGGTTTGGTCTTGATGAACTCGAAGGCCGGCCGCACGGTGTGGGCGGTGGTGTTGATCGAGCCGGATACCATGCCGTCGGCGTGGCCCTTGTGCACCATCATCGTGCCGAAGTATGTGGGGTCGATCATCGTGTCGCGGGCCTGCTGCATGGTCACGCCCTTGTGCTTGCGCAACTCGGCGTAGGTGGTGGCGAAATCCTCCAGCCATTCCGAATCGGCCGGGTTGAGCAGGCTGGCCCCCTCGAGGTTCACCTGGATCTTCTCTGCCCGGTTCTGAATTTCGGTCACGTCCCCGAGCAGGGTCAGTTTGACCACGCCGCGGCGCAGCAGCGACCCGGCGGCGCGCAGGATCCGTTCCTCGCAGCCCTCGGGCAGCACGATGTGCCGCGGGTCGGCGCCGGCCTGTTCCATCATCTTGTACAAGAAGAGCTTCGGCGTGACCTTGTCCTCGCGCAGGGCGGTGATGCCCGAGCGGATCAGGCGGTGGTCGACGTGCTCGTCGAAGATCACCTGCGACATCTCAATCTTGCGGAAACTCTGGGGGGTGATCTCCGAGACCACCCGGTTGACGTTGATCGACGTCTGGTAGGTCCCGGTGTTGACTGCCAGCACCGGGATGTTCACCCCGCGCAGGCCCTTGATCAGCTGGTCCACCGTCTCGGTGGGTTTGAAACCGCTGCTCAGCAGGATACCGGCGATCTTGGGCATGCGGTTCGACAGCTGGGAGGCCATCAGACCGAGCAGGATGTCCGCCCGGTCACCGGAGCTGATGACCAGCGAACCGGGGCCCACCCGTTCCAGCAGGGTGTCCAACTGCATCGAGGCGATCTGGAAACTGTAGACCAGGTTGTCGAGATAGCGTTCACCGTAAACCACCTCGGCCTCCAGCGCCGCGGCCACTTCGTCCATCCTCGGTTTGGCCAGGATGTCCTCTTCGGGAATGGCGCCCATGAAGGGGATGCCGGCCGTTTCGAAACGCTCGGTGAGCGTGGCCCGCACCTGGTCCAGCAGGTCGGCGTCCACCCGGTTGGCGATCACCCCCATCAGGTCGCAGCCCCGTTCGTCGAACTGCTCCTTGCTGATCACGGTGTTGTCGAAGATGTCGCCGGCGGTACGTTCGCGGCCGCTGACCACCAGCAGCACCGGGGCGCTGAGGTTGCGGGCAATGTCGGCGTTGACGTCGAACTCGAAGGCGGTGGTGGCGCCCTGGTAGTTGGTTCCCTCGATGAGGATGAAGTCGCGCTGGGATTCGTAGTGCTTGTACTTGAGCAGGATCTCGTCGAGCATCTCGTCATACTTGCCCGCGGAGATGAGGTCCATGGCTCGGCGCTCCTGGACGCCGATCATCAGGTCGGGGTCGCAGTCCAGGCCGTAGACGTCGCAGATCAGCCGGACGCTGCGGTCGATCCCGGTTTCGCCGTTGCTTCCGGTTCTGGCGATGGGCCGGAAGTAGCCCACCTTGCGGATTTCACGTTCGAGAAAGGACATCAGCCCCAGAACAATGGCACTTTTTCCCGCTCCGGGCCCGGTGGTGGTGACGTATACGTTTTTCGACATTTTATGCCTCGATTCCGACCACAGGGTCTACACGTTACACTTCGTCAATTGCACTGCTTCCGGACCCAGCGCACCGAATCCCGGAAGAGCCGGAACCATAGCACTTTCCGGTTCGGCGGTAAAGTGAATTATCGGGTTTTTTGGGGCCTCGACGGCATCCGATATATACTCGTCCTTCCAGTCGGTTGGCCGGGGTCCCATCCGGCATGAATTCTTTGGGACCGTAGCGGGATTTCCACCGCCGGACGGGTGGGGATCAGGGGTCTGGTAAAGGGGATTGGCTTGAGTTGGAAAAAGAAAAACGGATCGCTGTTCCGCTGTGGATCCGTCACCGTGATCACGATGATGCTGGGGCTTTACTGCCCGGCGGCCTCACAGGCGGCACCTGGCCCCACGATTCCCGAGGAAGTTCTCGAGCTCCACGGTTCGATGGTCCGGGCCCTGGTGGCCGGAGACTTGTCCCGGGCGGCCGAACAGCTGCCGGTCCTCGCTGCCTCGTCCCCCTCGATTTCCCGGGTGCTTCATCATCGCTACCTGGAGGGGGTGTTGCACGAAGAGGCCGGGGAAGGGGCGGCGGCTCGGGAAGCGTATCAGGGCTACCTGGCCGAGGACGAAGATGACGTGCTCCTCGCCCCCTATGCGAACCTGCGCCTGGCCGGTTTGCTGGAACGGGACGGCGAGCATGCCGCGGCAGCCGAAGCCTTCTTCCAGGCAGCCCGTCTCGGCGGCCAGGAGTGGCCGGCCCACGGGGAGGCGATCCTCGGCGCCGTGCGCTGCGCCGCGGCCGCCGGCAACTGCGACCAGGGCGCGCTCTTTGTCAGGCAACTGCAGGGGCGGCGGTCCCGGGACCTGGTCCGGCAGGCCGGTGTCCTGCTGGGCCGCTGTCTGATCGATGCCGGTGAGCTGGAAACGGGACGCTTCAGGCTGCAGCTGCTGCTGGGCGAGGACCAGGGTGACGATCCAGCCCTGGACGCCTACCTGCTGCTCTCCGGGCTGGACCGGAACACCGTGGGCGAAGCCCCGGCGAAGACCATGTTCGCTTCGCCGGGCGAGGAGGCCTGGTGCATGGGCAACGCCGCCTACCGCAACCGGCGGTTCGATGAGGCTGTCAACTGGCTGTCCAAACTGGTGGAGAGCGAAGAGGAGAGTGCGGACCGCTACCAGGACAAGGCCACATTTCTCATCGGGCGCTGCCGCCTGCTCGAGGGGGAATTCGATTCGGCGCGCCAATGGTTTCTGCTGGCCGGCGAGCAGTTCCCCAAGAGCCTGCCGGGTCAGGACGGCCTCTATTTTGCCGCGGTGTGCCAACTGCGGGTGGGAAACAACAAGGCCGCCCTGGAGGAACTGAATCGTCTGGCGGTTTCCAGTACGCGGTCCGCAGTGGCGATCAAGGCGGTCACCACGGCGGCCTGGCCGCTGAAGACGCAACTGGATGCCGCCGGTCTGGACCGACTGGCCGCCCGGGCGGCCGATCTGGGCGGCGGCCGTTCCACCAGGGCCGGCATCCTGATGCACCTGGCGGATGTCCAGCGCCGCCGCGGCGACATCCCGGCCTCCATGGCCACCCTCCAGCGGGTATTGTCATTCTCCCGCCACGACGAATCGATCCATGCCGAGGCCGCCCTCTGGCTGGCCCGTCATCTTTCGGCGGCCGGGCGGATTACGGAGGCCCTGCAACAGTGCCTCTATGTATCCCGCCTGGAGGTGCCCTACCTTTTTCGTGACCAGGCGCGGGTCCTCGCCTCCGGGATGGCCCTGGAGTTGTTTGCCGACCAGGATCAGGTCATGATCCAGGGTGCCCGGAACCTGCTGGAAGCCGATGATTCCGCTGCCGCCCGGGAGGAGCTTGAAAAATTCCTCCTCACCTGCGGCTGGAGCAGCAAGCGGAGGGTGGTGCTCAATCTGCTCCAGGAACTCTACCGCCGGGAAGTGCCGTACAATATCCCCTACTGGGTCAGACCGCTTCAACCCGCCGCCCTGGAGGCGGCGGCAGCCGGCGGCTCGAAAGGGGTTGGGCTGCGGCGCACCGCGGCCCTGCTGCGGATCGGGCAGTTCGGCGAAGCGGCGGAGGAACTGGAGGTGGCGGAAGGCCGGGCATCCCTCGACCGCTACGACCGGCAGTATTCCATTGCGCTCTGGTCGATGATGGGCGGCAACAACGCGCTGTCGGTGCGGGCCAGCGAACGGATCACCGACGCCATCCCGTCGTCGGCGGCCCAGGAGTCCCTGCCGCTGAACATCAGGCTTTTGCTCTACCCGGGACATTTCTACCCGCTGGTCAGCCGGGAGGCCGAGAAACATGGCCTGGACCCGCTGCTGCTGCTCGCCCTGCTCCGCGAGGAGAGCCGCTTCGGCAGCGGGGTGAGGTCGGGCGCCGCCGCTCGGGGCTTGATGCAGATCCTCCCGGAGACGGCGGCCGTGGTGTCAGTGCGCTACGGCATCGACTATGCCGGGCCCGACGACCTCTACCGGCCGGAGGTCTCCATCGCCATCGGCACCGCCTATCTGGCCTCGCTGGTGGAGCGCTACCAGGGAAATGTGGCTGCCGCCCTTTCGGCCTACAACGGCGGCGAGGCCAATGCCGACCGCTGGCTGGCCGGCGCTTCGGACCCCGATGACCTGTTCGATTTCATTCGCGAGGTGACCTTTCGCGAATCTCGCGACTATGTGATCAAGGTGCTCTCCAGCTATCGGGCGTACCAGGCCCTGGACACGAAGCTGGTGGAGCACACCAGCGAGATCGTCGGTTCATTTGTCGATTGGGATCTCTTTGCCGCGGACCTGCCCACCATGCGGTAGGATGTCCGAAAGGAGCAACTGGATGGGGGAAATGTTGGAGATCGAGGTTAAATACATCCTCCCCGGGGGCGCCGCTGAGGCGGCCGGCCTGGTCCGGCGGATCTCCGCCCTGGCCGGGCCCGAGGGCCGGGAGCCAACGCACACCGTACGGCATTTCGAGGACAACGTCCTCCTCGATTATCCCGGTATGCCCATCCGCAGCCAGGGGTGCGGGCTTCGCCTGCGATTGACGCCGCTGGCCGATACCTTCACCTGGAAGGGGGCGGTGAAACCCGATCCCCGGCTCAAGATTCGCGAGGAGATCGAAGTCAGTGTGGAGGAGGGGCGGACGCTGCTGACCATCCTCCAGCGGATCGGTCTGCGCACCATTTTCCGCTACCAGAAATTCCGGCAGGTCTTCCAACTGGACAACGGCCTGACCGCGATGATCGACGAAACACCATTCGGCTGGTTCACCGAACTGGAGGGCCCGGCCGAGGAGATCGAACGGGTGGCCCGTGAACTGCAGCTGAAACCGGAAAACCATATCCGGGCCAGTTATGCCGGCTATTTTGTCATGGAACTGGAGCGCCGGGGGCGGAAGGGGGAGACCGAAGTGGTCTTTCCCCAGCCACGGCTGGGAGAGGAATAACGGTGAGCGCGGCGACAACGGCGATGATTCTCGCGGCTGGTCTGGGCACGCGAATGGGCCCGCTGACCCGCCGGCGGGCCAAACCTGCGCTGCGCCTGTTCGACCTCCCGTTGATCGCCTGGCCCATGGCTTTTCTGGCCCGCGCCGGGGTGCGGCACCTGGTGGTCAACCTGCACCATCTGCCCCGCACCCTGGAACCCGATCTGGACCGCTTCTCCCGGCAACTCGGTCTGCAACTCCGCCTGTCCCTCGAACCGGAAATTCTCGGCACCGGCGGCGGGCTGGGGGCGGCCGCGGCCCTGCTGCTGGAATCCGGCCCGGCCACCATGCTGCTGCTCAATGGTGATTCACTGTTCTTCGGCGATCTCACGGCCGCCGGCGAGGCCCACCGGGCCGGCGGGGCCGAAGCCTCGATGCTGCTCCAGCCGCCGCCCCCTGCCGGGCGCTACGGTCTGGTTCAGACGGATGAACAGGGGCGGGTGGTGTCCATCGCCGGCAAACCGGAGCCGGCAGAGCCGCCGGCCGACCAGTGGATGTTCATCGGCATCCACTTTCTCGAGTCCGCCCTGCTGCGGCGTATCCCGGCCGGCCGGGCGGTGGACATCAACGCCGAGGTCTACCGCGGGATGATCGGTGCCGGCGAGACCGTCGGGGGCGTGCCGGTGAGCGGCTCGTGGCTCGACTTCGGAACCCCGCGGCAGTTCCTGGACAGCGCCCTGGCCATTCTCACGGATCGTGCATCGGGCACGGGGGTCTATCCGCTGCCGCTTGAACCGCCGGGTCTTTTCCATGACGCCGGCCCGTCCTATTGCGGTCCGGGTGTCCACATCTCACCGGATGTCCAATTGCGTTCGGCTGCGGTCTACCAGACGTGTGTGGTGGGGCAGGGCAGTTCCTTGACCCGCTGTCTGCTGATGGAAAATTGCCGGGTGGGACGAGAGGTGCGGCTGGAGGACTGCCTGGTAGGCCCGGACACGGTGCTCCCCGAGGGTTTCACCGCAAGGGGCGAATTGCTGGCTCAGGGCACGGATGGTGCGCAACCGGACCGCCGACCCCTGGGGGAGGTGTAAAGTGAGCGGTGTCCCGTCGGAGTTCTCGCCGGGAATTGTGGAGGGGCTGACACGCCTGGGACGGCCAACCACCGGCTGGTCGCCGTTGGCCGGGGATGCTTCGGTGCGGCGCTTCTACCGTTTGCGGCCCGTTTCCGGAGGCGACCCGGAAATACTGATGGAGACCGGTGAGTCCTTTGTGGAGGCCGAGGATCCGTTCTGTCTCACCGCCCGTTTCCTGGAGCAGAACCGCTTGCCGGTGCCGGCGATCCGGGCGGTGGACGGCGAGGCCGGCCTGGTGCTGCTGGAAGACCTGGGGGACACCACGCTGGAGAGCTGTTTCCCCGCGGACCGGTGCGCGGCGGATGGCCCATCGGCCGGTGCGCTGGAGCAGTTGTATCTCAATGCTGTGGACCTGGTCGCGGAACTCCAGGCCCTCGACCCATCGCAACTGCCGGAATGGCTCCCGGCGCGCCGGCTCTTTTTCGACCGCCAGAAGCTGCTCTGGGAGCTCCACTTTTTTCACCGACACTTCTTCAGCGGTCTCCTCGGCATGACCCTTCCGGCCGGTGAGGAGCAAACCCTCCAGGAATTCTATCAGCAGCTCTGCCGGCGGGTGTCCGGGTTCAGGCCCCTGGTGCCCTGTCACCGCGACTACCACAGTCGAAACCTGATGGTGGCCGGTGAGCGGCTGGTGATGGTTGATTTCCAGGATGCCCGCCTGGGTCCCGAGACCTATGACCTGGTGTCGCTGCTCCGGGACTGCTATGTCGACCTGGGCGAAGAGCTGGAGGGACGGCTGATCGGCCGCTATCTTGAACGGCGGCCCTGGACGGCCGGCGGGGAGGAGTTCCGCCGGCGTTTTGAACTCACTGCGCTGCAGCGGGGAATCAAGGCCGCGGGCACCTTTTCCTTCCAGGCGGCGGAACGGGGCAACCGCCGCTATCTGGCTTCCATGCCGCTGACCCTCCGGCACCTGCGCCGGGCTTTTTCCGCCCTGCCCGAATACCGGGAGGCCGGCCGAAGCATCTGTTCCCGGCTGGCCGCCGTCTGATGGATCCCGTGCCGGGTACAAAAAAAAGCCGGCCGCCAGTGGCGGCCGGGTGGGTCAGTGGCATGTTGCAAGGGAGGTTGGTGAGATGTTTCCACTTGCAGCCCGATGCACGGTCTCTATCTATAGCAGGTTTCGTGCCAACCAGGAGAAGTCCCCTCTCGCGCGGCGCGAACGATATCCAAATTGATGAAAATGAAAGCCTTGTTGTCATCGGTGATTCTGGGCCGCCGGGGGCGGAGCTGTCCGTGGCCTGCGACCATTTGACACGGCGCCGCGGTGTGGTGCCGTTTTGGCATGCCGGGGAGTCCAGGGGGCTCCGGCCCCGGTTCCGGAGCGGGCAGAGTTCCAGCGGAGCCCACGGTGCATCGTTGCGACAAAAGTCAGGGTGACGTGAGCGGGCCGACCGGTTTACAATTCAACCGCGGCCGGTGGTGTGCACCAGGGCCGTCAATGGAGTTGGGCAGGACTGATGGGAGGAAAGGCCGACAAGACACGGCGGTGGTTGCTGGAGACGGAGGAGAGCCTTCCCCGGGGGGCGGGACTGCTGCTCCATGTCTGCTGCGCTCCCTGTTCCGCGGGGTCGCTGCGCCGGCTCTGTGAACTCTTCTCCGTGACCATGTACTTCAGCAACTCCAACATCCATCCCGCCGGGGAATTCCAGCATCGTCTCCATGCCGCCCGGACTCTGGCTCAGGGTCTCCACGTGCCCCTGGTGGAGGCAACCTATGATCCGGAGGCCTGGGCCGCGGCCACCCGGGGATTCGAGGACGCGGCGGAGGGCGGCGAGCGCTGTTCAGCCTGCATCACCCTGCGCTTGCGGGAGACGGCCCGTCACGCGGTGGAGGAGCGGTTCCCGCTTTTCGCCTCGACGCTGACCATCAGCCCGCGAAAGAACCCCTTGCTGGTCAACCGGGCCGGCGAAGCGGCGGGCAAGGAATTCGGTGTCCGTTTCCTCCGCTGTGATCTGAAGAAGAACGAGGGCTTTCTCGAATCGGTGCGGGTGAGCAACGAATTCAATCTCTACCGCCAGCATTACTGTGGTTGCCGTTACTCCATACCTGTAGAGGCTGATCGCTGAAGAATTGCGATCAAGTTTTGTGCTTCCATTTTAGAGAAATAAATTTATATCAAACGACCCGATCATGCCCTAGAAGTCGAAGTACAAAAAAATGGGCAAGATAGGGGGTATCTTGCCCGAATATCGGAGAACAGTGATAAGGAGCGTTGTCTGACTTGATGCAGCACCCATATTACAATTTAGTATCGGGCAATAAATGAGAGTAATTGAGAAATAAATCATGATTATCTTATAAATTATTCACATCCCTTTTCATGTATTATTTAATGTTTTGATTCAGGACATCTGTTAACGAACGGATACCCTCCAGCAAAAGTTAACAATGTTCGATTAATTGGGGACAGGCCCCAATTAAGGTACCCAACACCAATCAACTCCGTCTGTTTAATTGGGACCTGTCCCCAATTAAAGGGGACAGTCATAAAAAACGCCCCTCCCGGCGCTGCCGCAGCAGAACCTGAAGGGGCTCCTCGAGCAGGCGGTGCTCGATATCACCTTGGTTACTTGAGGCCGAGGCTGGCCACGGTTGATTCGGCCGCGGCTTTCTCCTTCCGTTCCCCCTT
>JAQAZP010000055.1:0-16001 GCA_032127265.1 Acidobacteriota bacterium
CACCCATCCGGCTGTCCAGGTTGCCGGTGGGCTCGTCGGCCAGCAACAGGCTCGGCTTGCCGACAATGGCCCGGGCAATGGCCACCCGCTGCTGCTGCCCGCCGGAGAGCTGTGAGGGGAAGTGGTCCATCCTCGAACCCAGCCCCACCTTTTCCAGCGCCTCCCTGGCCACCTCCCGCCGGTTGCCGGAGAAGCCGTGCCGGTAGAGCAGCGGGATCTCCACGTTGTCGATCACCTTGAGATCGCTGATCAGGTGGAAGGTCTGGAAGATGAACCCGATCTCCTCGTTGCGCAGCCGGGCGGTCTGCCGGTCGCCGTACCCGGTGATGGTCTGGCCGCCGAGGCTGATCGTCCCCTTGCTCGGCGCGTCCAGCAGCCCGATCACATTGAGCAGGGTGCTCTTGCCCGAGCCGGAGGGGCCCATCACCGAGATGAACTCGCCGTTTCCCACGGTGAGGTTGAGCTCACTCAGCGCCACGGTCTCGATCTTGTCCGTGCGGTAGACTTTCTCCACGTGATCCAGTTCCACCGCCAGACCCTTCCTGCTCTCTTTCGTGGTGGTCTCCCGCGGCGGCACGGCCACCGGGTCCATGCCCAGGACTTGCGATGCTCTCATCATTTCAGTTTCACCTCCCTGGCGTGCAGCAGTTTGCTCATGTCGGACAGAATCACTTCGTCCCCCTCCGCGAGGCCCTCGATGATCTGGTAGGTTTCAAAATTGGTGATGCCGAACTTCACTGGAGTGCGCACCGCCCGGTCGCCACGGACCACAAAAACGGCCCGGCGGCCTTCGATATTCAGGAAAGAACCGCGCTTGATCCGCAGGGTGTCAGCTACCCGCTCGGTAACGATGAAAACGTCCACCCGCAGGTTGTGCCGCAGGTCGGGGTGACGGCTCTGGTCGAGATCCACATCCATGGTGACAACCCCGTTCTCCACCGTGGGCCGAACGCTGGCCACCCGGCCGTCCAGGATCAGATCACCGGAGCGGACCAGTACCGGCTGTCCCGGAGAGACCCGGCCGGCGTGGACGTCACTCACCGTGGCCTCCACCCGAAAGGCGCTGAGGTCAGCCACGCGGGCGATCTCGTCGCCCCGCCTGACGGCGATGCCCTCGCTGGGCACGACCCAGGTCAGCACCCCCGCTCGTTCAGCGGCGGCAGCGGCCAGGCGCACCTGGTGCGCCTGCTCGTCACGTTCCTTCTCCAGGATGGCCAGCTCAAGGTCCAGGCCCTCCAGCTCGGTATTCAAGGCCTGGGCCGCGTGGACCATGGCCTCCTCGATCTGACGCAACTCGATGCGGGCCCGCTCGGTGTCGTTCTCCGCCTTGCGCAACTCGTCGCGGCTGAAGATGCCCGAGGCCAGGTTTTCACGGCAGCGGTCGGCCTCGTATTCCAGCGACTTCAGCTCGAGAGCCTTGATGTCCCGCTGCCCCTCCCAGTCATCGACCTTGCGTGCCAGGTCCTCCCGGGCCTTCTTCCGTTCGTTGCGTTTTAACGCCACCTGGTCCTCCAGGCGGTGGAGGGACAGCCGGGCCTCGCCGGTGTCCAGCTCGACGATCGGGTCTCCCGGGAGTAGCCGGTCACCCGGCTGACGAAGAATCCGGGTCACCCGGGAGTCGATGGGGCTGGTGATCACCTGCTCGAAGACCGGCACCACGCTCCCCGAGGCGCTGATCGTGGCTTCCACCACGCCGCGGTCGACCAGGGCGGTACGGATCTCCGCCCGCCGGACCGAGGGCCTGAGCCACCCGAAAAAAGCCCAGATGGCGACGATGACCACGATGGCACCCGCAAGGTAGACCCCTACCCGTTTCACCACCCGACCCCGGCGTTCGCTGCTGCTGATCTCACGGTCCATGACTAACCTCCTGCCCGGAGATACAGCAAGACGGATGCCAAAACTCAATTTGTTGTAATCAAACAACTTACACAATCCATGGAAACCGATTCCGACCGGTTGCGGACGACCGTTGTCCGGAAGCGGACAACGCCCGCAAACGAACTATCCCGGTGGGGATTGTTGCGTATCCGGCAAGCGGCTTGACTGACCGGGAAAGCTGGAGAATACTTGCTTACTTCTGGCAATCTGAACCTGCGCATTCGTAACTGGAAATCACTCACGAAACAGAGGGAGGACGAACAGTGAAACGGTTGATGACGTTGGTGGCGTGTCTTCTGGCGCTGGTCCTGGTCACCGGTTGCGGCGGCAAGTACTCGGACGTGGAAAAGATCAACGAGGAGTACGTGGAGATCGTGGAGAACTACATCTCTGCGCTGGACAAAGCCGACGACTCCGAGAGCGTGGTCAAGGCAATGAACAACTTCACCGACGAGTTGGAGGTGCTCTGGCCGAAGATGCGCGAGCTGGCTGAAAAATACCCCGAACTGGAGAACCAGGAAAACCTCCCCGAGGAGCTGAAAAAATCTCAGAAGCGGGCCGAGGAAGTGGGGGCAAAAATGGCCGGCAGCTTCATGAAGCTGATGAAATACATGGATGACCCGGACGTGATGGCTGCCCAGGAGCGCATGGGCGGGATCATGATGCAACGGTAACCGGTGGCCTCCCCGCCGCTGTCCGGGCATCTGGGCAGCGGCTTGTTTACCCTCCCGTCACCCCGCCGGGACATATTCTGCCCCGAATCAACAGCTTAATCTCACCTCCGTTGATTTTATTTTTCAAAGGGATAGAATCCCTGAGACACTTTCGCCCTGGTTGAGACACCTGCTTGATCATGGAGAAACCATGCCCCGGAAAATGAAGATCCTCTTTATCTGCCTGACCAATTCCACCAGGAGTCAGATGGCTGAAGCCCTGCTCAGAGCGCGGGTGGGCGACCGGGCGGAAGCGTCCAGTGCCGGGATTACACCCGGCAGCCTGCACCCCCTGGCCGTCCAGGCGCTGGAAGAGGCCGGAGTCCCGGTGCTGGGCCAGGAAGCCAAGTCCATCGGACAGTTGGAAGCGGGGATGTTCGACCTGGTGATCACCCTGTGCAACGATGCCCGGGAGGCCTGCTTCTCCCCCGAACGGACCGGCGAGGAAGAACAGAAGCGGCTCTTCTCCGGAGTGCCGATCTATCTCCACTGGCCGGTGCGCGAGCCGGCCGATACTGACGGGAGCAGCGAGGAGATCCTCACCGCCTTCCGTGCGGTACGCGACCTGGTGGGCAAACGTCTCGAAGACCTGGTGGACTGCGGTTACCTCGACGCCTTTGCCCGGGAGCGTGAACGGCTGCAGCTCTTTGTGGACATCCAGCAGAGCGGCATCCTGATCCACGACGAGCAGCGCCGCATCTTCCTGGTCAACGACGCCCTGCTCCGCATCACCGGCCGCTCCCGCGACGACCTGATCGGCAGGGAGTGCCAGGACGTCTTTCCACCCAGGGGCCTGTGCGGCGACAACTGCAGCTTCTGTGACGGCAAGGGCGGTGTCACCGAGGAGATGGAATACAGCCTCAGCTTTGCCGACGCCCGGGGCCAGAAGAAACAGCTGCGGGTGATCTCCCGGCCGCTGGAGATGGAACCGGGGAAATACGGCGTGGTGGCCCTGGTGAACGACGAGACCGAGGTGAGCAAGCTGCGCACCCGGCTGACCAGGCAGAAGACCTTCCACAACATGGTGGGCGTCTCACCGGCGATCCGCGAGGTCTTCGGGATGATCGAGTCGGTGAGCCATTCGGACTACCCGGTGCTGATCACCGGCGACAGCGGTACCGGCAAGGAGCTGGTGGCCGCGGCCATCCACCGTGAGAGCGGCCGGCGGGGCGGCCCCTTCGTGCCGGTGAACTGCGGGGCCCTGCCGGAAAACATCCTGGAGAGCGAACTGTTCGGCCACGTGCGGGGCGCCTTCACCGGCGCCATCCGGGACAAGAAGGGCCGTTTCGAACTGGCCGGCAGCGGCACTCTCTTCCTCGACGAGGTGGGCGAACTGACCCCGCCAGTGCAGATCAAGCTGCTGCGCGTGCTGCAGGAGAAGGTGATCGAGCGGGTGGGGGGCGAAAAGCCGATCCCGGTGGATGTGCGGATCATCAGCGCCACCAACAGGGACCTCCGGGAGATGGTGGGCCGCAACGCCTTTCGCGAGGACCTCTTCTATCGTCTCTGTGTGGTCCCCATGGCGCTGCTCGCACTGCGCGAGCGGCGGGAGGACATCGCCCCGCTGGTCGGTCACTTCCTCGAACGGATCAGCCAGGAGACAGGCCGGGAGTTCCTGCGGGTCAGCGACAAGGCCCTGGAGTGCCTGCTCAACCACCACTGGCCGGGCAATGTCCGCGAGCTGATCAACGCCCTGCAGTTTGCCGCGGTGCGCTCCACCGGCGAGGTGCTGCGCCCCGAGCACCTGCCGCCGGAGGTCCGCTTCCGCCCGCCCACGGCCCGGACTCCCCGGCCCTCGCCGCTTACCGGCCCGGCCGATCTTCAGCCGGCTTCATTCCCCCCGACACCGCAAGGTCAGCGGGTCAAGCTGACCATGCCCATGGTGGAGCAGGCCATCGAGGAGACCGGCGGAAACAAGGTCCGTGCCGCCCGGCTGCTGGGTGTGGGGCGGGCCACCCTCTACCGCTTCCTCGATGCGCAGAAGGCCGGGCCGACCGGATAGTGACCCTTTCGCCATCTAATAAATCCCGAAATAAAATGAAATAGAATCACGCTTTGAAAATTGTGCGTACGGTTCTGCCCCGCAGAGGTTGTATCTCCTTGACGCAGGATATTCCCCGAGCAGGGCCGGACGCGGGCCTGGCGGTAAAAAATGCCTTTATCCGTCGGTCATAATCGAGAACCCCCTCTCCGGCCGATCTATCGATGGGTCGACGGTTATTGAATTATTCACTTCCCAGGAGCCCCCCATATCCTAATAATCGATCTATTCGATGGATCATTGAGTTGGCCGTCCAACACGTGATCCGTAGCGAAGCTCAAGATTCTCAGTGTTTCAGAAACAGACGGGCTCCGGCCTGGCAATCAGCGCCGGGGCAAAGACAGTTGGGCGAATGTCATTTCCATTCCGCAGGTTCCGATGGCCGAAAGGGGGACACGTTTTTGTCTTCAGGAAAACCGGTCGGAGCCGGTCAGGGAATGACTTCGGGATGCCCGGCTGAGTAATGCACACCATGGCCCCTTCGCGGGCCGGAACAAAAGTGGAGACAGATTGATGAGAAGAATATCGATCAGAACCCTGTTGACTGCGCTCTGTATGTTGATGCTGGTGCTTCCGGCGATGGCTGCCGATTCACCGGTCAGTCCAAATCACTCCGTGGCCGCGGGTCACATCTCCGCGCCGGCGGATGCGGCAGCCGTGGCGTCCATCGGGCCGCAGGGGGCGAACCTGGGGCCCCGGGCCGTCGTGGACACCGCCACTACTGAAAATCCGCTCACCGCCTGGACGCCCGCACCCGGCTACGACACGCCGCGGATGCAGATGACGAACACGGGCACCGAGAGGCTGTACTCCTTCCAGGGCCATGACCTCACCACGCTGGGCGCAGCGGCCGGAAGAATCCTCTATGCGCCGAGTGAACCGGACAACCCGACTTTCCGCTCTGACGTCGCCGCCTGCTCGGGCGCCACCGTCGACTACTTCGACGCCAGCGCGGGCACGCCGGACGTGGCCCTGCTCTCGACATACGACTGCGTAATGACCTGGGCCGATTTTGCCTATGCCGACGCCACCACTTTCGGCAACAACCTCGCGGCCTACGTGGACGGCGGGGGCAAGGTGATCCTGGGCCAGTGGACCTACTACAGCGGCCAGTTGAACTCCCTGGCCGGAACGATCATGACCTCGGCCTACTGCCCGGTCACCACCTCCACCAGTTTTGACTTCGGCGCCTACAACAATGACGGCACCGACTGCGTGCACACCGGCGTCAGCGCCTACGACACCTCCTATCTCGACGTCGCCACGCTGGTCGGCGGAGCTTTCTCCGACGGGACGTTCAACAACGGCTCGAACAGCCTGGCCGTGGCCTGGCGCGCGGACCGCAAGGTCTACTACAGCCCGGGCAACACCGGGGCCACCTACGGCACCGGCCAGTGGGCCCAGCTGCTCTGCAACATGTGCTCCTGCAGCGCCAGCGACGTGGACTGTGTCTGCGCCGGCGCCTTCTCTTCCGGTGACCGGGTGGTCGCCACGCTGAGCAACCCCCAGGGCGCTGCCGGCCTCTCCATGGGCTGGGGCGGCACCGTGATCTGCGGCCAGACCACGTACCCGGGACTCCAAACCGATCTGCTCATCTCCTGGGATGACTGGCAGAACGGCCACAACGGCAACGGCCTCTGCGCCTGCCCGGTGGACTCGCTGCCCGACAGTTCCGGCTGGTTTATCGACTGCACCGACGTGACGCCTTCGGTGAACGTCAGCTGTGCCTGCAGCGGCGCCTACAACACCGGTGACCGCGTGATGGCCACGGTGGACAACCCCGACGGAAACCCCGACATCTTCACCGGTGACCTGGGAACCGTTATTTCCGGTGTCGCCGCGTTTGACCAGGTCCTGGTCTCGTGGGACGGGCTGACCTCGGGCCACGACGGCAACGGCTTTGCCGAGTGTCCGGTGACGGTCCTGGACAACCCCTCCGGCTGGTGGGTCTACTGCAACCAGTTCGCGCCGGTGGGCTCCGGCCCCGCGGACACCATCGACGTGGCTCTCAATGCGTCGCCCGACACTGGTTCGGCGCCCTTCGTCACCACGTTCACCGCTCAGCTGAACAACCTCACCACCAATTACCGGATCGCTGCCGCGAAGATCAACGTGACCATCGCCAACGGCAATTCCTACTCCAACTGGAGATCAGGGTTTACCACCCTCTCGAGCCTGGAGAACTTCTCCACCTCCTGGAACGTCACCATCCCGGCTCTGGCCGCGGTGATGGGCACCAACACCTTCGCCCTTTTCGGTGAAGATGTGACGCCGTCGCCCTACAACCAGCCGCCCTATGCGCCTTCCGGTGACACGGACACTTCCGTGGAAACCGTGATCGCGAACTAGGCATCGCCACTCCCGCTCCCCCCGGCTCTGGCCGGGGGGAGCTTTTCCCTCCCCCTCCAAAGCCGTTGCGCCTCCTGATTCCCTCAATTAGATGACCGGCAGAACTCTCGCCTGGATGGCGGGCGTTACAGCAGATACACGACCACGCACCGCCTTCCCATCCCGGCTATCGAGGCTATTCGCCTGGGCTGCTTGTGAAAAATCGGTCCCAGGATATACTTACACAAACTGAACCCGGAACCATGGCGCCTGGCGTCACCAGGCGACTTTCAACTCATGATCCGCAACCCAAATCAAGGAGTTGAACATGATTTTCCACAAACTTGACAAATTTCGGGATCTTGGCCTGCTTGTGCTGCGGGTCGGCATTGGTGTGATGTTCATCTGTCATGGTTTTCCCAAGCTGACGGCAGGGCCTGAGGTTTGGACAAATCTCGGTGGGGCACTGTCCGCGGTGGGCATCAGCTTCGCGCCCACCTTCATGGGATTCATGGCGGCCATCTCCGAATTTGGCGGCGGGATGCTGCTGGTGCTGGGGCTGTTCACGCGTCCGGCGTGCTTCTTTCTGCTGAGCACCATGGCTGTCGCCACGATGATGCATCTAAAGGGTGGTGATTCATTCGTCACATACTCCCATGCCCTTGAATCAGCAATCCTCTTTTTCAGTCTTCTGTTCATCGGTCCCGGCAAATGGTCATTGGATGGAAGATTCGCTCGAAAGAAGTGAGCGGCCTGAGATGGCCGATGCCCACTACAATCCCGGCGTGCTGTTTCGGGAGACCTGACGGACGGATGAAGCCGAGATGGCCCTGCTCGACGCCCTCGATCTCGACCCCGGGATCGAGTCAACCGGGCCACCCTGGACAAGCTGCGGGGCGGCAGCTGATCTGCACCGATCAGCTGTTCCCACTCTCCGCCATCAGATCGGCCAACGTGGTACCCGAGAAGTGATCGGAGACCATCCCGTGGATCGCGGGCAGAAGGCCGCCGAAGATGCAGGAACCGAGAGTGCAGGCCTCCTTCCCCAGCAGGCAGTGCTCCCGGGGCAGCGGGCCGTCAATGGCCTCGAAAATCTCCAGCAGGGTGATTTCTTCAGCATCGCGGGCCAGCATGAACCCGCCGCGGGGCCCCCGCACCGATCCCACCAGCCCGGCCTTGTTCAGCCGCTGAAAGACCTTGTTCAGGTGCGCCTCGGATGCTCCAAAAGGTGCGGCGGCCCGAGCGGCCGAGATGGGCCAGTTCTCCTGGTTATTGGCCAGGAAGACCAGGCTGTGCAACGCCAGGTTGGCCGCCTCGGTGATATTGAGAATCATGACGAATCCCTCGAGTGAATACCCGTTACATCCTCGCCACGCCGAGAAACAGGGCGTGGAGCGCGGCGGCCAGCACGATGAATGCCGGCCGCGCCGCCTGTCCCGCCCGGCCGGCCAGGGTGTAGTGCAGCTGGCTGTCCGGACAGGTGCCCACGCAGTCACCGCAGAGCGTGCAGCTGAGGGCCGGTTTCCTGGTCCTGATCTGCTCCCTGTTCAATGCATCGTAGCGGCAGGCACCGACGCACTTCAGACAGTCGTTGCAGCCGTCACCGATGGTAACCCGGAAGAGCGAGAGTTTGCCCAGCAGGTCGGCCAGCAGGCCCATGGGACAAAAGACCACGCAGTGCGCCATGGCCCCGCTATGCCGGGACCAGAGCATCATCACTGCCACTCCGGCCACTCCGAAGGCCAGGGCCAGCCCCCCGGCCATCATGGCGGATGCCCCGGCGGCGCGCAGAACCAGGGCCGCCGCCGGCACCAGCACCAGCAAAGCCCAGCGCAGGGGGCGGCTCCAGGCCGGAAGTTGTTTCGGCCGCCTTCGGGCCCGGGAGGCGGCATGGTCCCAGGCGCCGATGTAGCAGAGGTGGCTGCACCAGGCGGGCCCCACCAGCAGCACCGTGCTGCAGAAAAGGATCAGCATGAACAGCCCTTCCATGCGGAAGAGCGGCCCGGCAATGATCAGGGCCGGCACCGGCAGGTGCAGTTCGCCGGTCATAAGAAAACGCTGGAAACCGAGGAGCCCAAGCAGCAGCTGGGCGAAGAAGACGACGGAGAAGACCAGCCAGACCCGGCGGCGCCAGCGCGGCTGGGCCGCGGGGTCGAGCATCCGCCCGCCGATCCAGGCGGCATACAGCGCCAGCAGCAGGCCCTCCAGCCAGCCGCCGCCGGGAACGAAGCGCTCCAGCAGAAGCAGCGGCGGGTCCACCGGCGCCAGCTGCACCGCGGCCAGCGCCGCCGCGCTCACGGCAAAGGCGGCGAAACGGGGGCCCCATGAGGCCCGGACCCTGCCCACGGCGCCATGATCAGATCCAATCCTCGCCAAGGACATCACCCCGCAGGCCAACGGTGATCTTTTTCAGCGGCACCTTGCGCCCGGCCATGGAAACCGCCTGGGAAGCCAACTGGACCAGACCCGCACAGCACGGCACTTCCATGATCATTACGGTGAGGGTGTTGATCTTCGACTGGTCAATCATCGCCACCAGCTTCTGCTGATAGATTTCCTGCCCCTGGTCGAGCTTGGGGCAGGCCACGGCCAGCGATTTTCCTTTCAGGTGGTTGTTGTGAAAGCCACCCATGGCAAATGCCGTGCAGTCGGCCGCCAGCAGCACGTCGGCCCCCTCGAAATACGGCGCCGTGGGCGACACCAGGTGCAGCTGGATCGGCCACTGCCGCAATGCCGATGGGCCGCTGACCCCTTCGCCACCGGCAGCCGGGGCGTCGGCGGGTTCGTCGAAGTTCATCATCAATGATCCGGGGCAGCCGCAGGCCGCCGGGGCGTGAGCCTGATCCTCCTTCTTCTTCAGCTTCTGCAGGTGCTCTTCCACGGCGTGCTCGTTGTATTCCTCAGCCTCGCGCTCCACCACGGTGATCGCCCCTTCGGGGCAGTCGCCGAGACAGGCGCCCAGGCCGTCACAGAGGTTGTCGGCCACCAGCTTCGCCTTGCCGTCGATGATCTGGATTGCTCCCTCGGCACAGGAGGGCACGCAATCGCCGCACCCGGTGCAGAGCTCCTCGTCGATCAATACCATCGCTCGCTTTGCCATCTCTTGTTCTCCCCCAAGGCCAGGGCGAACGGTTCCACCACCCGGGCCGTTTTGTGCAACAACATCACTGCACAACAAAACAATCAGATAAAGAGGTATCAATATACCTGTTTATCGCAAGATGTCAATAACCCCTGACAATGCCATGACAATTGTCCGTGAGACCTTGAACAGTGTCTCACAAGTGAATAGAGAGAGACACCCTGTTGTCTCTGAGACATACCCATAGAGGGGCGGGACACCACTCCCCCCTTGCGCCGTGATCACTATCCGTATTATTATCAGTCGTTTAAATCATCAGCCAGCGGTTTGGCACGACCTGTGCTATTACTCACCTCGAACGTATTCGGAGTTACCGGAGCGGATCGGTTGGGGGCGGCGGCAAACCGCCGGCACATCGGGCCGCTATTGAAGAAACCATCAGGTGGTCAGACCGGCGCCACACCAATGTTTTATTACAGGAGACATACGATGGGCCTCAAGGAGCAGCAGGAAAAGATCGTTGCCAACATGAAGAACTGGCAGAAGATCGAGGATGCCTCGGTGGCGTCGGTGAGCGAAGTGATCGAGAAGACCGACAACTCGGTGATCAAGATCGTCATGGAGATCATCAAGCGCGACTCCGAGATGCACCACCGGATCCAGCAGATGATCGTGGATTGCCTGGAGAGCAGCACGGTCAAAATCAGCCCTGACGACCTGGTGCAGGTTTGGGACCTGATCGAGAAGCACATCGCCATCGAAGAGCGGGCGGCCGACCTGGCCACTCACAGCCTCGAGGCCACCGAGGGCACCAAGGGCATGCTGGTGCCGCGCTACCTCCTGACCTACCTGATGACCGACGAAGCCAAGCACGACAAGCTTCTGGCAGACCTGGAACTGTTCAAAAAGGGAATGTACAGTTAAGCTGTTGCATGCTTCGGCCGCGGGCCCCCGGGCCCGGGCCGATCTGTCATTTAATATAACCTAACAACTGGTCTCTGAATATCCCCGGAGGGACGACATGACTATTGAGGAAGCGATCAAGACGGCCATCGAGTATGAAATCAAGGTCAAAAACGTTTACGCTGAAGCGGTGAATGTGGCCGGTAACGACGTCGGTCTGCGGGTCTTCAGTGTCCTGGCCCGGGAAGAGCAGGGCCACGTGGACTATCTGCACTTCAAGCTCGAAGAGCTGCACAAGACCGGCACGGTGAACTCCGACGACCTGGAGACGGTCATTCCGTCCGCCAAGGCCATCGATGCGGCGGTTCATCAGCTGGAGGGCAAGATGGCCGCCGACGACCGGGGCGCCGAACTGGAGATGCTGCGCAAGGCCCTGGAGGTGGAGATCGAGACCAGTAACTACTACCAGAAGATGGTCGACACCCTTGAGCCGGAAGGACAGAAGTTCTTCAAGCGCTTCCTGGAGATCGAAGGCGGCCACCAGGCGATCATCCGGGCCGAGATCGATTCGCTCAACGGCAGCGGTTTCTGGTTCGACATCCCCGAATTCGACCTGGAGCACTGACTGGATGCGCCGCCTGGCGGCGCCGGCCGGTTTTCTTACGGGTGCACACGATGAACGACACAAAAAAAATGACTCTCAAGGAAGGGCTGCGGGAAGCCATCGAGGCCGAGATCGACGGGTATCATTTTTACATGATGGCCGCCGGCAAATGCGAAGATGCCAAGGGTTGCCTGATTTTCGAGCAGATGGCCCAGGAAGAGCTGGAGCACGTGCGTTTCCTGCGGGCCCAGTATGCCTCCGTCGAGAAAGACGGCAAGCCGAACCGCGCGGAGAAACTGTCGGCCCAGTCCAAGCTCGATGCCATGAGCCCCATTTTCTCGGACAAGATCAAGGGGCGGCTCAAGGACGCGCACTTCGAGATGAGCGCCCTCTCCATCGCCATCCAGATGGAGCTTTCCGCGGTGAATTTCTATCGTGACCGGGCCGGTGAATCGGACGACGAGACCGTGAAAACGTTCTTCAACGAGCTGTCGAACTGGGAGTCCGGGCACTACAACGCCCTGCTCAACCAGCAGCAGGCGCTGAAAGAGGACTACTGGTCGGACGGCGGGTTCTCGCCCTTTTAGAGTTAACCGATGACTACGGAAACCAACGCCGCGGACTCCCTTGGCGGATCCCGCCACGTGCGGCAAAAGAAAATACTGAGGGATCTCCTGGAGCAGCGTGACCGGGACGGTCTCGTTCGCTGGGCCGACGGGCGGAAGAAGGGGATCACCGCCCTGCTGGCGTTGCTGCTCTACGAGACGGACGAACTGATCCGCTGGCGCTGCATCGAAGGGCTGGGCCTGCTGGCCAAAGACCTGGCGCCGCGGGGGTTGGAGCAGATGCGGGACATCATCCGCCGCCTGCTCTGGACCATGAACGACGAAAGCGGAAATGTGGGTTGGTTCGCCCCGGAAGCCATTGGCGAGATCCTGGCCAATGTCCCCCGGCTGGCCCGGGAATTCGCCGGCCTGCTGCCCAATTTTCTCGTGGAAGAGCCCTTTGAACGGGGCACCCACTGGGCCATGGTTCGGGTGGCCGAGTCGTGGGGGGACAACCCTTCCGGACGGAAAATGCTCGAGGCGGGCGCCGATATCCTTGTACAATCACTGGAAGACAAGGATGCATTCACCCGCGCCCACGCGGCCCGGGCCCTCAAACGGCTGGGCCGGCTCACCGGTGCTCCGGCTGCGGCCATCGAAAACGACCTTACGCCGTTCCCGGTCTATGACTTTGATACCGGCCTGTTGATGGAAACCACCGTGGCCGGTTTGCTTGATGGATAGTGTTAGAGGGACGTACTTGCGTTGTTGCATTCAGCTTAAGAAAAGCATGGATCTAATCATAAACGCAACAACGCATGTACGTCCCCGACCGGCGATAGAGAGGACCAGCAGATGCCACTGGAAGAAATAGCAACATTCAGCGTCAGCCGTCTTCAGGTGCTCGACGAGCAGGGGAAGGTGGACTCCGCGCTGGAGCCGGAACTGACCGACGAACAGTTGATGTCGCTCTACCGCCACATGGTGATGGCCCGGGAGGCCGACCAGCGGATGCTCAAACTGCAGCGCCAGGGCCGCATCGGCACCTTCGGCCCCTGCACCGGCCAGGAGGCTTCGATCTGCGGCACGGCCATGGCCATGGGCGAGAAGGACTGGCTGGTGGGCGCCTTTCGCGAGGCCGGCGCCCGGATGATGCGCGGTGAACCGTTCCTGCGGCAACTGCTCTACTACAACGGTTTCGAAGAGGGCAACTACTTCGCGGGCAACGAGCGGGTCACCCCCGTGGCGGTGATCGTCGCCGCCCAGCTGCTCCATGCCGTGGGCATCGGCTACTCGATCAAGTACCGGGGAGAGAAGGACACCGCGGTGGTCAGCTTTGTCGGCGACGGAGGCACCTCGGAAGGCGATTTCCACGAGGCGCTCAATTTCGCCAGCGTCTGGCAGGTGCCGGTGGTCTTCATCGTCCAGAACAACCAGTGGGCCATTTCCCACCCCCGGTCGAAGCAGACCCACTCGAAGACCTTGGCCCAGAAGGCCATCGCCTATGACATGCCCGGAATCCAGGTGGACGGCAACGACGTGCTGGCGGTCTACCGGGCGGTGAAGGAAGGGCTCGACCGGGCCTACTCCGGCGGCGGCCCATCGCTGATCGAGACCGACACCTACCGGCTGATGATGCACACCACCGCCGACGATGCGACCAAGTACCGCAACGAGGAGGAGGTTGAGGCGGCCTGGAAGCGCGAACCGCTGATCCGCTTCAAGGCCTACCTGGAGAACAAGGGCCTGCTGGACGAGGAAAAGCAGGCCGCCCTGGCCGCCGATGTCAAGGCCGAGATTGACGCCGTGGTGAAGGAGCTGGACGAGTGGCAGTTGCAGAACATCGACCAGTCCTTCGAGCACGTCTTTGGCGACAAGCACCCGGAGATCGCCTTGCAGCAGGCCGAATTCCTCGATGAACTGAGCCGGGAGGAGGACGCCAATGGCTAAGCTGAACATGGTGCAGGCGCTCAACCTGGCGATGGCCGAGGAGATGGCCCGGGACAGGGACGTGGTGATCCTTGGCGAGGACGTGGGGCTGGACGGCGGCGTCTTCCGCGTCACCGAAGGCCTGCTGGAGAAGTTCGGCAAAGAGCGGGTGATCGACACACCCCTGGCCGAGTCGGGCATCGTCGGTACGGCCATCGGCATGGCCATCTCCGGCCTCAAGCCGGTGGCCGAGATCCAGTTTTCCGGCTTCGCCTTCCTGATGTTCCACCAGCTGGAGGGGTATGCCTCCCGCTTCCGCTCCCGGACCCACGGCCAGTTCACTGTACCGCTGGTGGTGCGCATGCCCTACGGCGGCAAGGTGCGGGCCCTGGAGCACCACTCGGAGAGCCGTGAGGCCAGCTTCGCCCACCTGCCGGGGCTCAAGGTGGTCATCCCCTCGTCCCCGCGCAATGCCCGGGCCCTGCTGTTGGCCGCCATCCGCGACCCGGACACGGTGGTTTTCATGGAGCCCAAGCGCTCCTACCGTGCCTTCCGCGAGGAAGTGCCGGAAGAGGAAGAGGTGATGGAGATCGGCAAGGCCCAGGTGGTGGAAGCAGGCACCGACCTCACCGTCATCTCCTGGGGCGCGATGATGCGTCCCACCATCGCCGCGGTGGAGCAGGTGAAGGAGAAGCGCGGCACCAGCATCGAATTGATCGACCTGCTGACCATGGCGCCGATGGACGGGGCCACCCTCGTCGATTCGGTGCGCAAGACCGGCCGCTGCGTGGTGGTCCAGGAAGCACCCCGCTCCTGCAGCATCTCCTCGGAGATCATCGCCCGGATCAACGACCGGGAACTGCTCTACCTCGAGGCGCCGGTGAAGCGTGTCACCGGCTACGACGTGGTCACCCCGTATTTCGCACGGGAGGAGACCTATCTCCCCGGACCGGAGCGGATCGTCCGGGCCATCGAGGAAACCCTCGACTTTTAGGAGGTCGCCGTGTACGAGTTCAAACTGCCCGACCTGGGTGAAGGCATCCACGAAGCCGAGATTCTCAAGTGGTACGTCGAACCGGGTGACACCATCGTCGAGGACGAACCGCTGGTGGACCTGGAAACGGACAAGGCCGCGGTCACCATCCCCTCGCCGCGGGGTGGGACCATCGCCTCCATCGCCGGCAAGGTCGGCGACATCATCAACGTCGGCAACGTGGTGGCGGTGATCGACGACGGAACTGGCGCAGCCGCCGCACCGCCCGCCGCGGCGAAAGCGGAAGCGCCGGCGCCCCGGGAGTCCGCGGTGCCGGCTCCTTCGGCTGTTCCTGCCGCGCCGCAGGCTCCCGCCGCCCCCCCGGCGGCCGCCGTGCCGAAAGGCCCCGTGCCTGCCGCGCCGGCCACCCGCCGCCTGGCCCGCGAGCTGGGGGTGGAAATCAACCTCGTGCCGCCCACCGGCCCGGCCGGCCGGGTGACCCCGGAGGACGTGCGCCGTTTTGCCGGGGGCGGCGCTGCCGCAGCGGCAGATCTCCACGTGGAGGTCAAGGCCAGGGAAGTGGGCGAAGACGAGCGGGCGCTGAAGGAATTCGCCGCCCACGCGGCCTCCACCATCCCGCTGCTCGACCTCGAACCGCTGCCCGACTTCAGCAAGTGGGGCCCGGTGGAGACGGAACAGCTTCGTTCCATCCGCCGCAAGGTGGCGCGGAAGATGGTCACCTCCATGATCCTCGTGCCCCACGTGGCACACATGGATGACGCCGACGTGACCCTGCTGGAAGAGTTCCGCAAGCGGGAGAAAGACCGCCGTCAAGGGACCCCCGGCGGCCATCTGACCCTGCTGGCCTTCATCGTCAAGGCGGTCACCGCGGGCTTGCGGGCGACCAAGGCCTTCAACGCCAGTCTCGACCCGTTCAAGGAAGAGATCACTTACAAGAAGTATTACAACATCGGCGTGGCCGTCGATTCGGGCAAGGGCCTG
>JAQAZP010000056.1:0-22018 GCA_032127265.1 Acidobacteriota bacterium
GTTCCTCCCCCCGGGCGGCGGGGAGAGCACGATCAAGGCGGTGGTCTTTGACGAGAACTTCATACCAATGCCCAACGTGTCGGTTTCCATGAGTACTTCGGCCGGTGTGCTCAGTTCGGGGGGATCCCCGCTGGTCACCGACGCCAATGGCGAAGTCCACGACCTGCTGACCACCGAGGAGACGGCGGAAGTGGTCGCCAGCGTGGCGGACGCGGTGAGCGGTTCGACGACGGTGTTCGTGGACAACCGCTATGCCCACACCCTGTTCCTCACGGCGAACCCCGGCAGCGTCAACACCTGCGACGATCAGGGAGACCATGTGGAAATTATCGCCTACTGTCTCGACGCATCGGGGTTCCCCTCCGAGGGGTCGCTGGTGATCTTTTCCCTCGAGGGCGTTGGCTGGATCTCGGACACCGCCGGCGTGGCCAACAGCAACGGCGAAGTGGTTATCACGTTTGGTCTCACCGACGGCAACTGCAGCTATTGCGCCACCGCGGGCAACAGTTGCGCGGCCAAGATCACTGCCCTTTCGGGCCCCGATGTCGCCGATACCGTGGACATCACCATCAACCTCAATTGATCGTGAACACATCCACGCCACTCCACCGGTACACCCTCCTGGTACTGGTGGTCTGCCTGACCGCGGCCACGGGTTGCGGCCGTACCCCCACCGACCAGCTCGACCTCACCACCCTGCTCCCCGGAGAGCCGGCCTGGCTGGTGGCCGCGGATATCCCGGCACTGAGGAACTCCGAAACCTGGGGGGATTTGCAGGGGATCTGGCTGGGCCAGCCCGGGGCCCTGGCCGACCTGGAGCTGTTCCTCGAGGACGCCGGGATCGACCCGGATAAAGATCTGGGACGGCTGCTGGGCGGGCTCTATCCGAAGGACGAGCCCACTGGTGAGTTCACCGCCGTGCTCACCGGCCGCTTCAGTCTCGACACACTGCTGCCCGAGCTGGAGAAAAGGGGCTTCGCGGCGGAAACCCACCGCGAGTTCACACTGATCACCCCGCCCCAACCGGGAAGCGCCGGACCGGGACCCCCGATCCACTACCGCTGGCACCTAGTGTATCTGGACGACACCGCTGTCGGTCTGGCTGACACGCGGGAAGGTGCAACGGGACTGATCGACCGCCGGCTGGACGGCGGGGCGAGTCTGGACCAGCACCCCGGGTTCGGACCGCTGCTTGCGCAAGTGGACCGTACGGCCCCGCTCTGGGGCGCGGGTCTTCTGGCGGAAGATGCCACGGCCGGGCTGGCCGCCGAGCTCCCGGTGCAGGGCATGATCCCCGACCTGGATAATTTTGGTTTTTCGACCCGCGTGGCGCCGGGTTTTCAGCTGACCTGCGTCACGCTGCTTCCCTCAGACGAAGAGGCCTCGAGATTGGCCGGACAGCTCAACGGCTGGATCAAGCTGGGCGCCGGCCTGATTCAGACCAACCCCCAATGGTTCGACGGGGCGGAGGGCAACGAGGACACCTTGAGGCTGGTGGCGGAAACTCTGGACCAGGTCGTGGTTTCGGCCGGCGGGCCGGCGGTGAGTCTGGTGGCGCAGATCCCCGCCGAGTTGATCCGCAAGGCCGCCCGGGCTACATCCCCAGAGTCGACCGATCCCCCTCGGCAAGAATCGATACCAGCTCATCCATGAAGTAATTGGTCTTGGCCGCGATGGAGGGCGGGACCCGCTCGTTGTACATCTGCCGGCTTCTTTCGATGTCGCTGCGCAACCGGTGGTAGAGATCCCGTTCCTGTCTTCCCTCGGTCACCTTGGCCTCGTTGTAGAGCTTGATTTCCGAAACCAGCAGGCGGGCGAAGCGCCGGGCATCGTCGCGCAGTTCCTGCTCGTCAGGGCCCAGCGATTCATCCTCGCCGCCATCGGCCTCCGGACGCAGCAGCCCGAACCCGTCTCGCTGCCTGGACCCGGATTCCCGCAATCCCAGGGTCGAAGATCTGGATGTGGGTGTGAACCACTGCGAGCGAGGCTTGTTCGACTGCGCCACGGTCCGCGGGGCGGCATCCGCGGGGACAGGAGCCGGCTGGCGGGTGACCGGCGGCACGTGGGCGACCGGTTCGGCCGCGGGGGGAGGCACCGGTGACGGCGCGGACGTCTCCGGCAGCCGGTCTTCATCCGCTGGCGATGAAATCCTGGTTTCCCTGGCAGGAGGTTCAGCGGGAGGGGACGGGACGGGGGGCACCGGCCTGAGGGCCGCACGATCTTCCCCCGATTCCTGGCGACTCCGGCCCTGGATGTTCCGGATGGCCGAGGTGGCCGCGGCGGCCAGCGCCCGATACGCCTCCAGCTCAGGCTGGCCGAGGCTGTTCCGGTCATCGAAACCGGCACCAAAAAGAACGGCCTGGGCCTTTTCCCGGATCACCAGGGGCACGGCAACAAAACCGGCGGGCCTGCCTGACCCGAGCTTGTCGAACAGGACGTTGTCGCCGTCGGAATAGTCACCTGTCACGCACAGGGCTTCCCGATCGCGGAGCGACCGGGCCAGGGTGTTCTTCGCGGAGAGCGGGAAATGAACGGATTTCGCCCGTGAGCCTTCGATCCTGCCGCCGGCCCGCCACCCGCCGAGGTTCACATCCTTGAGCACGAAAAGAACGGCGCCATCGCCGAAAAGAAGCGCCCCTTCGAGCAGCGCTTCCAGAACGGACAGCTGGTCCTTTTGCTCCAGAACAGTCCTCACCGCCCGGGCCAGACCGGAAGTGCGTTCCTCGGCCCTGGTTGCGGCATCCCGGGCCCCCGACAGCTCATCGGCCACCGCCCCGACGGCTTCCGCCGCCTCTTCTTCCACTCGACGGCCGAGCTCGGTGGAGAGTTCCTCGATCTGCCTGAACAGTTGCTGTGACGTCTGGCGTACACCCTGCGCGGCCTCGCTGACCCGGGTGTTGAGACGGCGGAAGAGCTTCTCCTGCAGTGACTTCTTTTCCTCCGAATCCATCTGGGACCTCTCCTCCTGGTGAGTCCGATACATTGCTGGGAGTGCGCGGATTATCCGTCAGCCCGACAAAGGGTGTCAAGGAACTTTCTCCCGTCCATCTGCGTTTACTACACCGAGCCCCGGCCGAAAGCCGCGGCAGCCGGTTCAGGCGGTTCGAACCGCGAAGGGCGAATGGAATAACCGATCCCATGGAGGAAGTATTGATTATGAATACTGACAACAATCAACGGGCACCGCTGGCCTCGCCCGGCGAAATCGTGCTGGTGCTGCTCACCATCTCCTTTGTTCTGCTGCTGCTGGCCCCTTCCCTGGTCTCCCAGTGACCACTGCCTGACCCGGCAACCTGCACCCTCCCCCCAGCCACACCACACCGGGAGTGGTTGCGTGCCTCACCGGTCTGATCTACTATTGATTCCGGGCAATCAAGGGGGATTTCCCGGTTGAAGCGTCCTCTATACCGTGGCGGATCGACCCCCAGGGGGGGCGGCGCCGGGGGGATTGCTTCATGTCCTCGTATTTCACCGGACCGGAAACGCGAACTCCCCCGCGCACCCCGCCGATATGCCGGATGTCCACCGCCCCCGGCCAGTATCCATACCAAGGAGATTTGATCGATGCGCAGCCCGAACCGATGGATCATTGCACTGCTTCCCATCCTGCTGCTGACCGGCGGCCTGTTGACCGCCACCGCGGACAGCGGACAGGTGCTGGTCCTGGTGGGGGCCGATGACCAGGCCGCCATGGACGTGCTGGCCGCCGGCAATGCCGCGGTGCACCACCAGTCCCAGCGGCTGGTGATCGCCCTGGTGCATGCCGGCCTTCTGGCCGAACCCGGGCTGCGGTCGGCAACCGTCCTGGACCGCACCCCCTGGGAGGACGGGGAGGCCCTCTACTGGGCGTATCACCCCGGCCGCAAGGACGCCCGGCCCGAGGAAGCGGCAAAGGTGGAGACCCTCTTCCGGGACGGTAACACCCTGCTGGTCCGGGCCGCCCCGCAAGAGGCGGAGCGTCTGCCCCTCCAGGGTTGGGAGATCGCCCGGATTCCTGAGACCACATTCCCGCTGCGCACCGCGGCCCAGGACACTTCGCGGCAGTTCCCGGCGCCGCAGTTCGGCGGATTGATCGACCAGATGGTGACCCAGGTGAACACCGCGAGCTACACCGCCACAATGCAGTCACTGGTCGATTTCGGCACCCGCTACAGCTATTCGGACGAGATTGTGGACGCCGCCGACTGGATCTACGGCCAGATGACCGGCTTTGGCCTGGCGGTGGAGCGGGACGAGTTCAGCATCTCCTCCTACACCCGAGAGAATATCATCGCCACCATCCCCGGCCAGGTCTACCCCAATGAAGTGCTGTTCATCACCGCCCACTACGACAGCACCTCCAATGACCCCTACAACTCCGCGCCCGGGGCCGACGACAACGGCAGCGGGTCTTCGGCGGTGATCGAGGCGGCCCGGGTGCTCTCGGCGTACCAGTTCGAGCGGACCATTGTTCTCGCCTGCTTCGCCGGTGAAGAGCAGGGCCTCTACGGCAGTTTCGCATACACCGCTGACGTGCTGGCAGCGGGAATGGATGTCATCGGCTGCATCAATTTCGACATGGTCGCCTACTCCGGTTCCGACCCGGCCCCTCCCGACCTGATCATCTACACCAATACCGATTCGCTGTCACTGGCCGGGCAGTTCGAGGACGCGGCTCTGCACTACTTCCCCGACGATCTGGAGCCGGTGATCATCAACGACTCCGGCATGCAGTCCAGTGACCACGCCGCCTTCTGGAGCCGCGGCTTCCCGGCGGTGTTCGGCTGCGAGGCCGAACCCTGGACCGCCGACTTCAACCCGGTCTACCACACGATAAACGATTTGCCGGACATCCTCGACATGGACTACGCGGCCAACGTGACCCGGGCCGGACTGGCGGCCGTGGCCGACCTGGCCGTGCCGCTGGACGGCGGCGAAGCCCGGTTGGTGAGCGGACCGGGAGCCGGGCCGGACAATCCCCCGCTGGTGCGTGTCTTTCCGCCCGAGCAGGACGCCGCACCGCTGGCCGAATGGAGCGCCTACGGCGCCACCGGCTACGGGGTCAATGTGGCCGCCGGCAACCTGGCCGGGGACCTGGCGGATGAAATTCTCACCGGCGCCGGGCCGGGAGCGATCTACGGGCCGCATGTCCGCGGCTTTCAGGCGGACGGCTCGGCCCTGTCCGGCCTCAGTTTCCTGGCTTACGGCACGAACAAATACGGCGTGAACGTGGCCGCCGGTGACCTGGATGGTGACGGCATGGACGAAATCATCACCGGCGCCGGTCCGGGAGCGGTGTTCGGGCCCCATGTGCGGGCCTTCAGTTACGATGGTTCAACAACGGTGACCCCGGTGCCCGGGGTGAGTTACTTCGCCTACGGGACGCCCAAGTGGGGCGTTAACGTGGCTTGCGGCGATCTGGACGGCGACGGCAAGGACGAAATCCTCACCGGCGCCGGACCGGGCAGCGTATACGGCCCCCACGTCCGCGGTTGGTCGCTGGAGGGCGGCACGGTCCAGGCCATGACCTCGCTCAGCTTCCTGGCCTACGGTACGAACCACTTCGGCGTGCGGGTGACCTGCGGCGACATCGACGGTGACGGCATGGCCGAGCTGATCACCGCCCCCGGACCGTCGTCCCAGTTCGCCGCCCACATCCGCGGCTGGAATTTCGACGGCACGGCCCTGACCGAGCTGGCCGGCATCAACTTTTTCGCCTGGCCCGCGGAGGAGCGGCTCTACGGCGCCAGGGTAAACGCAACCACCGATCTTGACGGTGACGGCCGGGCCGACCTGGTGGTGGCCGCCGGACCGGACCCCGCTGCCGGCACGCCGGTACGGGTCTACGGGTTCGACGGCGGCGCTCCGGTGCTGCTCTTCACCCTCGACGCTTTTGACAGCGGTGTGACCCACGGAGCAAGCGTGGCCGCCGGCCGCTTCTGATCGCGCTGGCCCGCGGCGGCGGGCCCGGCACAACGGCCCGCCGCCCGGTACCCTTCCCCTGTTCCGGCCGGTTTGCCTCTTCCCCGGCGGATGTCCTATAGTGACGTCACCGGTCGAGCTGTCCGTGAGATCCGTATCCTGCAAATATGCCTGCCTGGACCGCGTCCGGCTGGATTTTAATCATCGGCAGACCAAGGGGGTGGCTCATGGCCGATTTCCAGTGCGGCCTGAAAAAGGAAGTGGCGGAGATCAAGTTCCTGATCCACGACCTGCGCGTGGAGAAGTTCATCAATGACGTGATCCACTTTCATGTGACGCTGAACACCGACCTGGAAATCTACGACGTGGAGCGGGTGGCCCAGATTCATGGCGAGGATCTGCTGGAACTGAAGACCAAGGCCCAGGGCCAGCGCCGGGCCCTGCAGGTTTACTCCAGCGCGGTGAAACACTTCTCGCCGCCGGCAACCATCATCTCCGCCGGCCGCGAATACATCGGAGCCATTCAGGACATTTGTGAACTGATCATCAATCCGCTGTGGGGACGTTTCGAGAAGGTGATGTCCTTCCTGCCCCAGGATTCACGCTCCTTCAAATTGGTGAGCCACTACCGCAATTGCCTGCGCTGGATCTGCGGCGTCTACTACCGCATCGAACACTTTCTTGAGGAGGGCGATCAGAACGGCCTGACCGAGGAGTTCGACGCGGGGCACGACGTGGAAGACTTCACCCGCAACGTCATCCGGGGCTATGTCACCGAGAAGAGCAGCTCCCGGGTGGACATCTATTTCGACCGTCTGGATTCGGCGGTGATCAACGGCAGCCGGCACCGTTTTCGGCGGATGCTGTTCAACCTGGTGATGAACGCGGTGGATGCCATGTCGGGACAGACCGTGGGAGAACTGCGAATCAGCGTGGTCCGCAACGGCCCGGGGATGGTAAGCCTCGCCGTGACCGACACCGGCGGCGGCATGACGGAGCAGAAAAGGGAACAACTGCTCACCGACCGCCAGACCCTTGACGGTGAACTGCACTCGCTGGGCTTCGTCTTTGTCCGGCAGACGGTCCGGGACTTTGACGGGTCAGTGGCCATCGAGAGTGAGTTGGGCCGGGGGACCACCATATCGGTGAACCTGCCCTTTCTTGCCCATCGCCCCAGCCCGCCGCGGCGCATATCGCGCTGCAAGAAATTTCATGTGGTGTACGAGGATGGTCACGCGACGGCCGGTGCGGCGCCCCAGGAATCCGAAACTCCAAAAACCGGTTCCGTGGCGCACGGCGGGGAGACGGCATACGGACGCTGTCTGCTGGATGATTTCCACTCCTCACCGGCCCTGCACCGCGGCTGCATTTTCTTCATCTCGGTGCTCGAGGACGGCACCGTGGATTTCTTTCCCCACCAACCGTATGAGAAGGGCGTGGAACTGGGCCACGAGGATCTCTCCCCGATGTATCACGAAGCGGCCGTGCGCGGGCGGCTGGAAGAAAACAGCCGGCGCGAGCCGGAACTGATCCTCAAGACACCGCACAACGTGAGGGAGTATTTCGAGTTCAAGGAGCTTCCCGAGGAGCGGTTCAGTGCCGAGGTCTTCACCCTCATGGTTCGGGAAGAATATATTCGTATCGCCAGGATACTGGCATCCACCGGCCTGCCGCCGGAAACCCAGGTCCACCTCACCGACATTTCGCGTTTTCTCCCCGAGCTCGAGGCAGAATTCGGGTCGGAACCCTTCCCCCTCCGCCGCCTGGCCGGGCAGAAGCTGTCCGGCGAATGACCTTCCGGTTGACGGACCATCCCCTACCCGCCCTCGGACGACACGGCCACCGGCACCTGTGTCATCGTGGCCAACAGTGCCTGATCTCTTGGGGGGGGTGCAGCCCCTCGGCACCTGTTTGGAGGACACGGCGCTGTCGAGGGAGCGGATGCACCGCATTGGCAAACAATTCAAAGAAAAAGGGGGCCGGCAGGAGTGCCGGCCCCCTTTTTCTTTGAATTGCCCCGAAAATGCGGTAAAGTGGCCACTTGTGACAACCGGGGTGCGCAACACTTCGGCGTTCCGGCCGGTAGATCCCGGCACATCGGAACGGTAGCGCTCCTGCCTGACACTGTCTATTCCATAACAAATATTGAACTTGGACATGGCTCCCAGGGGCCAGACTCTGCTGGGCTGAAAACCGCAACGAGGGGGGAATGATGAGAAGAATGAAAACAGTGCTGCCCGTATTGCTGGCAGCCATGCTGCTGCTCCCCATGGGGATGCAGACCCTGGCCGCCGATAGCGGCCCGGCGCCGAAACTGAACGTGCCCCAGCTGATCGATAAGGACCTCGCCGATGGCCGGATCGATTACAGCGAGGCCCTGCGGCTGAAAATCACCTGGTTCAAGAAATGCGACCTGCTCCCCGAAAAATACCAATCCGCACTGGACATCACGGTTCGTTGCGGAACGCCGGTATTGCTGGAGATCGACCGCAACTTCGACAAACTGGACAAAGAGGACCTGGCCATTCTCGCCGACATCGGCCTACCCGACCTGCTCACCATCCTCGGCGGCCGGCCCGACTACAGTTTCACCCTCCAGTCGAGCGTCATCCCGCTCCGCGTGCATTACGAAACCACGGACCAGCTGGAGCGGGCCCAGAAAACCCTCGAGGTCTACGAGTTCTCCTGGGCCAGGGAGTGCGGCGAGATCGGTTTCTACGAGCCCCCGGGAGACTACGGCGTTGACGGCAGTGATGACTACGACGTCTACCTCAGCAGTACCGGCACCGGTGTCCTGGGCTACACCAGCCCCGGGACCCAGGTGACCGACACCTGGTGGAACGACCGCACCTCGCACATCGTGCACAGCCGCAACCTGAGCAGCGACTCACAGATCAGCACCACCGGCTCTCACGAGTTCAACCACGCCTGCCAGATGGCCATGGCCTACGAGACCAGCGCCACTTTTTACGAGAACTGCGCCACCTGGGTCGAGCCCCATGTCTACTTCGAGTATGCCAACGACGCCTGGAGCTACGCCTGGTACTGCCAGCGTGAGCCACAGCAGGCGATCTGCTGGTTCGACAACGGCGGCCTCTTCCAGTACGGCGGGTTCATCTGGCCCGAATATCTCGCCGACCGGCTCAACAACTGGGAGCCCGAAATCATCCGTGACATCTGGGTCGCCGCCCTGGACGAGCCGGGCACCAACCAGACCGACTACTTCGACGCCATCGTCGAGATCGCCGAGCAGTACGAGCCGGGCGGGCCGCGTGGCGACGGCTGGCACCTCTACGACCTGCTCACCGAGTTCGCTGAGTGGCGCTACTTCTGCAACAACGAGTGGGACTCCACCCACTACACCCACGGCGATCGCTTTAACCGGGTGACCATCGACGCCACCCAGCGGCACACCACCCTGCCGGCCATCTGCCCGGCGGAACTGCCGAGGATGCCCGAGTTCTTCGGTATGAACTACATCCGCTTCGACGAGGCGCTCACCGGACAGCAGAAGCTGAAGATCTTCTTCGAAGGCGAACGGGACTGGATCAGCACGCCGGTGAACTGGCGGCTGCTGATCATCAAGTATTACGAGCTGGGCGGCGCCTTCGACCTGGAGGTCCACGACGTGCCCACCGACACCGGCAACATCCTGCTGGAGGTCACCGAAGCCGACCAGTGCGTGCGGCTGGTGATGGTGGTGATCAACCTCGGGGCCGGCGGCACCAGCCCCGGTTACGAGATGCCCGAGGCCAATTACTACTACATGGCCTGGGCCGAGGACGACCCGAACATGTCGCTGCTGGTGGCGGCGCCGGGTCCCGGTGCGGCCAACGGGGCCATGTTCCGCAATTTCCTCTCCTCTGACCCCTCGCTGATCTTCGCCGACGAGCTGCACAGCGAGGACTACGGCTACGGCCTCAACGTGGCAACCGGCGACATCGACGGGGACAACGTCGAAGAGATCGTGGTCGGCTACGGCGCCGCGCCAACCGCCCCGCCCGAGTTCTACGCCTACCGCCTGAACGGCTACGGCATCTTCGGCACCCAGCAGATGGCCTACGGTGTTGAAAAGTTCGGAGTCAACGTGGCCTGCGGCGACATCGACGGCGACGGGTACGACGAGATCATCACCGGTCCGGGACCGGGACCGCCCTTCGGCCCGCAGGTCCGGGGCTGGAATTTCGACAACGACGAGACCGCGGCCATCCCGGGGATCAACTTCTTCGCTTACGGCACCTTGAAGTGGGGCGTCAACGTGGCCTGCGGTGACATCGACGGGGACGGATACGACGAGATCGTCACCGGCGCCGGTCCTGGCGCGGTCTTCGGCCCCCACGTGCGGGCCTGGAACTACGACAACAGCGGAACCGTCACCTCCATCGGCGCCGTGAGCTACCTGGCCTACGGCACGCCGAAGTGGGGCGTCAACGTGGCCTGCGGCGACATCGACAATGACGGCATCGACGAGATCGTCACCGGCGCCGGTCCGGGCGCGATCTACGGCCCCCACGTGCGCGGCTGGAACTACGACGGAGGCACCCTCAGCGCCATGACCGTTGTGAGCTTCCTGGCTTACGGCACCAACAAGTCCGGGGTCAACGTCACCTGCGGCGACGTTGACAACGACGGGATCGACGAGATCGTCACCGGCGCCGGGCCGGGCCAGGTCTTCGGAGCGCATGTCCGCGGCTGGAATTACGACGGTGACACGCTGGCACCGATCGGTTCGATCAGTTTCTTTGCCTTCGACTCGGCCAGCATCCGCTACGGGGCCAATGTGGCGGTGGCCGACATGCAGGTGAATTGACCCGGGACGGCGGGCCACGGCACACGCCGCGGCCCGCCGCGCCCTCTCCACTACCAGTTTTCGACTGAACACCGTTCCCCACATGAACCGAATTCCCGACACCAGACTCTCAGCCCACGGACTCGACATCGGGATCATCGACGCCCATTGCCACCTCTTCTCGCCCCGGGTCATCGACAACGTGGAGCAGCACCGGAAGCCCCTTGGCGCCCTGCAGCTCGACTTCGGGCGTGTACGACAGCGTCTGACTCCGCAGTCGCTCCTCGCCTCGGCCTCGGCCAGCGGAGTGGAAGCCTGCCTCGTCCTGTACACGGCGGACCGTGACCGGATTCCCGAGACCAACCGGCGGGCCCTGGAACTGCACACCGGACCCACAGCGCTCTATGCCCTGGGTACCGCCCATCCCGATCTTCTTGGCCTTGAAGAAGAGCTTCAGTGCCTGGCCCGGGCCGGCACCCGCGGCCTCAAGTTCAGTTCCTTTTCCCAGGCCATCGACCTGGCAGACCATGGGACGTTCGGGATGCTGGAATTGGCAGAGGGCGTCTGGCGGGCGGAAGGGATGACACCGACGGTGGTGCTCGATACCTTTGTCAGGGCGGACAAGGTGTTCGGCACCGATCAACACTACATCACCCGTCCCGCGGTGCTGTCCAGCCTGACCGCCCGCTTCCCGGGAATCAACTTCATCGGCGCCCACATGGGCGGCCTGGCCGCCGATTTCACCGAACTGGCCCGCGATCTGGCGGCGGCGGAAAACCTCTTCCTCGACACCTCCAACGCCGCCCACACCCTCAGTGCTCTGCAGTTCACCACGCTGCTCAAACGGCACGGCGCCGCGCGGATTCTTTTCGGCACAGACTGGCCCTGGTTCAGCCACCGGGAAGAGATCCCGAAGATCCTCCGGCTGCTGGAACAGGCCGGGTTCGGGGAGGATGAGGTCCGGGCGGTGATGAGGGGCAATGCCGGGGACCTGCTTCTCCCCACCGGGTAAGCGGTGGTTCGCTCGATGGGTGTCACGCGCCCTTGTCGCCCGGCGATCAGAACACTGTTGTCTGCCGGTCGGGTCGAACCAGACCGTCAGGGCGAGGAGAACAGGATCTCGATCTTCCGGACGGCGGGGATCTCGTCCAGGCTCGGCGGGCCGTTCCCTCCGGGGCCCGGAATCCGCAGGCCGATGCGGTCCTCTCCCCGCAAGCCGGTGAAACGCGCCCGGACCAAGTCGGCTTCCGGCGGCACCGGTACCCTGGTCCCCTGTCCCCCGACCCCCAGCAGGATGTGCCGACAACTCTCCGGCAGCCGGCCGGCGAAGTGGACGGACACTTCCACGTCGCCGTAAAGCCCGCCGGTGAGCATGACACCGGCACGCCGATTATGCCAGCGTCGACCCTCTGTATCCCGTTTCGAGAAACCGTAAATTTTGCGGCAGAGCCGCGGCTGCCCCTTCGCATCGGTGAAGCCGACGGTCAGCAGCAACGGCTCCAGCGTACCGCAGCGTTGATCTTCTCCGCCGAGCGGCGAGGAGGTGAAGAGATGGTAACCATCCACCTGCCGGTGGAACAGCCGGTCACGAGTCCACCAGCGAAAGGCCCCCAGATAGAGCTCATCGACGACATGGACCGCCCGGGGATTGACGACACCCGCCTGGAGTTGATCGAGCAGGGATTGGCAGGAGCGGGTCACCGCGTCCCGGGGCACCCGGGCCACGAAGCCGCTGTTGCAGGTCATGCCGTGGGTCGCCGCCAGGAAGGCAAACGGAACATAGTGATCGTGCCGGTACGCCAACGGCCAGGTCCGCCGCCCGAGGATCTGGGGCGGAACCAGGACGAGGCTGTCATAGCGCTGACCGAGGGTCTGCCAGACATCGTCCTTCAGCGTATTCCACTCGATAGGCCCGGCCCGCCGGTTCGGCCCCCGGTGCAGCGGCGACAGCTCGGCGAACTGCAGCGCCACCGCGAGGGCCAGAACAACAGCCCTCGTCCTCGGCCCGAGGCGCCCGACGGCAAGGGTGAGCGCCCCGAGCGTGGCGCAGTAAGCCAGGGGCCAGACGAAACGGCCTGAGACGCGGAAGGTGCTGGTGATGAACTCGAGATGCCGGTAGAGCCAGTCCAGCCGCAGCAGTTCCGTGCGATGCCAGCAGACCGGGGTGGCCAGCGCATAGACGGACAGGCCGCCGATCGCCAGCAGCAGGGGCAGCTGGCCCCCGATCCGCTTCCAGGAGACGGCCTGGAGGCGGCGGACCGACCCGGCGACGCCCGCCGCCAGCAGGAAGCAGACGCCGGCCCCCAGGTAGGCGGCCCCCTCGTACTGCCCGCGGTTGACCGGCCAGCCGCGGAAAAAGCGCGACCGGCCCCGCGGGTTGATCAGCGTGTCGAGGTTGGCCGAATAGAAGCCGAACCCGGCCTCGCTGACCGTGCTCGCGGAAAAGAAGCCGAAGAGGAACAGCACCAAAAGGCCGGCAGCCACCGGGAAGAGCGCGTGGATCAGCACGCGTGGCCAGCGGGTGAGGGCGCCGGACAGCCCGATCCGGAGGTAGGCGGCCAGGCAGATCGGCGCGACCATCACCGCCAGGTAGGGGTTGACGCCGGTGACCAAAGCGCAGAGCAGGGTCCAGCGCAGCGTGTGCCGGCCGACGCTCCCCGGCCTCCGGGATTTCCCGGCGAGGTCGCCGGCCGAGAGGTAGAGGTGGATCGCCGCCAGGACGAGGAACTGGCCGTTGAGGGCGATGTGGTCGCCCCGGCCCAGCAGCATCGGGCTGAGAACGAACAGGGCCGCCGCCGACAGTTGGACAAACAGGCCGGCGGTGAGGCGCCGGGCCAGCAGGGCTCCGAACCAGCCCTGGAAGAAGAAGCAGCCCAGCAGCCAGAGGCCGCTGTACTGGTACGCCCCGTCAATAAGCGGCGCCAGCAGCTTGAACAGGACGGCGAGCCATGGCACCGGGTCGCAGAACGCCAGGTAACTGCCGATGGGGGCAATGCAGGCGTCTATCCTGCCGACGGGGAATGTCCAGTCGGTATGGAGGAAGAAGAGCCAGCCGAGGAACTGCTGCGCCCGGTCGCCGCTCATCAGCCAATCAATGTTGGTGGGCAGCACGGTGCGGGCGTCGAAGATCCAGAAGAAATACGCCGCGCCCAGCAGGCCTCCGCCAAGCGGCCCGAAACGGCTCGATCCCCTGAAAAACGATTGAACGGGCTTCGGTTGGCGGCTCATCCGGCCTCCGGCGGAACTATGGAGCAAACCAGGCCGGAATGACTTCTGAACAGCCGGCCAGGAATGCCGTTGGATATCATCGACACAGGATACCAAATCAAATCCCGCCCGATCCCTCTTCCAGTCCAACATCGGGCACCCGGACCCGCAGACAGATGAAGAACCCGGCCACCGCGATGGCCCCGGCCATCAAAAAGACCCACTGGTGTCCGTAGCGCTCCCAGATGATGCCCGACAGTATCGGCAGGCTCATCGCCACCAGGTGGTCGATGGTGATGCCCAGGGAAATCGTGGGGGTGATGTCCGCCGGGTCGACGGCAATCTTTTTCAGGTAGGTTGTCCGGGCCACGCGCAGCGCAAAGAGGATGTGGTCCAGGACATAGGCGACATAGAGCAGCCGCAGGGCCCAGGGCGCCGGCAGCAGATTGCCGGCAAAAGCGTATACCAGGCAGACGGCCAGCAGCATGATCTCGTCGGCAGCCAGAACCTTCTTTTCCCCCAGCCAGTCGATCACATCACCCAGCAAAGGCCGCAAAACGATGCCGAGACCCGAGGCGATGAAATAGAGCAGGGCGATGGTGGACACCGGCACCTCGTAGATAGATACCAGCAGCCAGGTGCCGAACACGAGGAAGATCTGTTTGCGGATACCGAACAGGGCGCTGATCGCATAGAAGAGGTGGTACTGCCTGCGGTAGATCAGCCGCCGGGAGGACGGCTCCCCCCGGCCCAGCCCCAGCCGGAAATAGAACACGGCCGCCGCCATGGCACAGACGCCGGAGATGAGGTAGAACAGGTCGTAGCGGTCGCCGACGAACCTGGCCAGCAGCCAGACACAGATCACCCCGAGGATCGTGCCCAGATTGCGCGCACCGCCCAGCTGCCCCAGGCGCCGGCCCTCTCTCCCGGCGTGGGCCAGTTTGAGGCCCAGCGGCCCCTCCACGGCAAAGATGATGTGATCACCCAGGGACCAGATGACGATCCAGAGTACCAGCCAGCCCATGCCCGGCGAAAGGTAGCCCAGGCCCAGGGCGCCGAGGCCGGTGAAAAACATGGCCAGCGCCGCAATCCGGCTTTCACGAAGACGAATCAACAGGAGGCCGATGACCGCAAAGATCAGGAAGCCGGGGAGCTCCCTGGGAAACTCGAGCCAGCCCCGGTGCACCGCATCAAATCCGTGGATGTCGGACAGATAGTTGTTGAGGGTTGAGGCGATCACGCCCGAGGCCAGCCCGAAAAAGAGGGTGGCCAGCAATACGCGGCGAAAATCACCCGTGACTCTCTGGAAAGGATTGTTCACGGGCGCTCCCGGATATCCTCTTCCTTCCGCTTGTAGGGAATGAAGGGGATCAGGGCCAGGCCGGGAATGATCAGCAGCACCGAAACAAGATACAGCGCCACGTACCCGAGGGCTTTGGAGTCGTCGGTATAGGCCACCACGTCGAACCCCACCAGGTCCATCAGCCAGGTGAAGCCGGAAATCAGCGGCTCACAGAGCCGGTAGAGCAGTTCGCCTTTCAATCCCGAAATGGGGTTGGCCGTCCCCCGCTGAATCGCCGCGCCCACCTCGACAATGGCCCCGCCCGAGGCTCCGAAGATGGTGCCGCCAAGAGACATGATGGCGGTGCCGATGGCGAAGTGGCTGGCTTTGAATTCGGGGAAGCAGGTGCGCATGATGAAGACCATCAGGATCGGGAAGCCGAAGGCGGCAGCCAGTTGCTCGTAGGTCGCCACCGCGGTGATCACGGCCAGCTGGCCTGCCCCGGCATCGGCGGTGGGCCGGAACCAGGCCAGAAAGACGTACAGCACGTTGCTCAGATACATCACCAGGGTCAGCGGCCAGATCACCCGGAAAAGGTCGTGCTTCCTGATCAGCTTTCCGGCCCAGATGGCGCCGGCCACATTGGCGGCAAAACCGAACCAGGTGAAGAGGTAGGCATACTGCGCGTCGCTCATCCGCAACTCGCGGATGAGGAAGGTGGTATTCATGGAGAACATGATCTCGTCGGGCAGCTTGTAGAGAATGATGAAGGGGATGATGATCCAGACCCGCCGCTGCCGGAGATAGACCACGAAGGCCCGGGTCATGGTGCGGCAGAAATCGCCGGCGCCCTGGATGTTCTTGCCCGTGTCCGTCTGGGGCCGGGGCAGGAAATAGTAGTGAAAGAGGAAGCAGCCGAAGAGGGTCAGGGCGCCCACCAGAAAGCTCATCGACCAGAAGGAGACCGCGGCGATCCAGACCAGGAAACTGCGGGCAAAGGGGATAGCCACCCGCCAGGCGCTGGTGCGAAACCCCGAATAGCCGGCCTGGCGGTCCTTGTCCGTCAAGGCCTCGAGATAGTAGCCGTCGATGGCGATGTCGTGGGTCGCGGCCACCAGGGCGAGGATAAAAAAGAGGATGGCGATGGCCCAGGTCATGGTCACCGGGTCAAGTTCGTCCATCCCCACGAGGGAGAGCACCCGGCTCTTGATCGAGGCCTTCAGCGGGCTCTCCACCAGCGTAACCTCGCCATCCTCCCCGGTCTGTTGCACCGGCGGGCCAAAAAGGGTGAGCAGCGAGACCAGCAAAAAGCCGATGACCAGGATCCCCTGCATCTTGAGCAGCCAGCCCCGCCGGCTGCCGAAGATGTCGATAAAGGGGGCCCAGAGGAATTTGAGGTTCCAGCCCAGGCCATAGAGATTGGCCATGCCGATCACCGCCTCGCGCAGGCCGATACGGGTGAAGTAGTAGGCGGAGAGCGCCCTGATGATCATGTAGGGCAACCCTTCGGCAAAGTAGGTGGTGGAGACCCAGGTGCTCTCGAACCAGGTCTGTTTCTTCTTCGCTTCCGCCATCAATGACTCCGCTCGGCAGTGATTTTTATTGTCTCAATGATAGAGAAATGCCGGCCCCATGTATACCGGAGGGCCCCGGGACAGAACGCCTCCCGATCCATATCCGCGTGGTATACTTTTTTCTATTGGTAACAACAAACGGGTAGTCCAGAAACAGGCCCAGGTGCACAGGGCTCATTCTCGGGGAGGACCAGACGGTGAGAATCACAATAAAGGGATTGGTCTGTATGGCGGCACTGGCGGCCATGATTGCCACGGCAGTGCCGGCGGTGGCCCAGATCACCGGTTTGCCCAGGGTGAGCCAGGCGGCATCGGTGAGCCAGACCATCGGGATCTCAACAGTGACGGTGAACTACCACCGCCCGGGGGTCAAGGGACGCACCCTCTATGGCGGGCTGGTGCCCTACGGCCAGGTCTGGCGGGCCGGGGCCAACGAGAACACCACCGTCACCTTCAGCCACCCGGTGAACGTCGAAGGGCAGGACCTGGCCGCCGGAACCTACGGGCTGCACACCATTCCCAGCGAAACCGACTGGACCGTGATCTTCAGCAACGACCACCTCTCCTGGGGCAGCTTCTTCTACGACGAAACTGCCGATGCCCTGCGGGTAGAGGTGCCGGTGTTCGATGCCGAGTTCACCGAGTGGCTGGAATACGGCTTCGCCGACCTCACCGGGGAATCAGCCCTGATGGAGCTGCGCTGGGGCGGCAAGCGGGTGCCGGTGCGGATCGACGTTGATACCCACACGCTGGTGCTGGACAAGCTGCGCAACGACCTCAAGTCGCTGCCCGCCTTCTTCTGGTGGGGCTGGCGCGATGCGGCCAACTACTGCCTGCAGAACAATATCAATTCCGAGGAAGCCCTGCAGTGGATCGACCGCTCCATCGGCATCCAGGAGAACGCCAACAACCTGGTGATCAAGGCCGGTCTGCTGGAGCAGGCCGGCCAGACGGAGCAGGCCGTCGAGATTCTGACCCGGGCCCTGGAGATCGGCAACGAGGCGGAGGTCAATCTCATCGGCTACACCTTCATGCAGCAGGGCAAGATGGATCAGGCCATCGAAGTGTTCAGGAAGAACATGGCCGACCACCCCGGCTCCTGGAACACCTACGACAGTCTCGGTGAGGCCTACCGCGCCGCGGGCAAGATCGACCAGGCGGTGAAGCAATACACCAGGGCCCTGGAATTGACGACGGACGAGATCCAGAAAGCCCGAATCACCGGCATCCTCGACGACATGAAACAACCGTGATGTCCAGTTCATTCCGCCGCCCGGCCGGACGCCTCGTGTTCGGACGGGCGGCTCTCTTCACCCTGCTGATCGCCCTGTTCCCGGCCGTCATCCCGTCTGTGGCATCCGATGCCGGGCCGGACGCCGCCGAGTTGCGCCTGGCCATCCAGCGTCTGGGGGTAACCGGCAGCGCCCTCTATCTCGCGGCCCACCCGGACGACGAGAACACAGCGCTGCTGGCCTGGCGGCACAGCGGGAAGCTGGTCCGCACCGCCGAAAGCCTGGCCGCCCGCCGGTGGTCCTCTCCTTCCGGGAACCGGTCTATCTTTTCACCGATGCCGAACCCCGGGAGGTGAACGTTGTCGTGCGCAGCATGGCCGTTTCGGCAGAGGGGATGGTCCGTTTGGGGCTGCCCACTGGCTGGCGGTCCGATCCGGCAGAGATGGCCTTCTACGGCAGGAGGGTCAGCGGGACGGCGGCGATGTAAACCGCGGCTACACCGTTTCCCCGAACACCGAAGCCAGGATGGCCAGGTCCTCACCGTCCACGGTGCGGCTGTTGTCGAAATCGGCCCGGGGATCGTAGCGCGGCTCACCGGCGGTGGCCCCCCAGGCCAGGGCGAGGGCCGCCAGGTCCCAACCGTCCACCCGGCCCGAACCGTCGACGTCGCAGATCGGGGCCCAGTTCGGCTCGCGGTGAAAGCCCATGTCGGCCACGCCCTGGTCGGGCCAGTGGTCGGTGCGGGTGGAACCGGGGGGCAGGGCGATCGAAGGGTCGCCGGCATCGAGGCAGGGGCTGTCCGCTCCCTGGCCGGCGGCAATCTGGCTCAGGTAGCAGGAGCCGTCCGGGCCGCGGATGAAGAGCGGGTCGGCATTGATCATTCCCGGTCCGTAGTCGATGCTGCTCCCCTCCTCCAGGTGGATCCCATCCTGGAGGTCGCACCAAGAGATGTGCACCATTGCCAACTGGTAGAAGTAGCGCAGGGCAATGGCCGCACCATCGTCCGCGGTATTGCCCCAGAAAATGCAGCCCTTGATCACCAGGCCGCTCTCGATGATGTGGATCGCGCCGCCGAGCAGCGCCTGGTTGCCGGAGAAAGTACAGTCCTCGATCAGCGGATTCGAGTCGTAGGAGACATCGAGGCCGCCGCCGAGGGTGGAGATATTGTCCCGCACGAGGTTGTTGAGGATCTACGGCGAAGCGGCTTCGTTGCAGGAAATCCCGCCGCCGTAGAAAACGCTGCTGTTGCCGCTGATCACGTTACCCTCGATCAGCGGCGAGCTGTTCAGCCCGCAGAATATCCCGCCGCCCAGCTCGGCTGAGTTCTCCACGATCTGGTTACCGATGATCTCGGGTGACGAACCCCAGTAGCAATAGCTGGCGCCGCCGGAGCGGTAGACACCGTTGAAGATCATCAGGTTGTCCCTGATCACCGGGGACGAGGCTTCACAGCCCACGGCGCCGCCGCCGTCAAAACCGGAGTTCTCGTTGAACGTACAGCCCTCGATCAGCGCGTTCGAACCCTGGAGGCAGGCGATGCCGCCGGCGCCGCCGCTCCCGTTGTTGAAGAAGATGCAGTCGAGAATCGAGGGGGACGATCCGCGCAGGCGGATGCCTGCCCCGTCATCCTCGCTGAAATCACCGGCCACGTGGCCGCCGCGGATGGTGAACCCGCGTATCACCGCACTGCGCCCCTCGTTGCGATGCAAATCGAATGCCCGGTGAGGCTCGGCCTCGCTCCCCTCAGGGGCGAGGATGCAGTCGGCAATGCCGCCGGCCGCCGCCACGGTGATCGACAGGCCCCGGAGGTCGAGGTCCCGGTTCCCTTCTCCGCTCCACACGCCGTTCGCAACGAGCACCGTGTCACCGGTGACGGCCGCATCGATGGCCTGCTGGATGGTGGGGTAGTCGGTTGGAACCCGTATGTCGGTGGCAAGGGCGGGAAAAGAGAAAAGCGCCGCGAGAGCCATGGCCATCGCGACGCCGAGCATGTCAGAGCGGTTCACCATCCGCATGATGTCACCCCGCACAAGGTGTTTTCACCATGAAGATATACCTGTTTCAAAAGGAAACAGCAACCGGAACTTTGATCAGAGGCTGAACTTCAGACCGATGTAGCCGCCGATTCCCGGGGTGCCGTATCCCCACACGGTTTCGTACTCTTCGTCCAGCAGGTTCTCCAGCCGGCCCAGGAGCTGAATGTGCTCGCCGAATTTCCAGGAGCCGGCCAGGGTGGCCAGAAAATACGAATCCAGGTCCACCACCGATGCCGGCCAGGTGGAGAAATCGTTGTCCTTGCGGTTGCCCACGTAGAGCAGGTCGAGATTGAGGTTGCCCTGCTGCAGGAACCTGTAGTTGGCGTTGATCCCCCATTTGTGCCGGGCCCGGCGCAGCAGCTCCTCGCCGGTGGTCTTGTCCTCGGTGTCGGTGAAGGTGTAGTTGCCCGCCAGGTCGATGTTCTCACTCACCTGCATCGTGGCGAATGCTTCCAAACCCTGGGTCTGCGCCTCGGTAATGTTCTGGTAGACGTAATTGACCGGATCGAAATCCAGCAGGTCATCGAAGTCGTTGGCGAACCAGGCCGCGCCGGCCGAGCCCCTGCCCCCGGCGATGACCTGTTCCAGGCCCACGTCCCAACCCAGGCTCCTTTCCGGCTCGAGCTCCACGTTGCCGTATTCGGAGAAGAGCTGGTAGAGGGACGGCGCCTTGAACCCGGTGCCCACCGAGCCCCGCACGGTGGTGCCGGCACCCGGGACGAGCCAGGCGGAGGTCACCCGCCAGGTGACCTCGGATCCGAAGCGGTCGTGGTCGTCGATGCGGATTCCCGCGGTGGTGAACCAGTGGTCGAAGACGGCGATGCTGTCCTGGATGTAGTAGCCGCTGGTCCGTGCGGTCTGCTCATCGAAGACGCTGGTGTACGGTCCGTACGCGCTCTCGGAGTAGACATACGAGTCGCCCTTCTCCTCCTCGGTTTCCAGCCCCAGGGTCAGGGTGTTGTCCTCGTCCAGGTGAAAGTTGTGCTGCCAGTCGATCTTGAAGATCGACCCCTTGAAGCTGCTTTCGCTCTTGTCCACCGGGTGGGCCTCGTCAAAGCCGTTGCTAAACCGGCGGTCGATGTCGGTGATCGAGATGCCCAGTTTCTGGTGGTAGAGATCGTCCAGCAGGGTCAGCTCCGCCTCGGTGCGCAGGACCAGCTGGGTCCGGTCGCCCACGTGGTTCGGGTCGTCGCCATAGCTGCCGCCGAAGTTGTCCAGATCGGTGGTGGAATCGACGTAGCGGGCGATGACATTCAGCCCGAAGTTTTCGGTGGGGGTGAACCCCACCCGGGCCGAGACCGTACTGTTCTCGTAGCCATCGGCCTCGGTGTTGCCCTGGTTCTCGGCGGCCGCCGAGATGCCGTCGGTGGTCTGGCGGGAAATTCCGAGAGAGTAGTGTGCCTTGTCGCCGCCCCCGCCGGACCAGAGCTGACCGCGCCAGCTGTTGAAGGAGCCGCCTTCCAGTGAGAGGGAGAGGGAGGGTCGGCCTTCACCCTTGCGGGTGATGATGTTGATCACACCGCCGATGGCGTCCGAACCGTAGAGCGTGCTCTGGGGGCCGCGGACGATTTCGATGCGCTCGATGTTGTCGGTGGTCAAGTCGGCGAAGTTGAACGAGCGGGTGGTGGAGATGGGATCGTTGACCTCCACGCCGTCGATCAGCACCAGGGTCTGCCCGGAGCTGGCGCCGCGGATGAATACCGAGGCGGGACTGCCCGGCCCACCGCTTCGTGACAGGTCGAGGCCCGGCACGTTTTTCAGCACCTCGAAGACGGTGACTTGCTGCAGCCGGTCCAGCTGTTCACGGGTGATCACGGTCTCCGAGCTGCCCACCTTGTCCGGCGGCGTTTCCAGGCGGTTGGCGGTGACCACCAGTTCGGGCAGTTCGATCCGCTCCAGCGACTCTTCCCCGGTTTCGGCCGCGGAATCGCCTTCACCAGCCATGACCGGCAGGTGGCTCGTGCCGCAGAGCAACAGGCAGAGCACCGGGGCGAGAG
>JAQAZP010000057.1:0-3933 GCA_032127265.1 Acidobacteriota bacterium
CGTGCATCGAGACAATATCGGAGGTTCAGATGTTGAAGCGCTGTTTTCTTCTTGTGGCCGTAGTGATTCTTGCCGTTTCTGCCGGTGCAGCGGCCAATGTGGCTCCCGACGATGGCTTGCGGGCCATTGTTCGAATCACCATCGACCAGAAGGGTGACCTGGAGAAGATACTGGCCCTTGATGACCTGGATATTGCTGCGGTTGCCCGGGGACAATGGATTGACCTGGTGGTGCACCCGACCCGCATCGATTCGCTCCGTCTGCGGGGCCTCGACGTGCAGGTCCGCATCCCCGACACGGGCAAGGCGTTGGAAGAGCAGATGGGCGACTCGCGGATCTCCTTCGGCAACTACGACACCTACGCCGAGTCGCTGGCGGCGTTCCAGGCGCTGGCCGCCGCCTACCCGGCACTGACCAGGCTGGAGACCATCGGTTACAGCCACAATGGAGTGGCGATCTTCGCCCTCAAGGTCTCCGACGATGCGGCCACCGAGGACCCCATCGAGCCCGAGGTGCTGATCACCGGGGCGCACCACGCCCGCGAGCCCATCGGCCCGACGCTCTGCAGGGAGCACGCATCTAAACTGCTCAGCAACTATGGGATCGACGCTGACGATACCCGGCGGGTGGACGACTGCCAGATCTGGTATGTGCCCATCGTCAACCCCGACGGCTACATCTACAACGAGACTTACTCCAGCGGCATGTGGCGCAAGAACCGGCGGAATAACGGCGACGGCACTTACGGCGTCGACCTCAACCGCAACTACGGCTACCAGTGGGGGTATGACAACGTCGGCTCCAGCCCCTACACCAGCGACGAGACCTACCGTGGCCCGTCCGCCTTCTCCGAGCCGGAGATCCAGGCGGTGCGCGATTTCTGCAACGCCCACGAGTTCGTCACCGGGCTCAACTACCACAGCTACGGCAACTACCTGCTCTACGCCTGGGGCTATGCCGACATCTACACGCCGGACAACGGCATGTTCACGGCGATGACCGACGTGATGGCCGGCTGGAACGGCTACTCCACCGGCACGGCCTGGGAACTGCTCTACAACACCAACGGCGACGCCAACGACTGGATGTACGGCGAGCAGGGCACCAAGCCGAAAATCCTCGCCCTGACCCCTGAGGTAGGCGAGTCGTTCTGGCAGGATGACCAGATCCCGACCCACCTCGCCGAGAACCTGCCGATGATGGACTACCTGGTGGACCTCTCGAGCAGCGCGGTGATCGCCTACACCTCCCACGAGATTCTCGATGCCGACGGCCGTCTCGACGCCGGTGAAACAGCCCAGATGACGGTAACCCTGGGGAACCAGGGTTTCCTCGAGGTGACCAATGTCCAGGTGACCCTCTCCGAGAGCGATCCCTACATCACCCTGGTGGACGCTGCCGGCAGTTACGGCACCATCGGCTCCTTCGGCACGGCCATCAACAGCGGCGACACCTTCACCGTCCAGGCCGCTCCCGGGACGCCGGTGGGTCACCCGGCCACGATTTCGATGCAGATCACCGGCGACGGGGGGCTTTCCGTCACCGACAGCTTCACCCTTTCCGTTGGCCTGCCCCCGGTGCTGCTGGTGGACGATGACGCCGGCAGCAACTACCAGGGATATTTCGCAACGGCGATCACCAACGCCGGCTACAGCCACGACCTCTGGACCGTGACCAGCCAGGGCAGCCCCTCGGCCGGCGACCTGCTGCAGTACAGCGCGGTGGTCTGGCTCACCGGTGACGACTGGTCCGCTACCCTGACCAGCGCCGATCAGACGGCCCTGACCGCCTTCCTGAACAGCGGCCGTTCACTCTTCATCTCCGGCCAGGACATCGGCTATGACATCGGCTCCTCTTCCTTCTACGGTACCTACCTCAAGGCGACGTATGTCACCGATGACTTCAACGACACCACCCTTCTCGGCGTGGGCGGCGACCTGATCAGCGATGGGCTGGATCTGGCGATCAGCGGCGGCGACGGGGCCAACAACCAGACCTATCCTTCCCAGATCAACGCCGCCGGCGGTTCTACTGCCTGCTGGACCTACGACGGTTCTGCCGTGGCGTCGGTGCGCTATGACGGTGATTACAAACTGCTTTACATGGCGTTCGGTTTCGAGGCCATCGACAACCAGACCGACCGCGACCTGGTGATGACCCGGGTTCTCGACTGGTTCATCGGAACGACGCCCCCGACCGACACGGTGGGCGCGGGCCTGACCTGCTTGCCCGATACCGGCGCTCTGCCCTTCGTCTCGCAGTTCACCGCTGATTTGACAAACCTTACCGTCGAGAACCGGCGGGCCGCGGCCAGAATCGACGTGGTCATCGCCAGCGGGACGTCTTACACCAACTGGCGCGCCGGTTGGACGAATCTCAGCCCCTCGGAGGTCTTCATTTCGGTCTGGAACCAATCGTTCCCGGGCCTCGGGTCCCTGGTGGGTCTGAACGCCTTCACGCTCACGGCGGAAGACGTGACACCGGCGCCGTACAACCAGCCGCCGTTTGCGGCCTCGGGAGACACGGATACCGGTTCCTGCTCCATCACCGCTTCGGCGCCCTAGCACACATCGCGCCCCGGTCGATCATGCTCCATCGGGGTGCATGTTTTACTTGACATGAAGGGGCAATCTGAATTAATAATTGCGACTTCGCCGGGACGTCCCGGCGGGTCAAAAGTGTTGGGAAGTCGTCCAACGGCAGGACACATGACTCTGGATCATGTTATCGGGGTTCGAATCCCTGCATCCCAGCCATGGCCGGCAACGGGTCTTTGAAAACGTGTGGCGCTATCGTCTAGGGGTTAGGACAGGTGATTCTCAGTCATCAGACCGGGGTTCGATTCCCCGTAGCGCTACCAAGAAAATAAAGGGGTTAGGCGGAAACGCCTGACCCCTGAATTTTGTACGGTAAGCGGATAGCTAGCAACGGCAATGGCAATCCCGCTTTTCGATCCTGATCTTGACTGTTTGAGCACTTAAACCCTTATTTTTTCATGTGAAATAGCCACCTTCCTGCTGGACATCCCTGTACCGAATAACGTATCTTCTCCTGCTCGCCGGGGTTTGGCCCGGATGGTCATCCAAAAGGAAAGAGCGGGAAATGGGAATGGACGAACAGAACGCTGACCAGGCGGAAGCTGATGGCCCCGGCATCGGAGAACAGCTGGATCTGCGCATTCTCGACATCGCCTCCGACGGCCGGGGTGTGGCCCGGCTGGACGACGGCCGGGTGGCTTTGATCGAGGACGTGATCGACGGCGAGCTGGTGCGGGCCAGGGTCATCGTTGTGCGCAAGAAGTTTCTGGAGGCCGATCTGGTGGAGGTGATCGAGCCCTCCATCCACCGGACGGAACCGCCCTGCCCGATCTACGGTCCATGCGGCGGCTGCCGCTACCAGCACATGGACTACCCCCACCAGCTTGAACTGAAGACCAAGCAGGTCCAGGACGCCCTGGAACGGATCGGCGGGCTGGAAGGGATCCAGGCGGAGCCGACGGTGGCCTGCCCGTTGCCCTACGGCTACCGGAACAAGATCGCCCTCCATTCCATGGGCAAGCGCCAGGGTGAGCAGTATCTGGGCTTCCGGGCCCGGCACGGCCGGGATCTGTTGCCGGTGGAAAACTGCTTGATCGCCGAGGAGGGGATCAACCTCGCCGTGGCCGCGGTGCAGAAGCACATCAGGGAGTCTGAGCTGCCGGGGCGGCTGCCGCACCAGGTGGTCTTCCGCTCCGACGGCCGGCAGGCCTACCAGGACTGGCTGATACCCCCGCCCCCCGAGGCGCCGCTGCCGCCAAAGACCTTTGACGTTGAAGAGCCGCTGTTGCCGGGCGGGCGGGTCCTGGTGCCGGACTCCGCGTTCTACCAGACCAATTTCGCCACTCACCGGCTGCTGCTGAACGTGGTGCGTTCGGAGGTGGAACAGCTGTGCCAG
>JAQAZP010000058.1:0-5257 GCA_032127265.1 Acidobacteriota bacterium
CTACACGACGCTCTTCCGATCTCGGTTCTGCTGGGAATAATCGTCGCATTCAGCCGTCTGTCCGCGGACAGTGAGATCGTTGCCTTTCGTTCCGCTGGTATAAGCCTGCAGCGCCTTCTGGGCCCAACCCTGGTCTTTGCCACCGGTGCGTTCCTGATAACCTTGTATTTGATGGTTTTCTTCCTGCCATGGGGCAACAGAACCCTGCTTCGTCTGGAGGAGGAAATTTTCTCTTTGGCCTTGTCCAGCACCGTCGAGCCCCGGACATTTTACGAGGAGTTCGCCAATAAGGTTATTTATTTCAATGATTACACGGAAAACGGACACGATTGGCAGGGTGTGTTGCTGGCCGAATCCTCCATAGAGGAAGGCCGGAAAATCATCAATGCCCAGCAAGCCCAGTTGCGCTACGATGACCAGACCGACAAGCTGTGGCTTACACTCTTCGACGGCACAATAAACGCCAGCGATGCAAAGGAACCGGACAAGTATCAGTTCAGCCAGTTTGGCCAGATGCGGGTGCTGCTCAAGGACGGCCTGCTCAGGGAAAACCGCCTGAAGACCCGGCGGGACCAGGTCCACGATCCCAAGTTGCGGGCCAAAACCATCAGCGAGCTACTGCAGGTGGCCCGGGAAAGCAACATCCCCGAACTGAAGTCTCGCCATAATCTGGCCTGGATTAACATCCACAAGAAGTTTTCCATACCCTTCAGCTGCCTGGTGCTGGCGGTGATCGGTATCAGCCTCGGCATTTCTAATTCACGGGGCGGCAAGTCGTCCGGTTTCGCCTTGGCTATCGGGGTGATCATCATCTATTGGATCATGATCGATACCGGGGAAGCCATGTCGATTCAGGAGAAGATACCCCCGGTGCTGGGCATGTGGCTGCCCAATCTACTGCTGGGCGGCGCCGGCCTGGTACTGCTCAACCTGCGCAGCCGCAACGTCAACTTCGATCTATCGGCCGCAATGCTGAACTTCTGGCAGGGGCTTGTCCGGCGGTTCTCCCGACGCACCCTGCCCCCTGTGGAAGCCGGCGTTCCCGGTGACGGACAGCTGCCCCTGCCCTTCCGTGATACGGACAGCAGGCGGTATGCCTTCCGCCGGATCCATATCCCCTTCCCCAACCTGCTTGACCGTTACATCCTCTCCCAGTACCTGCGTGTGTTTTTCATGGTTTTCATCGGCTTCCTCTCCCTGTTCGTCATTGTCGACTTCTTCCAGATGTTCGACCATATCGTCAAGAACGACATACCGCTGCATACCGTGCTGGGCTACTACCAGTTCTACCTGCCACAGATTATCTTTTTTGTGATGCTGATCATCAACCTAGTCAGCACCCTGGTCACTTTCGGCATTTTTTCCAAGCACAACGAGGTAACCGCCATCAAGGCCGGGGGGATCAGCCTCTACCGCGCCTCCCTCGCCGTGATCATGGTCGCCGTATTCACTTCGGTGTTCAACTTCTACATTGAGGAGCGGATTCTTCCCACCTCCAATACCGAGTATGACCGGCTGCGGGACGAGATCAAGGGCCGGCCGGTGAGTTCACGCTACCGTATCCGCAAGTGGATGTTCGGTGAGGATGGAAACAGGATCTACAACTACGAAAACATCAATTTCGACCGGCAGATTATTGCCGGCCTCTCGGTTTTCGAATTCTCACCAACGGATTTCTCGCTCAAGCGCTGGACCTACGCCCGTCACGCCAAATACGTCGATGGGGCCTGGGAGATGAACAACGGCTGGTCCAAGGCCTTTGCCCGCGGGGTGGAAATGTCCTACGAGGATTTCAAACGGAAGACGTTTCCGTTCCACGAGCCTCCGCTCTACTTTAAAAAGGAGTGGAAGGAAACGGAGCAGATGAGCTGGAGCGAGCTGCGCAACTACATCGAGGAGTTAAAGGTCAGCGGCTACCAGGTGGAACCGGAACTGCTGGTGGATCTGCACTCCAAGATGGCCATGCCGGTGGTGCCGCTGGTGATGGTCCTGCTGGGAATCAGCTTTGCTTTCAACCTTGGCAAACGGGGAAGCTTGTACGGTATCGGTATCAGCATTTCCCTCGGCATCTTCTACTGGATCTGCATCGCCTTCTGCCAGCAACTTGGCGATCTGGGAGCGCTCCCACCGCTGCTGGCCGCCTGGGCGCCGAACATCTTCTTCGGCATTGGCGGCGGCTACATGGTGCTCACCCTGCGCACTTGAGGGTCGGGGCACCGGAGGACGGATGGCCAACCAGCCCACCATCATGATCGTGGCCGGCGAATCTTCCGGTGATCTCCACGGTGCCGGATTGATGCGGGAGCTGTCCCGCCAGGCCCCCGGCGTGCGGATCACCGGTATGGGCGGACAGCGGATGCGTGACGCCGGCCTCCAGCCCTGCCACTCCGGGGAAGGAGTGTTCGGCACCGCCGGTCTGGTGGAAGTGCTCTCCGGCCTGGGCCGCATCCTCACCTGTCTCCGCACGCTAAAGGCCGCCATGCGCTCCCACAAGCCGCAGGTCTTCGTCCCGGTGGATTTCCCCGACTTCAATTTTCGCCTGGCCCGCTTCGCCAGAAGCCTGGGAATACCGGTGGCCTATTTCATCAGCCCCCAGGTCTGGGCCTGGCGCCGCGGGAGAATCAAGACCCTGGCCCGGATGGTGGACCGGATGCTGGTTATCTTCCCATTCGAGGAAGCGCTGTTCCGGGCCGGGGGCATCGATACGGTTTTTGTGGGCCATCCCCTGCTGGACGTGGTGGGTCCTGAACCGGCGCCGCAAGACCGTCAAAAAGCCCGCGATCAACTTGGTCTCACGGCGGAGGAGACCGTGGTGGCCCTGCTCCCCGGCAGTCGCAAGAACGAGGTGTGCCGCATCCTCCCCGTGGTCCTTCAGGCGGCACGGCAGGCCACGTCCAGCCGCCCATTGCGCCTGATGCTGGTACGCGCCGCCCACCTGGAAAAGGACGGGGTAATGGACCGCCTGCTGGCCGAATCCCCGGTCCCCGGCCTGACCGTGGTGCCCGAAGAGCAGCTCTACCCGGTGCTCCGGGCCGCCGATGCGGCACTGGTGGCCTCGGGAACCGTGACCCTGGAGACGGCATTGCACCTGGTGCCCATGACCGTGGTCTACCGGGTGCATCCGCTGACCTATTTCCTGGGTAAAGCCCTGGTACGGCTGGATCACTTTGCCATGGTCAACCTCATCGCCGAACAGGAGGTGGCCACCGAGCTGATCCAGGACGACCTCACTGCGCAACGCCTGGAGTCCGAGCTCGTGCGGTTGCTGGACCCGGCCACTGGGGCCCGTCTGCGCAACGCCCTGCGTGACGTGCGCCGGCGCCTGGGCACGCCGGGGGCCTACCGCCGCTGCGCCGGGCAGGTCCTGGACCTTGCGTCCCCGCCTTCCCCAGACAGCCGCCGCTGACCTGCCGGCCCCCAAACCATGCCGCTACAAAAAAACGAGGGCCCCTCCCCAGGTTCAGGGAAAGAGCCCTCGTTGCATTATCCGATAGTCCTGAGGCTACCGTATCTGCTACTCGGACATGTAGTGCGCCATCAGGATTTTGGCCACTTCGGGACGGGAGAATTCACCCGGCAGGTCTTCGCCGTTGGACAGCATTTCACGGACCTTGGTGCCGGAGAGGAATACGTAGTCTTCCTTGGTGTGATCTGGATGGTCGCGCATCATAACCACCTTGTTGAGCTTCTTCGAATAGGCGGTGTGATCAGCCTCGAATACCTTGAGTTCCAGGGCACCCTCGGGCACTTCGTCGTGGAAAATGGCCTGGGCGTCGAAACCGCCGTAGTAGGAACCTACGCCGGCGTGGTCGCGGCCGACGATCAGGTGGGTGCAACCGCAGTTCTGACGGAACACGGCGTGCAGCACGGCCTCGCGAGGTCCGGCGTAAAGCATGTCGTAGCCGTAGCCGGTGACCAGCACGGTGTTGGGTGGGAAGTAGATCTCCACCATCTTGCGGATGGCGGCATCGCGGACGTCGGCGGGGATATCACCCTTCTTCAGTTTGCCCAGCAGCATGTGGATCAGGATTCCATCCGCGTCCAACTGCTCGTAAGCCATGCGGCACAACTCTTCGTGGGCCCGGTGCATGGGGTTTCGTGTCTGGAATGCCACCACTTTTTCCCAGCCGTGCTCAGCAATTTCATTGCGAATCTCCACAGCAGTGCGGAAGGTATCGGGGAAATCGGTCTGGAAGTAGGAAAAGTTCAGTACCTGGATGGGACCCGACAGCAGGGTTCTGCCCAGGCTGTTGAAAGTGGCTACGCCGGGATGTTTCGGATCAAGGGTACGAAAAATTTTCTCTGCCATGAACTCAATCTGCTTTTCGCTGACCTGCTCCACCGCATCCACGTCCATCACCGCCAGGACGGGATGACCCTTCACATTCGGGTCTCGCAGGGCGATACGAGTGCCCGCCTTGAGGCCCGTCTCTGTAGTCATATTGACTATCGGTACAGGAAAAAACAGACCGTCCACGGTGTGCATTTTCTCAGCGACACTCAGCGAGTCGGCAAGATTCATATATCCGGTCAGCGGATTGAAATAGCCGCCGCCGAGCATGACCGCATTGGCCGCAGCCGCCGAGTTGAGTAATAGGGAGGGTAACGCCTCTGCTTCCGCCAGCAGAGCTGTGCGTTTTTTACTGTCGTAGACAAACAGCGGGTTGAGTTTATCCGAGCCGTGTGGCTTGATCATTGGGTTCTCCTGGTTACTTGCTGATGATGCCGCGCTCACGCAGCACACTAAGAATTTCCTGCACTTCTTCTTCCAGACTTTGCTTGTCGGAGTGCAGGTGAATTTCCGGTTTGAACGGTTCCTCGTAAGGATCATCGATCCCCGTAAAATTCTTGATCTCTCCGGCCCGGGCTTTTTTGTATAGACCTTTGGGATCGCGGCCCTCTGCAGCCTCCAGTGAGCAGTCGACATAGATTTCAATAAAATCCATACCAGCCTCCTCGTGCAGGGCCCGGACCTGATCCCGGTCGGCCTTGTAGGGGCTGATAAAGCTGCTCAGGGCGACCACACCACTGTCGACAAACAATTTGGCAACCTCGCCAATACGACGGATATTCTCTGTGCGATCCTCCGCAGAAAAACCCAGATTCTTGTTAATACCCATACGGACATTATCACCGTCCAGTCGATAGGACAGAACACCCAGCTCATTCAGCGTTCCTTCGAGCTCCACTGCCACCGTACTCTTGCCGCTACCGGACAAGCCCGTGAACCACAGCGTGGCACCCTTATGGCCCAACA
>JAQAZP010000059.1:0-4168 GCA_032127265.1 Acidobacteriota bacterium
ACGGGAAACACCTGGCCCAGGGTGGCATACACCGAGCGGGCCGAAGACCCGGCTTCATCTTCGAGGTAGTTGGCCGAAGCGGTGGCCCGGCAGAGCAGGACACCGCCCGGTTTCAGCAGGCTGCTGCAGGCGGCGTAGAATTCCCTGGTGTAGTAGCGATTGATTTTTGCCGTGGTGGGATCGGGGAGCAGGATGACCACCAGGTCCCAGGTTTCAGGGGGGCCGCGGCCGGCTCCCCTGGCCTGGCGGTTGATCCACTGCCGGCCGTCACCGGAAGTCAGGGTGAATCGCGGATCGTCCAGGGCCAGGAGGTCATCTCCCGTGGCAAACCTTCGGTAGAGGGCCGGCAGCGCCGGGTCCTGTTCCAGGCAACGGATCTCCTGCACTCCGGGGTGGCGGAGCATGGCGGCCAGCAGACCTGATTCCAGGCCGCCCACCAGCAGGACGCGCCGGGGAGCGGGATGGGCGGAGAGGACGAAGTGGCCCCACAGCGTTGCGCTGTAGGGATCGGGGTAGGAAGCGAGCACCGAGCCGTTGGCCACAAAGACGGTCTGGTCTCCCATCCGGCCCGCCTCCAGCCGCTGATAGGGGGTTTCCAGCGTCTCCAGAAGCTTGATGCCGGGGTGCAGCCGTGACCAGCGCTGCTCCAGGGTACAACGGTCAAGCCGGCCTCCGAGGATGGGGAGGAGCCCCATGGTGAGGAGCAGCAGTCCCATGGTCCCGGCAGACCACCGGCCGGCGGTGAGCAGGCGGCCGCCCCTGGCCTTGCCGCCGGGCCGCCGGGCCAGCCAGGCGGCGGTGAGGCAGAGCAGGGATGCGGAGAGCAGAGCCGTCTGCATCGCCGGCAGCAGCGTCACCAGCAGCCAGGTGTGTATCAGGCCTGCGCCGAAGCTCCCGGCCGCTTCCCAGGCATAGACCCGGCCGATGGATGCGGTGCCCCGGCCGGACGAAACCGATTCCGCGGCGCAGGCCAGGGGAAAGGCCATGCCCACGAGCAGCCCGGGAGGCAGGACCGCCACCAGGGCAACCACGGCCAACTGGCCCAGGGAGGCCAGGGAACCGGCCGGCGCGTCAGCCAGCAGGCCGGCCAGCCGCACGGCGGCCAGTCCGGCGGGGCAGGAGAGTGCCAGGGCGGTGAGGCAGAGGGGCAGCAGGGCCAGGGGCGCAGTGGTTGCCCGTTGCAGGGGAATGTTGATCGTGGCGCCGGCGGCGATGCCCACGAGCCAGGTGCAGAGCAACAGGGCTATGCCCAGCTCGCTGCCGCTGCAGACAACGAGAAAATCACGGAGTAGCAGCACCTGGCAGATGGTGGCCAGGAATCCGAGGGCAAACCAGGCTGCCGGATACGTTTTCGCTCGAGGGGGATGACCCATAATTCGGATATTATAGAGAGCCGGTGGGACCAGGACAAGAATGCTGCCTGGGTCTGCGGCTTAAGGTGGCTGCCGATCCGTCCGAAGTGAGTCGTGGCGGGCGTTGGCGATTTGCGCTATGTTATAATCTCATGTTTCGAGCGTTGATTTTACTATCATTTTACTTCGGAATGCATCTTGACCGCCGCGGCGGGAGAGGGTAGTTTCCGATGAAAGGGAATTCGATACGATGAGCCAGACACAGATCAACAGAGATATCGGCACCCTCCCCCTGCTTGCCTTCTGCGGTGCGTTGTGGGGTTTAACGGCCGGACTGCTCACCGCCGTGGTGTTCCTGTTCCTCAACCCCGTTTTTATCGACAGTATCGTTGATCTGTTGCTCTGGCTGGTGCTTCTTCCCACGGCTGCCGGCCTGTTGGCCGGCCTCTTCGTCGGTCTGCTGGCCCGGCTGCTCCCCTCCTCGGGCAAGGGCCTGCAGGCCTTTCCGTCCCTCGGTCTGTCCATGATCATCGTTGCCGCCCTGGTCATTCCCGGCGTGCCGCTGGGTCTGGCCCTGGGGCTCTTCGGCACTCCGTTCCTCTCCCTGCTCCTGGTTACTGTATTTTTTTGCGCCGCCGGACTCATCTGCGCCTGGTATGTGGTGTTCCGCCAACGGGACGGTGTGTTGAGACGCGGGATACTGCTGGCCTCGCGAAACATCACCCTGGTGGCCCTGCTGATCCTGGCCGGGTTCTGGCCGGTTTCAGCCCTCTTCCGGGCGCCGTCCCGGAGCTTCGCCGGGGGCGGCCTGGAGATGCTGATCATCGGCCTGGACGGCGCCAGCCCGGTGATTCTCGATGACATGGTCTCCAGGGATGAGCTGCCCACCTTTGCCTCGATCATGGAGCAGGGTTGCTACGGCGAGCTGACATCGCTGACACCGCTCTTCTCACCGATGATCTGGACCAGCATCGCCACCGGAAAAATGCCGGAGAAACATGGTGTGCGGGACTTTCTCAATGCCTCCTATCTCGATATCAAGGCCAAGACCATCTGGGAGATTTTCGAGGAACGGGGGGGCAAGACAGGTCTTTACGAATGGCTCTGCACCTGGCCGCCGGTGCAGCTCAACGGTTTCCTGGTGCCGGGGTGGCTGGCCCGGAACACGCTGACCTATCCCCCCTCACTGCAGTTCATCAAGAAGATTAAAACCAGTTACCGGAACGGTGCGGAAAAGACCTCCCGAGTCGAACTGGGGCATGCCGTACTGATGGCGGTGAAGCACGGGGTCAAGCTCTCGACGGTGACCGGCCTGGGGAAACTCTATCTGTATAACGCCCTGCTCAAGCCCAGCCGGCCCGAGATCCACTATCAAAAATATCTGATGGCCCTGGCCATGGACGCAGACATTTTCGAGTATCTGCTGGCCACCGAGCGGCCAAAATATGCCTTTTATTACCACCAGACCATCGACCCCATCTCCCACGTCTACTGGCAGTATTTTGAGCGCGAAGGTTTTGAGGATGTGACCGACGAGGAGGTGCGGCAGTTCGGCCAGGTGATCGGCAGCGCCTACCGCGCGATGGATAGATCCCTGGGCCGTCTGCTGGGTCGCCTGGGTCCCGAGACCAGGGTGATGATCATCTCCGACCATGGTTTCCAGTCGCTCATCAGCAGTCACGAAAAAGCCGGAGTGCTGGTCAGCATTCGGGCTGATGAACTTATCAAGGTCCTGGGCATCGATGACCTGGAGGGGTTTCACACCGCCTCCAACCTCTTCATGACCGCCCAGACCGAAGATGAGGAACGGGCCAACCAGATCCTCAACCAGGCGGTGAACGCCCTGGGCACGTTCTGGGTGCCCGATGTGGACCTGCCCCTCTTTATCCCCGAATTGATCAACAACCCGGGCAACAGGGCCGACTACGTGCGGGTTTCGCTGAACATTGACCTCAAGGAGCACTTGGTGGCCAAACGGATCAGCGAAAAAGGCACGGTGGTTCGCTACCAGGGCGGTGAATGCATCATGGGAGACCTGGTCTGGCGCAAGTTCAGTTCCGGCGTGCACCACCCCGAGGGCATCATCATTGCGCTGGGCCCCGGCATCCGCCGAGGCGTCCGCCTGCAGAGAGGGGCCAGCAGCGTGGTTGACATTGCCCCCACCCTGCTGGCCATGGCCGGTTTCCCCCAGGCCCGGGACATGGACGGCAAGGTGCTCGTCGACATCTTCGACGAGGGAACCAAGAACCCCGCCGCCATGGAGTGGGTCGACAGCTACGGGAATGGCGAGGTTAAAAAACCGATCGTCGGTCAGGCCGATGAGAGTGAGGGTGACGGCAGCCTGCGCAACCAGCTGAAGTCGCTGGGTTACATCGACGGGTAGTCAGAACCTCGCCTGTCATTGCGAGCGTAGCGAAGCAATCTCCTTACCGCGTTACTTGCGTTTTGAGATTGCCGCGTTGCCCGCTATGCGGGCTCCTCGCAATGACAGAGAAGATGGGGACAGACACCGGGGCGTGACAGGCCCCTTTTTTTATTAGCTGTACTTCAGTTCCGAGCCGAACATGCTGTGGGGCACGAGGAAGATCACCAGCATCATCACCGCGGCGGCGAAAACCCACCAACGGGCATTGCGCCCACCCCTCCCGGCCCAGACCGCGATGGCCCAGAAGACGAAGGCGATCAGCGTCTTGTTGTCGGTGAGGTCCCAGCCGAAGGGGACTCCGGTCCAGAACTCGCCAAAGGCGAATTTCTGAACGATGGGGCCGAAGAGCAGCCCGCCAAGTATCAGCAGGGCAGTGGTCACCAGGGCCACC
>JAQAZP010000060.1:0-28753 GCA_032127265.1 Acidobacteriota bacterium
CAACCTCGGCTTGCGGCCCGATAGCTTCGTTATCGGCTTCCTTAAAATGATCACAACAGCAGAGTATGCTGCGCTTTTTCGTCAGCCGTCGCCTCGCTCTCGAACCACAGCTGAGGTTGTGAAACCACTTCCAGGAACGAAGCCGAACGGGATGATGTTTCTCAGTATACCGCATGAAAGTTCTTTATTTGCAAGAGTTAATAGAACTTTACCGCGGCTTGAGGTTTCTTTACGCTTTTTTGAGCTACATTATCAGCAGCCGTTAGTACTTTTCGGCTGCACCTTGTCTAATGGTATGAAGCAGAACCAAAACACGTCTCAAATGCAGAACAGGATTCCATCTTCGAAAAGGGGAACAGAGATGAAACTGAATAGCAACCTGATCCTGATCCTGGTGGTGGCCCTGGCGGCCTTCTCCGGCATTGCCTGGACCGCAGCCGATGAAAAACCGGTTTGCCCGCGCAGCGGTGAACCCGTGGTCTGCACCGGCGACGGGCCGCACGGCCCCCAAGGCCTGGCCGCCCCGCACCATCAGCCGGAAATGATGGCCGCGGCCCTCGACCTGACCGACGAACAGCGTGAGGCGATGCATGAAATCATGACCGCCGAACGGGACGCGATCCGGCAGCGGGTGGAAACCGCGCTGGCCGACATCCTGACACCCGAGCAGCAGGAACAGCTGGAAGAGATCAAGGCCCGGCGCGAAACCCTTGGTGACCAGGCCCGGCCCGGCCGGGAGGGCAGAAAGGGCCGAAGGGGACCGGATGCCGGTGACCGGGACGACATGGCGGCCCGGCGCCTGGAACATATGACCGAACACCTTGACCTGACCCCCGAGCAGCAGGACCGAATCCGCCAGATCCTCGAGGAGTCCACTCCGCCTCCGCGGTCCGAGACTCGGGACAGGATCCGTGAGGTCTTGACCCCCGAGCAGCAGGAGAAGATGGAGCAGCGGCAGCCGCGGCGGCCGGGCATGGGGGATGTGGAGGGGAAGGGCGCCATGCACGACCGCAAGGGCCGCGGCATGGGACGTGATCCCCACGCTCGCGGGCCGGCCGGAGAGGGCACGGGTCTGCTGGACCACCTGGCACAGCAGCTCCAGCTCACCGATGAACAGCGCCAGGCGGTCCATGAGCTGATGGCCGAGATCACTGCCGAGCAGAGCAGCCGGACCAGGAGCAGGATCGAAGCACTGCTCACCCCCGAACAGCTCGAAAAACTGGAACAGCTTCACAAGTAACTGACCCTTGTGAGGCCGCCAGTTTCCATATCCCTGCCGGCGGCGCCTGGAGGGGTGCCCCCGGCAGGGATTTCTTTCCACCAGCCGGCTTGATCCGAGCGGCGGCGTCTGTCAGGGTAGCGGAAGTATGACGCCTTGGGACCGGTGCGAGTGAACGCCACGGTCTGGCCCTGAATTCCTGGAGGAGACAGAAGGTGAAGAACGACGGATTCCGCGGGCCGACCGCTTCGCTGCTGACCGCCGTCCTGCTCATCCTGGCCGCGGAGCTGGTGCTCACCGCCTGCGGCGGCGATGAACTCCAGTCCCCGCGCCCGCCCGCCGTCATGGCCGCCGACGGCGCCTGGGCTGACTGGGACGCGATCCCGCTCCACCGGGTGGAGGAGATGAACGGCCTGGTGCTGGGCGTGGCCAATGATGACGAGTACCTCTACCTGATGGCCCGCAGCAGCGACCTCCAGCTGGCCCGGCGCCTGCGGATGCTCGGTCTGGTGGTTCGGGCATCCGGCCAGGGCGACGGCGGCTCGGAACTCCTAGTCCGCTACCACGGGAGCGTGGCCCTGTCCGACAACCTGATGCGGGCCGGCGGCGGCCCCGGCGGCGGCAGAATGCCGATGCTCTTCGAAACCGGCGAAAACACGGGGATACCGACCCCCGGGATGATCGAGGTGGAGCAGGGCGGCAGGGTGATCACTACGCCGGAGAACCGGCCCGAAGGAACGGCCGCCGGATCGGACTTCGAGGGGGATATCTACTGCTACGAGTTCCGGCTCCCGCTGGACGCCCTGTTTGCCGGACCGGCCCTGGACGGGGGCGTGGCTGGACGGAAGGTCCAGCTGGAGCTGCAGGGCGGAAACATGACCAAGGAAATGCGGCAGCAGTTGATACTGCTGAGGAATTCCCGTGGCAACAGGGGTGAACGGGGCGGTGGGATGGACGGCGGCATGGGCGGCGGCATGGGCGGCAGCCACATGGGTGGCGACCAGAGGGGCGGCGACTCGATGGCTGGCGGCATGGGCGGTCCGGGCGGTATGCGCGCACCCGGCGGCCAGGGCGATGAGCCGCGAAAACTGAAGGTGACCGTCGAACTGTCCTGATCCTTCCGGAACCGAGTGCAATCCTGACTTCATCGAACACCCCGGCCGGGGCGTGGACATTTCCTCCTGCCTGTTCCCGCCGCATCCGGTCTGGTATCATTTCCTCATCTTTTCTGAATCATGGTTTGCAAGGGAATCCTGATCAGGGACGTGCCGCCTTGCTGCTGTATTTATCCACAGCGCTTATCCCCCGGAACGGAGGGCCGTGCCATGAGAGACAAATACCGAACGCCTCGGATTGATTCACAGAAAGTGTTTGAGACATCGGCCCTGGCCTGTGCCAAGAACCCTGACGACCCTCCTCCGGGCTCCTGGCATTTCGGTTCGGCCTACGACACCTTCACCGGCCATTTCGGCCCCGGGTGGAATGATGTGACCTGGGGCACCGAATCCCAATCCCAGGCCACCGGAATCGGCTTCGGACCAGGAGGCTCAACCGTCAGCTATGAGATTTCGGGTTTGTGCGCCAACTGGATCACGTTTGTTTCCTGATTTTGCCCGGGGGTGATGATGTCCATTGACTTCAACCGCAGTGGCTACCTCTCCTGGTACATTCCCCGCCTGAGACAGCACGAGCGGGCGATCAATCTGCACTCCAGCGGGGTGGCCGCCGTCTTTCCGTCCCAGCTGGAGATCAATTACACCGGCAACCCGTACGAAGCAGCCTGTCATTTCGAGGCCGGCCTGGCCGCCTGGCTGGGCATCCCGGTGGAAGAGCTGATCTTCGCCCCGGGGGCCACCGGCGGCAGCCTGCTGGCCCTCGCCGGCCCGGGCGACGAGCTGCTGATCGAACAGCCGGTCTACGAACCGATGCTGCGCCAGGCCCAGCGCCTCGGCCCGGTGAAACGTCTGGTCCGTCGCTTCGATGATGGCTGGCGGCTGCCCCTCCACCAGGCCCGGTCACTGATCGGCGAACGCACCGGCCTGGTGATGATCACCGAACCGCACAACCCAAGCGGCCGGGTCTCCGACCGCGAGGACGTGGAGGCGCTGGCCCGCCTGGCGGCGGACAACGGGGCACTGCTGGTGATCAACGAGGTCTACCGCGGGTTTGGCCGGACGTCTTCGTTCCACGGTCTGGCGGACAACGTGGTGGTGGTCTCCAGTCTCTCCAAGCTCTTCGGCTCCTACTACGCCCGCCTGGGCTGGATCTCCGCCAAACCGGAACTGATCGAACATCTGCGGTGGGGTCACCTGAACATGGGGATGGCCGCCGCGCCTTGCGCCATGGCCGGCCTCGCCTTTCTGGAGAATGCCGACCAGCGGCGGGAAAAGGCGCGCGCTCAGGCTCTCGACGGAATCGATACGGTGGAGGCGTGGGTCGTGGTGAACCATGGACTGCAGTGGCACCGTTCCCAGGCCCCGGGCTTTGGCTGCGTAAAGCTTCCCGCAGGTGTGGACGACGTCAAGCTGGCCGAATGTCTCTGTGATGAACACGGGGTGCTGCTGGTCCCCGGCACCCTGTTCGAGACACCGGGCACCATCCGGGTCAGCTGGCTCGAAGCCGGCGAGCGTCTGGGGCAGGGGCTGGCGTTGGTATCCGAGGCACTGAAGACGGTTTGACATCGCCGGGAATCTTCCACCATGACTGAACCAACCCCATTCAACCCGTCCCCGCTCATCGCCCGGGAACTGGATCTGCCGCTTCATAAGGTGGATGCCGTGGTGCGCCTGCTGGCCGAGGGCAACACCGTCCCCTTCATTGCCCGCTACCGCAAAGAGGTGGCGGGCAGCCTGGACGAAATCCAGATCCGCGCGGTGGAGGAGCGCCAGGACTACCTCACCGGTCTGGACACCAGACGTAAAACGATCCTTGCTTCAATCGAAGAGCAGGGCAAGCTGGACGATGGGTTGCGCTCCAGGATCGAGGCCTGCACCATCAAGACGGCGCTGGAGGATCTCTACCTCCCCTTCAAGCCCAAACGGCGCACCAGGGCCACCATGGCCAGGGAACGGGGCCTCGAGCCGCTGGCCTTGAGAATCATGGCCCAGCCGGCACAGGGGCAGCCGCTGATCGAGGCGCAGTCCTTCGTCGATCCGGAGAAGGGCGTGGACGATGCGGAAGCCGCCCTGGCCGGCGCCCGCGACATCTGCGCTGAAATCGTTGCCGAGACGGCCGAGGTGCGAGCCCTGGTCAGAGAACGCTACAGCCGGGGCGGCAGGCTGGCGGCCGCCGTGGTGAAAAGCAAGCAGGACGAAGGACAGAAGTTCAGGGACTATTTCGACTACTCCGAGGCGGTGGCCACCATCCCCTCCCACCGTTTTCTCGCGGTCCAGCGGGGAGAAGGTGAAGGTGTGCTGAAGCTGAAGATGGCCATCGACGAGGGGCCGGTGATGCGCAGGATTCTCGGGCTGGCCGGCCTGAAAACAGCTTCCCCCTTCGCCGGCCAGCTGTCGGCCGCGGTGCAGGACGGCTACCAGCGGCTGATCGCGCCGGGCGTGGAGAGCGATGTGCGGGCCGACCTGAAGACCCGCTCGGATCTGGCGGCGGTGGAGGTCTTTGCCGAAAACCTGCGCAACCTGCTGCTGGCTGCGCCCCTGGGCAGCAAGCCGGTGATCGGTGTGGACCCGGGGCTGCGCACCGGGTGCAAGTGCGCTTCCGTTTCGCGGTCCGGGGACTTCGAAGAGAACATGACCTTCAACCTGGTCAAGGGCCGGGCGGCCCTGGAGAGCGCCGGGCGTGAGTTCACGGCCTTCGTCAAGCGACACCAGCCGGCCGCCGTCGCGGTGGGCAACGGCACCGGCAGCCGCGAGGCCGAACAGTTCGTGCGCCGCTGTCTCAAGGATGCCGGAATCGCCGATGTCATCGTGGTCTCGGTGAGCGAAGCCGGGGCCAGCGTGTACAGCGCCTCCCCGGTGGCCATCGAGGAGTTCCCCGATCTCGACGTGACGGTTCGGGGGGCCATCTCCATCGCCCGCCGGCTGCAGGATCCGCTGTCCGAGCTGGTGAAGATCGAACCGAAGGCCATCGGCGTGGGCCAGTACCAGCACGATGTGAACCAGTCGCTGCTGGCGCGCAAACTGGACGAGGTGGTGGAAAGCTGTGTCAACGGGGTGGGAGTGGAGCTGAGCACAGCCAGTGTGCTCCTGCTCTCCCGGGTGGCCGGTATCGGGCCGAAAACTGCGAAGAACATCGTCCTCTTTCGCCAGCAGGAGGGTCCGTTTCGCAACCGCCGGCAGCTGCTGAAGGTCAAGGGCCTGGGCCAGCGGGCTTTCCAGCAGGCCGCGGGTTTTTTGCGGGTGCGGGGCGGTGACCACCCCCTCGACGCCTCGGCGGTGCACCCCGAGCGCTATGGGCTGGTGAAACAGATTGCCGGCGACATGGGTGTCGGTATCGAGAAGCTGGTCAGCGACCCGGCGCTGCCCGACCGCATTCCGCTGGGGGATTACGTCAGCGAAGAGGTGGGGATGCCGACGCTCAAGGACATCGTCGAAGAGCTGAAGAAGCCGGGGAGGGACCCCCGGGAAGAATTCTCCGCCCCGGCCTTCCGCGAGGACGTGCAGGACATCACGGATCTCAAGCCGGGCATGGTGCTGGAAGGCGTGGTGACCAACGTCACCAACTTCGGGGCCTTCGTCGATGTGGGCGTGCACCGGGACGGCCTGGTGCACATCTCCCAGCTCGCCGATCGCTACGTCAGGGACCCCGCCGAAGTGGTGAAGGCGGGGGACCGCATCACGGTGCGGGTGCTGGAACTGGACCTGCAGAGGGGCCGGATCTCGTTTTCGGCGAAGAAGGCGCCGGGATCCGGCGAGTGACTTCACCGTATTTACAGATCCATGAATGAATCGGAAAAAATGAAACCAGCCGGACAGACTCCGACTGACATCCCCCTCATCGTGCACCGCCGCGGGGTCCTGCTGCAGTTCTGGATCCTTTTCCGCGGCAAGGGCACCCGGGTCAGGTTCAGCGCCCGGCGGCTGACGCTCCGTCCGCGGGTCATGTTGCGTCTGATCCGCGTCTCGGTGGGCGGGTTGCTGCAGTTCCTATCGGCGCGTCAAGCTGGGTCTGCCTGGTCTGGATCATTGGCCGTTTCGGCTCCGGCGCGGTGGCCGGCTACACCATTGCCATCCGCATCATCATCTTTGCCATCATGCCGGCATGGGGGCTGGCCAATGCCGCGACCACCCTGGTGGGGCTGGCTGTCATTTTCATCGTTTTCGCCGAACCGGTGATTCGGCTCTTCACCGGCGACCCGGAGGTGCTGGCCTTCCGTCGCGGGGCCTGGAAGCTGTGCCGGATCTGATCCCCATTGTGGACTTTCCTGCTCTGTACGCCTATTCTAGAGCTACACACGCCGGCCCCGAACCGGGGCGGCGCTTCCATGGTACAAGTTCAAAGTCCCGGAGGTTTTCCGATGAAAATCCGTCTTCTTTTCGTCACCATTCTGGCCCTTGGCTGGTTCTGCGCTCCGGCGATATCAACCGGCGAGGTCATGGCACCGCCCCCCGCCGAAGTTCCCGGTCTGGCCTATGATGTCGAGTTCTTCCCCGGGGCGACCTACGACCCGGCGGTGCCTACACCGGAGTCGATCCTCGGCCACCGCATCGGTGACCGCTTTCCCGACCCGGCATCCATCGAGCGCTGCATCCGTGCCTGGGCCGAGGCCAGCCCGCGGGCCCGGGTGGTGGAGTATGCCCGCAGCCACGAGGGCCGGCCGCTGCACTACGTGATCCTCACCTCGCCGCGGAACATGGAACGGCTGGACGAGATCAGGGAAGGGATGGCCCGGCTGGCCGATCCCCGCGGGCTTTCCGACGACGAGGCCGGCCGGTTGCTGGAAGACCTGCCGGCGGTGGGCTGGTTCGCCTACTCGATCCACGGCAACGAGACCTCCGGCGGTGACGCGGCCCTGGCGGTGATCTACCACCTGGCGGCCTCCACCGATGAGACGGTGGCCCGGATTCTCGACGACCTGGTGGTGATCGTCGATCCGGCGCAGAACCCCGACGGCCGGGAGCGGTTTTACAAGCAGACCGCCGAGGCCCGCGGCACCATGCCCAACCTCGACGACCAGTCGCTGATCCATCGCGGCTACTGGCCTTCGGGCCGGGGCAACCACTACCTCTTCGACCTCAACCGGGACTGGATCCTCGGGGTGCACCCCGAGACCCGCGGCCGTCTGGAGGCGGTGGGCCAGTGGCGTCCGATGCTGATGGTGGACGGCCACGAGATGGGCTCCCAGGACACCTACCTCTTCTCGCCCGGCCGTGAGCCGCTCAACCCCTACTTTCCCGAGCGGCGCTGGCACTGGGCCTCGCTCTTTGCCCGCGACCAGGCCGGGGCCTTCGACGCCTTTGGCTGGCCGTACTACCATGGCGAGTGGAATGAGGAGTGGTATCCGGGATACTCATCCTGGGCCGGTTTCCGGGGCAGTATATTCATCCTCTACGAGCAGCCCCGGGTGGCCGAGGACGCCATCCGCCGCCCGTCGGGCGAGTTGGTGACCTACGGCGAGTCGGTGCACCACCAGGTGGCCTCCACCATGGCCAACCTGGAGACCCTGCACCGTAACGGACCCAAACTGCTGAGGGAGTTTCTCGATGAGCGCCGGCTGGTGACCGGCGACCAGAGCCCCTTTGACGCGCTCTATTACGCGGTGCTTCCTTCGGGCAACCGGGGCCGGGTGAAGGCCTTCGAGGAACTGATGGCCCTTCAGGGCATCGACGTCTACCGGACAATTGGGGACGTGACCGCGGGGAGCGCCGTGGACCAGCTGGGGCGGAAGGTCTCCGGGGTCACCATCCCGGCGGGCAGCCTGCTGGTCCCCAGCCGGCAACCCGAGGCGCACCTCACGGCCGCGCTGTTCGAATTCGACCCGCGGATGAATCCGGAAACCCTGCGCCGCGAGCGGGAGGAAATTCTGCTCAAGGGCGACTCGCGGATCTACGACATCACCGCCTGGAACATCACCATGCTCTACGGCCTCGAGGCGCTCACCGTTCCGGGGCCGCTGCCCGCCGGCGTCGAACCGCTGGGCGCCGCGGCTGCCGTCGACCCGCCGCCGGTGACCAGGCCCGCGGGCACCGTGGCCTGGGTGGTGGACGGCGCGGACGACCGCTCGGTCTCGGCCGCCGCCCGGCTGATGGAGCGCGGCGTGGCCGTCCAGGTGGCCGACCGTGCCTTCACCTTCGAGGATCGAAAATTTGGCCGGGGGTCGGTGCTGGTGACGCTCAACGACAACAAGAGCTTCGAGGGTCAGTTGACCGCCGTGCTGGGTGAAGTTACCGCCGGGTTGGAAATCACGGCACTGCCGGTGGCCACCGGCCTCGGCGAGGGCGACCTGCCCGACATGGGCGGGCGGCACTTCCGGCTGCTCCAGCAGCCCTCGGTGGCCCTGCTCAGCCGGGGCCGGGTCAGCAGCGGCGACTTCGGCGCCATCTGGCACGCCCTGGACCACGACCTGGGAATCCGCCACACCCACCTCGACGAGGATCGGGCAAATGGCGCCGACCTGCGCCGTTACAACGTGATCGTGATGCCCAACCGCTACGGCTCGCAACTGCCGGAGGGCCTGGCGGAACGGCTGGCCCAGTGGGTGAAGAACGGCGGAACGCTGATCGCCATCGGCTCCTCGGCCGAGGCCCTGGCCCGCGAGGAATCCGGTCTGAGCGGCGTGCGCCTCCTTCCCGACGTTCTGGAGAAGCTGGACATCTACGAACTGGTCGTCCAGCGGGAGTGGCTGGGCCGCAACGAGAAGCCGCCCGCCGCGGAGCAGGTCTGGTCTCATGTGGTCCGGCCGGACCTCGAGTTCCCCTGGCCTGCCGGCGGCGGCAAGCCGGGCCCCGCCCTGCCCGAGTTGGAGAAACGGGACCGCTGGCAAAAGTTGTTTATGCCCCAGGGCGCCTTCCTCGCCGGACGCACCGACCAGGAGGACTGGCTCACAATGGGCTGCGGGGAGATCCTGCCCATTCTGGCGGGCAGTGGAGTGAGCAGCCTGCCGGTGCTCATGGCCGCCGACGGTGTTGCCGCACCGATCCGCTTTGGCGTCTTCTCGCCGGCTCCCGACGCCCCGGCGGAGAAGAAGAAAGACTCCGGCCGCCGGAGCGAACCGGCCGCGGGGCAGGATGGCGACGAGGCCGTCCAGGCTCCGCCGCGAACCGGTTGGGCGGCCCTGCCGCCGGGTCAGGAACTGCGCCTGAGGATGAGCGGTCTGCTCTGGCCCGAGGCGGCGCACCGGTTGGCCAATGCCGCCTGGGTGACCAGGGAGCGGAATGGACGGGGGCAGGTGATTCTCTTCGCCTCCGCGCCTGCCTTCCGCGGCGCGGCCCTGGGCACCGGGCGGGTGCTGATGAATGCCATCGTGTATGGCGCCGGTCTGGGGGCCAGTCAGACAGTGAATCCCTAGCCCGCTTTTCTCACAGAGCTTTGTCGCGAGAAGGTGGAGATGGGCTGTGAGAAATGCGGGCCGGCGGTTGATCGGCGGGCGGTGCTGGTTTACCATGCGCGAATCCGACTCCGCCGCTGAAGGCCCGTGAGGAGCAGGGGCCCCGCTGTCCGGGCGGATGTTCACCGGTAATTGATGATCCAGGGGCCCCCGGGACCCCATCGAGCGCCTGAAATGCACGCGACCCGTTCAACCCACGCGGCCCTGTTCTGTCTCTCGGCTTCGGTGCTGATGCTCGAAGTGGCCCTGACCCGGGTCTTCTCGGTGATGCTCTGGAGCCACTACACCTTCATGGTGATCAGCACCGCGCTGCTCGGTTTCGGCGCGGCCGGCGCCCTGCTCTCGGTCCGGCCGAGCCTGGAGGGTGTGGACCGTATCCGCCGCTCCCTCTCGCGCCACAGCCTGACCTTCGCCCTCACCAGCCTGGCCGCGGTGATGGCCTCCACCCGCCTGGGGTTCGATCCCACGCGAATCCTCGCCTCGCCCGCCGACACGCTGAAGCTCTGCCTGGTCTACCTGCTGACCGCCATCCCCTTCTTCTTTGCCGGGACGGCCATCTGCCGGTTGCTCACCGTTGCCGCGGCGCAGGTGAACACCATCTATTTCGCCGACCTGGTTGGCGGCGGAGTGGGGGCGCTGGTGGTGACCTTCTTCCTCAACTGGATCGGAGCGCCGGCCACCGTGGTGGCCTCCTCGATCCTCGCCGTGGTGGCCGGCCTGCTTTTTGGCGGGTTTGCCCGGCGCCGCACCGGTCTGATCTGCGCTGCCGCCCTGGGCCTGCTGCTGGTGCTGGTGACGGTCAGCGATCCCTGGCGGATCCCGGTGGCTCCCACCAAATCGATGCACAACTTCGAGGACCACGTGGCCGAGACCCGCTGGTCGCTCCATGGGCGTGTGGACGTTCTCGATTCCCTGAAACTGCCCCTCAGTTTCGGCTCGGGGGTCAGCGAAGAACTGCTCGGCCGGCGGGCGTTCTACCGCACGCTGTTCATCGACGGGACCAACCCCTCGCGCCTGATCAGGTACGACCAGGATCGCTGGTTCGTCCGGCGGATGCTCACTGCCGGGCCGTACTACATCGGTCTCGAGCAGCCCAAAGTGCTGATCATCGGCTCCGGCGGCGGTGTGGACGTGCTGGTCTCCGAAGAGCACGGACGGTCGGCGGTCACCGCGGTGGAGATCAATCCGGCCACCGTGGGCATCGTTTCCCGCGATTACAGCGACTACATCGGCGGGATCTTCAACCGGCCCGACGTGACGCTGCTCTCCATGGAGGGGCGGCACTTCCTCACCCTCGACCGCAACCACTACGACATCATCCGTCTCACCGGCGTGGACACCCGGGCCGCCTCGGCCATCGGAGCCAATGCCCTGGACGATGTCTATCTTTACACCCTCGAGGCCATCGGCGATTTCTACCGCCACCTGACCCCGGACGGGGTGCTGGCCATCAGCCGGGTGCAGGGCTGGGAGACCGCGCGGCTGGTCAACATCATGGTTCGCGCCTTCGAGCTGGCCGGCGAGCAGGGGATCGGGGACCACGTCGCGGTGGTGAATAACGGCCGCTGGAGCGACGTGATGCTGCGCCGCCGCCCCTTCACCCGGGAAGAAATCGACACCCTCGGCCGCTGGGCCGAACGCGCGAAACACCAGGTGACCTACGACCCCTTCACTCATCGTGGCGGCCGGATGTTGAAGATCCTGACCCGGCCTCCTGAAGAGCGGGAAGCGAGCTACCGGCTTGCGGAACGGAACCTCCGTCCGGTCACCGACGACAGCCCCTTCTTCTTCGAGATGCAGACCCTGGGGCAGGTGCTGGGCAATGCGGCCCGCCTGGACTTCCGCCATTCCGGGTTCTCCGGCTACCTGATCCTGCTGGTGGCCCTGGTGCAGGCCGCCCTGCTGGCCGCGCTCTTTATCCTCTTTCCGCTCTGGCGCAACCGCGGGAAAGGAGAGCAGCCGCGCGGCAAGCCCTGGGTGCTGGTCTATTTCTCGCTCCTCGGCCTCGGTTTCATCCTCGCCGAACTGGTTTTCATCCAGAAGTTCACCATCGTTCTCGGCGGGCCGGCACCGTCCATGGCCATCACCCTCTTTTCCATTCTGGTCTTCAGCGGCCTGGGCGCCTTCTTCGCCCGCCGGGTGCCGGTGACGTCGGCCCTGGCGCCGGCCGCGGCCCTGGCCGTGGTCTTCCTCCTTCTCGGTCTGTCGATGATTTTTCTCCGCTGGGGGCTGCCCCTGCTGCTGGGCTTCGGCTTCCCCATGCGGGTGTTGCTCAGCGTGGCCTCGCTGGCTCCGGTCTGTTTCGCTCTGGGTTTTCCCTTCCCCCTGGGCATTCGCCTGCTGGACCGCGGGGCTTCGCGGCTGATCCCCTGGGCCTGGGCCGGCAACTCCTGCTTTACGGTGATCGGTTCGGTGCTCTGCGTCATCGTCTCGATGAACTGGGGCTACTCCACCGCCCTGGCCCTGGCCGCGGCCTGCTACCTTGCGGCCACCCCCGTTATTTTCCTGCTGACCCGTTCCCTGCGCGGCGTTGTCAGACCTTGAAGAACAGGTCTGCGTCCATCTTGAGCGGCAGTTCGGTGGTGAACCCCTCGGCGTACGCGGCGCCGATGGCGATGCCCGGGTGGGCCCGCATGGCGCGCAGGATGGCCTCGATGCGGTTGCCGCTGATCACCAGGCCCATCTGCGACGCATAGCAGCGGATTGCCTCGAAAGTGCGGTCGATCACGTCGCTGACGTCCACCAGCATGATCGGGTGCACGTCCCGCGGCAGCATGTAAAAGTAGAGCTGATCGATCTGGTGCGGCGGAATGTCCGGCACCACCTTGTCCAGCCGGGCCATCTTGGCCCCGTCCCGCACCAGGCCTCCGGCGGCGTAATGGTCCACGTTGGCGATGCCCCACAACTCGCCGTAGGGGTTGGTGTGGTAGGGGGCGAAGACGATCTTCGGCCGGTGGCGGCGGATCAGGGAGGCGATCTCTTTCCGTCCCTCAGGGGTGTTGGTCACCTCGGTATCCATGAACTCGAGGGACAGACCGTCGCAGCCGATGACCTTCGAGGCGGCCTCGAACTCCTTCATCCGCTCGGCCACGGTGCCCCGGGTGCTCATCTGGCCCCGGGTGAGCGAGACGCTGAGCAGCCGGTAGCCCGCATCGGTGAGCCTGATCATGGTCCCGCCCATGGCCATCTCGGCGTCGTCGGGATGGGCGCCGAAAACCATGGCGTCGTAGCGGTCACCGTCATCAGGCCGCGGGGCGCTGTCGCCGCTCTGAAATACCCCGTGCAGGTTCATGGGCCCCTCCGTCAGCTCGAGTGCTGAAAATATTCTTATTCTATACCTTATCTATACCAAAAATATATCATTTCTATACCTTTTCTACTCAAAGCAAGCCATGGCGCCATCGCGGTTGACGGCCAGGATGCCGCCGGGCCAGACGGCCGGGGTGGAATCGACCGGGGTGCCGGCCAGGGTGCTGTCTTCAGCCAGGACCTTGCCGCTGAAGGCGTCCAGCAGGCAGAGTTTTCCTTCGCCGGTGGCGGCGAGCAGCTGCCCGTCGAACAGCACCGGCGAGGAGAAAATCGGGCTCTGGCCCAGCCGGGCACTGAAGATCGGGACGCCCCCCTCGCAGCTGAAGGCGCGGACGCTGCCGTCGGTGCAGCCGAGGTAGATCGTGTTCCAGGCCAGCGACACCGAGGAGGCCGCCTGGCCGTCGAACGGCCGTTCCCAGAGCAGCGCACCGTCAGCGGCACTCACCGCCTTGACCCTGTCCCGGTTGGCGGCGTAGATGACATTCCCGCTTGCCGCCGGTGTGGGGGTGAGGAACCCCTGGCTGGTGACGAAGCGGAAGGTCATATCCGCGCCGGGATCAGGGCCGGCAACCGCGCCCCGGGTGGTCTCTTTCCCGGTGGGCCAGATCATGCTTCCGTCGGCCAACGAGACCGCCAGCAGCTCGCCCTCCGTGGTCTGCAGAACAGCCCGGTCCCCCAGCACCAGCGGTGTGGCGGTGGAGCCGCCGAATCCGGGTACGGTGACCTCCCACTGAAACTTCAGCGGCAGGCGGCCCACCATGTTGGCCCTGGTGGCGATGGCCAGCAGCATGCCGCCGCTGGTGGCGGCCAGCAGCAGATCGTCGGAAGCTGCTGCCAGGCCGGCCAGTCCACTGCCCAGGCTGGTGGTCCCCTTGGGCTTTCCCTTGTTCACCCGGAGGCCTTCGAACAGCCCCACGCTGTCGCCGGCGAAGACATGGTCTCCCGCGGCCACGGGATTGACCTTTCCTCCCACGATGCCGCGGGACCAGAGCAGCCGGCCGGTCTGCAGGTCCACTGCCCGGACGTAACAGGTGTCCGATGCAAAGAAGGCGGTGCCGCCCTGGATCACCGGTGATGAGCGAACCTCGTCCTCCATCCGTCCCTCCCAGCGGAGTTTGAACCCGTCCCGCGAGCCGGCCTGAACCAGCCCGGTCCTGGCTGGACCGCCCTGAAACCCGGTCCAGGCCGGGGAGGCCGAACTGCTCTGCAGGCGGGCCTCGGGCGACACGTCATTCCCGGCCTCGACCTGGAGCAGTTCGTGAGAGTAGCGGCCGTTTACCCACGTGGCCACAACGGTCCGTCCCGGGGAGACCTGGCAGCGCTCCTCTCCGGTCCGGTCGGCCCCGTTGATGTAAATCGACCTGCCGGCCAGCTGGTGCAGCAGGACTGTGGCGGTGGCCGGTTCTCCGGGGGTTGCCTCCTGCTGCTGCTTCCGGGCGGCGGCCGGCAATGGGACAGGGGATTCCTCTGCCGGCTGCTCCACGGCTGAAGACTTCTCCTGTCGCTGGTCCAGCAGATTGGGTCTGAAAATGAGAACGAACATGGCGACGGCCAGGGCCGCGGAGAAGAGGAATACAATGCTCTTTTTCATCGGGGATCGGATCCTCTCGTTTTCCGGAGGAACTATGTTTTTTGGGGATGTTGCCAGCTTCTCCAGGCCTTTGCAAGGGATCGCCTTTCCGGTATTGCGGTTCGGTTCTTTAATTCTTAACATTCCCTGCGTCGGCCAACCACTGGGGAATCAACACCTTGTTTATATACTACCGTTAAATCCATGAATATCTGTTGACTAATGTATGTTTTGGCTTTAATTTGTATACATCCCGGGTGGGAGTTGCTGATTTCGTGCAGCGGGATCGGAATTCCCCCTGATGTTCGGATATCCCCGTTATCCGGCCGCCCCAAGTGTGTTTCTCCGGAGTGGCCCCAGGATCAGGATTGGTAGCTTTATATTCAAAGACCATCGACTGTTGAGGCGTACCGTGCAGCTTCGGCTGCGGCCGGCCCCTTTCTGCCATCGGGCCGGCACCAAACCCATCTGGAGGCCCATCACATGAGCAGAAGGTATTCCGCACTCTTTTCATTATGCCTGCTGGCGGTTTTCGTCATCACCGGCGGCGCCTGGGCCGGTGAGCCGGTTGGTGTCACTGTCCTGGAGAACAGCGCCGACCGCATTGTCATCGACTACAGCTTCGATGAGTTCACCAGGGGCGGGGTCCGCATCGACGGCGAAGCCTGGATGACCCTCGCGCTGGGCTCGGAAAGCCTGAAGAAGCAGGTGGGCCTGCCGGCGCTGCCCGACGTGTCGCGCAGCCTGATCATTCCCGACAACGCGAAAATGGCGGTGCGGGTTGTGGACAGCCGGTACTACGAGATCTCCGATGTGGATGTGGCGCCCTCCAAGGGTTTCATCTCCCGGTCCATCGATCCGGTCTCGGTGCCCTGGACCTTTGGCAAGGCGTATCAGGAAAATGCCTTCTGGCCTGCCGACGTGGCCGAGCTGCGCGCGCCCTACATCATGCGCGACCACCGCGGCGTGGTGGTCACGGTGAACCCCTTCCAGTACAACCCGCTGCAGCGGGTGCTGCGGGTCTACACCGAGATGACCGTGGAAGTGGTCACCGACGGGCCGGGGCAGGTGAACGTGCTCGACCGCTCCTACCAGCGCAAGCTGAGCGGCTCGTTCCACGACATCTACGGCGGCCACTTCATCAACTACAACCTTGACGGCCGGTACGCTCCGCTGGACGAAAGCGGCGACATGCTGATCATCTGCCATGACGCCTGGACCGCCAATGCCCAGGTGCTGGCGACCCACAAGACCGCCATCGGCATCCCGGCCACGGTGGTGGCCGTTTCCGCCATCGGCAACAACACGACGGCGATAACCAATTACATCCAGACCCTCTACAACACCAGCGACCTGGCCTTTGTCCTGCTGGTGGGCGACTCGGTCGAAGTGGTGAGCCCCTCCTCCGCGGGCGGCGCGTCCGACCCCAGCTACGCCAAGGTGGCCGGCGGCGACGACTACCCCGACATCTTTGTCGGCCGCTTTTCCGCCCAGTCGGCCGCCGACGTGGACACCCAGGTCGAGCGCACAGTTGAATACGAGGAGAACCAGGCCACCCAGGAGAGCTGGTTCTGGCAGGGCATGGGTATCGCGTCCAACCAGGGCCCCGGCGACGACGGCGAGTATGACAACGTTCACATCGGCAACATCCGCACTGACATGCTGGCCGGCGCGTACACCCTGGTGGACCAGATCTACGACCCGTCGGGAACCGCGGCCATGGTCACCTCGGGGCTCAACGCCGGCCGGGGGATCATCAACTACTGCGGTCACGGTTCGGACACCAGCTGGTCGAGCACCGGCTTCTCCAACACCAACGTCAATGCTCTGACCAACAACAACCTGCTGCCCTTCATCATCAGCGTGGCCTGCGTCAACGGCAACTTCCCCGGTCAGACCTGCTTTGCCGAGGCCTGGCTGCGGGCGACCAACGGCGGCGAGCCCACCGGCGCTGTCGGGGCCTACATGAGCACGATCAACCAGTCCTGGGATCCGCCCATGGAAGGCCAGGACCACTTCAATGCCGCCTACATGGCCGGCACCTACAATACCTATGGCGCGCTCTGCTTCGCCGGTTCCTGCTCGATGATCGATGCCTACGGCAGCGGCGGCGTGGACATGTATGACACCTGGCACGTCTTCGGCGATCCGTCCCTGCGTGTTGTGGGCACCACCGCTCCGCCCACCGGCATGAAGGTCAGCCCCGGCGGCGGCCTGGTGGCCGAGGGGGAAAACGGCGGGCCGTTCACGCCGGGGAACATGGTCTACACCCTGACCAACCACGAAGCCTACGCCCTGAACTACACGGTGAGCGAGAGCACCTCCTGGCTCAGCCTCAGCAGCACCGGCGGCACCATCCCGGCGCTGGGCACCGCCACCGTGACCGTGTCGATCAACTCCAGCGCCAACTCGCTGGCCAACGGCGACTACTTCGGCGACGTGAACTTCGTCAACACCACCAACCATGACGGCGACACCACCCGCACCTGCCAGCTGACGGTGGGCGTGCCGGTGATGCAGTACGAGTGGACCATGGACAGCAACCCCGGCTGGAACATGGGCGGCGAGTGGGCCTTTGGCGTTCCCACCGGCGGGGGCGGCTCTTACGGCAACCCCGATCCCACCAGCGGCGCCACCGGTTCCAACGTTTACGGGATCAACCTGACTGGTGACTACACCACCACCGTGGGCGGCTTTGCCTACCTGACCACCGGAGCCATCGACTGCAGCGAGTTCACCCAGGTGAGCCTGAAGTTCCAGCGGTATCTCAACTCGGACTACCAGAGCTATGTCTACCAGACTATCGAGACTTCGCTGAACGGTATCCTCTGGTCACCGCTGTGGAACAACGGCACCAGCGAGACCGCGGACGCTTCCTGGTCCGAGCAGGTCTTCGACCTCTCGGCCGTCGCCGACGGCGCAGCCACGCTCTACATCCGCTGGGGCCACCAGGTGGCGTCAAGCGGCGCCTGGGCCTACTCCGGCTGGAACGTCGACGACATGGAGATCTGGGGCCTGGGCAGCGGCACCACGCCGCCCACCGACACGGTGGCGGTGGCCATCGGCTGCAACCCCGACAGCGGCGTCCTGCCCTTCACGACCCAGATGGCGGTATCGTTGATCAACCTGACCACCGAGAACCGCCGGGTCGCCGGACGGATCAACATGGTGATCGGCAACGGTACTTCATACACCAACTGGCGTGCCGGCTGGACCAACCTCAGCCCGGCGGAGACCTACAACAGCCTGTGGAACCAGAGCCTGCCTGGTCTGGCTTCGCTGGTGGGCAGCAACGTCTTCACCCTGCTGGGCGCCGACGTCACGCCGGCCCCCTACAACCAGCCGCCGTTCGCGCCGGCCGGTGACACCGACACCGACTCCTGCACGGTGATCGCCACGGCCCCGTAACGCCGCGGTTGGTCAACTCAATGCCATAACCAGGGCCCGGGTTCTCCCGGGCCCTTTTCGTGAACCGGGTCGGTGGAGTTCAGGCCGTGCGTGTACGCCGCCGGCGGAAAAAACGCCGTGAAGCCCGGAGGATGAAGAAGCAGAGTATGAGGACCAGGATCACAGCCACCACGGGAATGGCCAGCGAGAGCAGGGACAGGGCCACAGATCCGGCCAGTTCCACGGTGGAGATCACCGGGTTGCCCACCCCGCCGGTGGTTGCCGATGAAGCGCACCGGGCCGCCACGCTGCCGCTCTGCACCGTGCCGGCCACGCCTCCGCCGGCGATCAGGGCCATGGACCACTTGACGAAAGGTGAGAACTCCGGAATCAGAGAGACGGTGAGCAGGGTTCCGGCCGCCACCGCCGCCGGGGTGGCCACGGTGTCCAGCAGGTTGTCCAGCCAGGGGATGTAGTAGGCGGCCACTTCCAGCAGCAGGGCCACGGAAAAGGCAATCAGCGCCGGTGTGCTGCCCATCCACTGGAAACTCTCGCCCAGGGGGACGACCCCCACCCGTTGGGCGACGCCGAGAACCAGGAATGGCACGAAGAGCCGGAATCCGCTGGCCGCGCTCAGGCCGATGCCGATACAGATTCCTACCAAATGCTCCATCTTGCTCACACCTCGGTGAGGAATGATTGAAATACCAGTCACACATACTCTACGCTATCTTGAGGATTTTGTGCCAGGAATTATCCAGTTTATTATGAAGCGGAACGATTACCCGGATACCGGGTTTGGCCTTCAACTCCGGACTTCAGAAGAGAACAGGGGGGGGGAGATGCTCCGTTTTCGTTTTACTGCGCGTATTTTGTTGATGATCTGGTTCGGGATTGCCCTGCTGCCGCAGGCCGTGACTGCTCAGGACACTTCACCGGCGCCGAAACTCTACGTCGTGGGCACAGCCCACCTGGACACCCAGTGGCGCTGGGATATCCGCACCACCATCGACGTCTATCTTCCGGCCACGCTGCACGACAACTTCGCCCTCTTCGAGAAATACCCCGGCTATGTCTTCAGCTTCGAGGGCGCGTTCCGCTACCAGCTGATCAAGGAGTATTACCCCGAGGAGTACGAACTTTTGCGGGACTACGTCGAGCAGGGCCGCTGGCGGGTGGCCGGCAGCTGGCTCGACGCGGTGGATGTCAACGTGCCGTCCCCCGAGTCGCTGATCCGCCACGCGCTCTACGGCAACGGGTTTTTCAAGCGCGAGTTCGGCAAGACCAGCCGCGACGTCTTTCTCCCCGACTGCTTCGGTTTCGGCTACGCCCTGCCCGCCATCGCCAACCACTGCGGCATCGACATGTTCTCCACGCAGAAGCTGACCTGGGGCTCATCGGTGGGCACACCCTTCCCCATCGGGCTCTGGGAGGGGGTGGACGGCTCGACACTGCTCTCGGTGCTCAACCCAGGCGAGTATGTGAGCAAGATCAAGAGCGACCTCAGCCGCGACGAAGAGTGGCTGGCCACCGCCATGGGGCAGGGGGAGACCTCGGGGCTCTTCGTCGCCGCCCGCTACTTCGGCACCGGCGACCGGGGCGGGGCGCCCACCGACGAATCGGTGGCCTGGCTCCAGCGCAGCCTGGAAAGCGACGGGCCGCTCACCGTGGTCAGCGCCGCATCCGACCAGCTGGTGCGCGATCTGACCCCGGAGCAGCTGGATAAGCTGCCGCGCTACAAGGGCGAACTGCTGATGACCGACCACCGCATCGGCTGCTACACCTCGCACTCGGCGATCAAGCGCTGGAACCGCAAGAACGAGCTGCTGGCCGACGCCGCCGAACGGGCCGCGGTGGCCGCCCACTGGCTGGGTGGCGCCACATATCCCCGGGAGACCCTGCGTGAGGCCTGGACCCGCTTCCTTGCCCACCAGTTCCACGACGACCTCACCGGGACCAGCATCCCCCAGGCCTATGTCCACTCCTGGAATGACCAGCTGATCTCGCAGAACCAGTTCGCCGCGGTGCTCACCGACTCGGTGGCCGCGGTGAGCCGTGCCCTTGACACTGACGTGGAGGGGATCCCGCTGGTGGTCTACAACCCGCTGGCCGCGAGTCGCGAGGATGTGGTGGAGGCGGAGGTGCACTTCCCCGACGGAGCGCCGCCATTTGTGCGGGTGTTTTTAAAAGGTTGCGATGGCTGCCCTGATCAGGAGGTGCCGGCCCAGGTTCTGGCCAGGGATGGCAACACCTTGCAGGTGGGGTTCGTCGCTTCCATGACCTCGGTGGAATTTAAAGTCTACGATGTGCGGGCATCTGATGAACCCTGCAGCTTCGATACTGGGCTGAAGGTCGAAGACGGTTGGCTGGAGAGCGAACGCTACCGGGTGATCATTGACAACAACGGGGACATCGCCTCGATTCTCGACAAGAAACATGGGCGGGAGATGCTGGCCCGTCCTTTGAATTTCCAGATGCTGGACAACGAGCCCGAGGAATGGGCCGCCTGGGAAATCGACTATGCCGACCTGATGGCCGAGCCCCGTGAAGTAGTGGACGGACCGGCAGAGGTGCGGGTGGTGGAGAACGGGCCGGCACGGGTGGCCCTGGAGATTATCCGTCGGGCAGGTGGCTCGGAATTTATCCAGCGGGTGAGCCTGATCGCCGGTGAGAGAAACGGCATAACGAGTGGTGCTGCGGGTCGCCGGGTAGAAGTGGCCAATCTGATCCACTGGAAAGCACCGGGAACCCTGCTCAAGGCGGCGTTCCCCTTGAACATGGATGATGGAAATATCCCCCACGATACCATGGAGCCTGTTACCCAGGGGTATACGGTGGCAAACTATGATCTCGGCGTTGGTGTCATTCAGCGAGGTGTCAATACGCCCGAGCTTTATGAAGTTCCGGCCCAGCAGTGGGCCGACCTCAGCCAGGTGAACCGCCGGAGGGCTATACACGGCGTGGCCCTGCTCAGCGACTGCCGCTACGGCTGGGACCGGCCAACAGAGAACACACTTCGCCTGACCCTGCTCCACACGCCGCGGGTCAACGACCGCTGGGGCTGGATCGACGACCAGAAGTCCCAGGACCTGGGAACCCATCGCATGAAATTCGCCCTGGTGGGACATCAGGGCGGTTGGTCCAGCGGCATGGTGCCCTTCGAGGCGGCACGATTCAACCAGCCGTTGCGGGCCTTTCGGGTTCCCAAACACTCCGGCGACCTGGGCCGGGTATTTTCCCTGTTGCAGATTACTTCAAATCAGGATGGTGCTGCAGTTCAGGCCTTGAAACTGGCCGAGGATGACGACCGGGTGGTGGTCCGCCTGCTGGAGAAGACCGGCAGTGGCACGGACATGGTGAGGCTGTCACCGAGCTATGCTCAGACTCAGCCTGCTGCGCATTTTGGTTCAGCCACCGAAATGAACGGTGCCGAGGAGCCGATGGGCGACGAGATGGCGTCCAGGGGGCATCTGTTCGTGGGCCGTATGGACCCCTTCCAGCTGCGCACCTTTGCCTATGACCCTGGACCGCCCCCGGTGACCCTCGACCCGCCGCAGTGCCGGCCGCTGGACCTGCCGTTGAACAGCGACGGGGTGAGCCTGGACAGCGACCGCACCGACGGCGATTTCGACGGCCGGGGGAATTCCATCTCCGGCGACCTGCTCGGGGACTCGGTGGTCCGCGAGGGGATCACCTTTGCCATGGGCCGGGACGGGGCCGGCGCGAAGAACGTGGTGGCCTGCAAAGGACAGCAGATCATGCTGCCCGCCGGAGACTGGAACCGCCTCTACCTGCTGGCCGCCGCGGTGGACGGCGGTCGGTGGGCCGGGTTCGGGATCGACGGCACCGTGGAACAGCGCTGGATCAGCGACTGGTCGGAACCGGTGGGGCAGTGGGACAGCCGTCTCCACGGTGACCGGCTGGTGCACGACCCGGACCAGATCCTGCCGGCCTTCATCAACCAGACGCCGGTGGCCTGGGTCGGCACGCACCGTCACGGGCCGGACGGCGAGAACCAGTCCTACACCTTCACCAATCTCTTCCGTTACGAGTTCGAACTCGCACCGGGAGCCCGCACGCTGACCCTGCCCGACGACCCGCACGTCAAAGTGCTGGCCGCCACCCTGGCGGTCAACCCCAATGCCGGCGTGGAGCCGGCCATGCCGCTCTACGACCGCACCGAGCGCAGCGGCGTGATGGTGGAGACCGCGGCCCGGGCATTCACCGATCAGCTCGAGGTCACTCTCTCCTCACCCAACCCGGGCGCCGGGATCCGCTACACCCTGGACGGGGGCGAGCCTGCGGCCGACTCCACGCTGTATGACGGGCCGTTCGTGATCACCGAAGAGACGCAACTTCGGGCCAGGGCCTTTGCCGCCGGGCTGGACAGCTCGTTCGTTGCCCGGGCCGATTTCCGCAAGCTGGAGCCGAGTCCGGCGCTTGCGGAGAGGACCGTCGAACCGGGCCTGGAGAGCCGCTACTACGAGGGGGACTGGAAGGAACTGCCCAACTTCGGCGACATCGAGCCGGAACGCACCGTTGTCCTGCCCACCGTGTTGATCCCCGAATACGCCCGGGATGTGAACTTTGGCGTGACCCTCAACGGCTATCTTCGGATTCCTGAGGTAGGGGTCTACACCATCGGCCTCAATTCCGATGACGGCAGCCGGCTGCTGCTCGACGGCGAGGAAGTGATTTCGAACGACGGCCTCCACGGCAGCCGCGAGATCAGGGCCGAACTGGCCCTGGCCCCCGGCCTCCACTCGCTGGAGATCGAGTACTTCCAGGACGGTGTGGACGCGGTGCTGGAACTCTGGTGGTCCGGACCGGGGATCGAACGACAACAGGTGCCGGCGGATGCGCTCTGCCGCTGAGGTCACCGCTCAGCGGGGCTGATTTCCGTATATCCTGGCGATACCTGTGATATACAGCAATCCAGGCTAACGGTTCGTCAGTACTTCCGGTATGTTCAGGGAAGACTGAAGTCGAGGGTTTCTAACCAGGCAACATACACCTGCCCGCAGGTAATGGGCACGACGTTGGGCGGATGCCAACCGTTGGACAGCGAATTACCGAAGTCACGAGGGGGGATCTCATGTCAAGATTTGTCATTACGACTTCCGGGCGGAGAGTATTCCTTCGCTATCTCGCAAGCAGCCCATTGATGTTGGGCATAGGGTCACCTATCGACGCATTCGCTCGATTGCTGTTGGCCTACGACAACGAGAATCCAGCTTCGCTGCTCATTGGCCAGGGGGAGCCTCTCCAGTCTGCAGACCAGGCACTCAATGTCATGGATTTTGAAGAGGCGGCGCGGGCGGCGCTGCCGCCTGCCCACTTTGCTTACTTGGCCAGCGGAGTGGACGATGACGAGACACTTCGGGCCAATCATGAGGACTTCGCGAAGTACCAGATCCGCTCGCGCCGGCTCATCGACGTCCGCGGCGTCAACACCTCCGTCGACATCTTTGGAACACAGTGGCCATCGCCGATTGTGATCTGCCCGTGCGGGAGCCAAAAGGCATTCAACGACGAGGGGGAACTTGCAACGGCGCGGGCCGCACGGGCGCTGAATCACCTGATGATTCTGTCCGGGGTGAGCACGAAGTCGGTGGAGGAAGTGATTAAAACACGCGGTGAGCCCCTGTGGTACCAGCTCTATCCCACAAACGATGTCACCGTCGCAACGGCCCTCATACGGCGGGCGGAGGCGGCAGGATGCCCGGTGCTCGTGTTGACAGTGGACCTCAACGCCGGGCGAAACTCCGAGACGCAACTCCGTGGGGCCCGAAACGATACCCGCGACTGCACAGCGTGTCATGTGCCAGGCGTGCGGGGGAGTCTGCGTCGCAAGCCGATGTTCGACGGATTGGACCTCACAAACGTGATTAGCTTCGGAGACGCCGCCATGACATGGGACATCATCGCCCGGGTGCGTGATGCCGCACGGTCCATGAAAATCGTTTTAAAGGGAATCGTCACGCGTGAGGACGCGGCGCTGGCCCTCAGTTACGGCGTTGATGGGATCATTGTGTCCAATCATGGCGGCCGCGCCGAGGAGAGCGACCGGTCGGCGATCGCCTGTCTCCCCGAGGTGATGGCGGCCGTAGGACAGCAGGTGCCAGTACTGGTAGATGGTGGGATTCGTCGCGGGACCGATGTCTTCAAGGCACTCGCGTTGGGCGCACGTGCAGTGGGCATCGGCCGGCCTTATCTCTGGGGATTGGCCGCTTTCGGCCAGACCGGTGTCGAAACCGTGCTAACGTTACTGCGCCGTGAGGTCGAGCTGATCATGCGCCAGGCGGGCACTACCACTGTTGCGGAGATCAGCTCCGCGCACATCGTCCGGGCCACCAACTGACAGTCACTGTCACGGGGGAGTTGGTTCTTGTTGCAGCGACCGAACAGTGGCAATCACTTCAACGATCATCAGCGTAAAACTCCGCTTTCGTGTCGATTGCGCAGCCGCCTTTTGAACATTGGCACACCGCCTGACACGCGCATGTTCCTGCAGCCTCCTGCGTCGCTGCGGGTCATGCGCAGGCTGTTAGACGAACAGTTGTTTCAGAGGTAAAGCATCGATGGAATGAACGCTGAAACTTGGAGAGGGTGCGGCTGTGGGCCGTGGGTAGTTCAAGAAACGCAGCATCATCATCGCAGGCGAGTCTAGCCCTGATGTATACTCTGTGGCAGCAGAATGGCCAGAAGCCCACAACTCAGCTTCGTACTCGATTTACTTCCATAAGAGCCAGTGTGAGTTTCAAGTATTCGATGGTCAGGGTGAGGCTGCCTGCCCCGGTCAGCGGAAGGCGCTGAGCCGCTTCATCATCTCATTCTCGTCAGTGCAGTCGGACACCCCGAAGATCCCCTTGTCGGTGAGGACCACACCGGTGATCCCCTGGTAGGGAATCTCCTTCCAGAGTACCGGTTTGCTCTTCAGTTCGGCGGCGGTCCACTTGGCGGCCAGCTTGTCCCAGACGGCCTTTCTGGCGTCATCCGATCCGGCAAGGATAGTGAACCGCTGGAACGGTTTCTCCCCGCCCGGGTACTCGGCGTGAACGCAGTCCCGCAGCACCGACATGCCGAGGAAGGCTTCACGGGTGAAACCCACCGAGCCGGCCACCTGGTCTTTTTCGGGCAGCAGGCCCAGTTCATCCGGCCACGTGTCGCTGCCGGGCAGCGCTCCGGCCAGTCCCCGGAGCAGGGTCTCGGCCTGCTGCCGCTTCAGCTCCCCCTGGTAGAGGCTCAGCTTCAGGTAGTTGCGGTCCTTGAGCAGCAGGCACTGGTAGGGCAGGGCCAGGACGGCTTCGGTGCCGATCTTCACCCGCTCCGCATCGTCGGAACGCTCGGTGGTGTAGATGCCGAAGGCGTTGATCGGCGCGCCCATGTCGTAGATTTCCACGGTCACCACCACCTCGCCGGCCTTCAGGTCGGCGTAGCGCAGGCCCTGGAAGCCATAGGCCAGGAACGCCTCGGCCGCGCCATCGTTGAACTCCCAAAGGGCGTCCGGCGCCTTGGTCGTAACTTCTCCGTCCAGGGCCCAGCCGTCCACCGCGGGGAAGTCCGTTGCGCCGGCGACGCCGGCGGGCAGGGTGAGAAAAAAAACAGTGATCAGCAGGCAGTATTTCTTGAGCATGTTTATCCCTTCGGAACTGGCGGGAAAAATGGGGACAGTCCCCGGGGAGGGACAGTCCCCTCTTCTCCCCATTGGCTCCATTACGCCAGGCTGAGCAGCGAGTGGGCCCGCAGCAGCTGGCCCTGCACGTCGAGGCCGTGCGGGCATGCGCCCCGGCAGGGCGCGCTGCAGGTCTGGCAGAGCCCGGCGTTGCGGCTCTTCAGGCCGGCATACTTGACCATGCCGTGCTTCTCGCGGCCCTGGCATTTTGCGTAGTACGCGTAGCGCATGATGGTGTTCACCGGCAGCTTGTGCGCACAGGTGCTGACGCACTGGTTGCAGCCGTGACGGCAGTACTGGTCGCCGAGGACCTTCTCGCAGTCCCTGAGGAAGGCCACGTTTTCGGCGCTGAGCGGCTTGCCCGAGACGGAGAGCGCCAGGTCGATCCGCTCGTAGGTCGGGGAAGATACGGTCACCGTGTGCATGTCCGGGTTCTGCAGCGCCCACTGGACCGCGGTGGCCGTCAGCTGGTCCTCGGTGGTGATGCCGTATTTATCCACGAAAGGTTTGACCTTCGCGATACCGTCAGCCTGCCGGGCGAGCCAGCCGTTGATCCGGTCGATGGCCTCTTCCCGGGTGCCGCCCCCCTCCACCACGCCGTTGATGAAGTTGGCGAAGTCCTCGCTGGGATTGTCCGGGTCGAAGTGCGGCACTTCCAGCATTCCCGGCTGGGTCTTCATCGCTGTCGTGCCCACGTCGTTCTTTTTGCAGACGGCGAGGACGTTTTCCGCTTCCTCCCTGTTGAGGAAGTTGTAGGAGAGCAGCATCAGGTCGAAGCGACCGTCCTCGGCCGCGGCGCTGAGCACCTTCTCCATGCTCTGCCCTTCCTCACCCTGGGGGCCGTGGCTGGAAACACCGCAGAAGCGGAGGTGTCCGTCGGCTTTCAGCCGCTGCGCCACGGCGTGGAAATGGACGTGGTCCAGCAGGTCGGTTGTATCTGCCGAGTGGATATACAGGGCGTCGACGTAGTCGGTCTGCAGCCGCTCGCGGCATTTGCCGAAACGGTCGAGGATCGTGGTTTCCGTGTCCTCGTCCTTGATCAGCAGCTTGGTAGTGATGAAAATCTTCTTGCGGTCCAGGTGCGGCATGGCCTCGCCGATCTTCTTCTCCGAGTCGCCGTTGCCGTACCCTTCGGCGGTGTCGAAGTAGTTGATCCCCTTGTCGTAGGCGTAGCGGACCACGTTGCTCTCGTTGATCTGGCCGCAGCCCATGCTGACGTCCGACACCTCGAACCCGGTGCGGCCCAGGCGGTGGTGCTTTTTGACCAGCGACCCTGTAGTCCCGGCAGCAGCCGGCGCTTCCGCCACCGGCGCCTTGCCGGCGCACATGGTCAACGACCCGGCGGCCAGCGCCGCGCCGCCCAGTTCCAGAAACTTGCGGCGGGATACCCGGTTTTCCTGTTCTTTGCTGTCGGACTTTCTCCTCATCGATGACCTCCCTGGTGAAGCGAATGCAGTAAACCGGTTTTCCGGCCCCTTTTCTCCCGAATCGTCGGCAACTCCTCGCGACGAAATTATTGGAGTAGGGGGGGGCTTGCGTCGGGCGGCCCCGAAAATGGACAGGGCCGTTCCATGTCGTAACGGCGACGGAATGAAAAAGTTCCCCTGAAAATGAACTAGTGCTCTGTTAAAGAACTCTGTTTGAGTTTTGCCGTTCTAACAGCTTTTTATCTTTTACGTTCTTGTTCCGCCAACGGACGTATTCTTGCAATGCTTTTGCTATTTCATCGTGATTGGCATAATCGCTGTTGTTGATCACGAAGTGTCTTATCGGTGTGAAGTGGCATTCGATCCTATTCATCCATGAAGCATAGGTTGCCGTGAAGACCAGGGTGATGTTGTTATCGTCACAGTAGTCAACAACTTCCTCGCGTTTGTGCGGCGAGAAGTTGTCCAGAACGATGAAGATCTTGCGTCCATCGTCATATCGATTTCGGATGGACTTGAGGAAGGCAAGCGTTTCATTCCATCGCTTTCGCTTCTTCTGGTGCATCCATAGCTTGTCTTTATGGACATCATACGCTGCCAAGTAGTGACGGACACCGTGCAGGCGCCTGTAAGTTGCTCGATGACGAACCGGCTTTCGCTGATGAGCCCAGGACGATCCGGCCTGTGGCCGAACCTCGATCGGGCCGAACTCGTCAAAACAGATCACCGATGCCCCTTTCGGCGCTTTCCGGTAGAGCGCCGAGATGCGTTTTTTTTAGCGGCGAACTCCGGATCGTTGGACTCCTTCCATGTCCGTGTTCGTTGAAACGATACCTTCTCTTTCTTGAGGACGGAGCGAATCGTCGTATGGCTGACCGGCGGAATCATTTTGGTGTCGTGCACGAGGAACTTCTGCAGTTTGCGCAGGGACCATTGGTTGAATGGCCGACCAAACGCCTGCGGAGGAGCCGTCGCAATCTCGGCAATGACGGACCGATCCTCCTCGGTCAATACTTCCGGCCGGCCAGTCCGCCGCCGCGGCTTGATCGCATCGAACCCTTCGTCGTTGAATCGTCGAATCAGTTCCCTGATGTACTCCTCGTGCATCCTGAGATGAATCGCGATCTCCTGGACGCGCATCCCTTGAGAGCTGAACGCAATAATCTGCCCGCGGCGCATCCTGGTCGCGCTCTTTGAACGCTTGAGCCATGAGGAAAGCGTGCTGGACTCGGAGAATGTAAGATCCCGGACATACAGGCACATGGAAATCCCCCTCCTTTGAAGGTTGGTTTAACCATGTGAATGTATGTAACATATTGTTTTTTAAAGTACAAGTCTGCTTTTCGAACAGAGCACTAGACGCGCGTCATGGCCGGTGATTTCAGGAATCGGGTTCGGAGGCCTTCATCCGTCAGGGAATCGGCCAAGCCTTGGATTATGGCCCGCGCGCGTCCGCGAAAGTCGCCCGCGCCTGCCTTATCCCCGAGTTTCTTCGCTATCTCCGCCCGATCCTTAAGAATTTTCCATGCGATCGTAGGGCACGGCTTAGCTGTCAATATGCCAATAGCATCGTCGAGACATTTTCGCGCGGTGTTAACGTCATCTTCGAGGAGCGCGATCTCCCCGAGAATCTTCAGTGCCCACGCCCGATGTTTCATGGACT
>JAQAZP010000061.1:0-29557 GCA_032127265.1 Acidobacteriota bacterium
CGAGCTGTCAAGTAAGCGGTATCTGGCTGCTCCGGCAGCCAGGGGAAATCAACCAAACTGGTATTTGCCTATGCCTCTTCCGACCCCTTTCGGAAGAGGTTTTTTCCTCTCCCCCACCGCCCCTTTCCACGCCTCCCGAACATCCTGTACAATCCCTGACAGTTTATTCTCGTGGAGGAATCCCGTGTTCCGCATCCTTTTTATCTGCACCGGCAATTCGGGACGGAGCCAGATGGCCGCAGGTTTCGCCAAGGCCATGGCGCCCCGCAACGTGGAGATCGTCTGCGCCGGTGACCGGCACTGGCAGATCAACCGGGCGGCCACCAGGGTGATGGCCGAGGCGGGGATCCTGGTACCCTCACGGGTGGAGCACACCATCGAGCAGATCACCTCCGAGCCGTTCGACGTGGTGATCACCCTCTGCAACGCGGCCCGCGAGATGTGCCCCACACTGCCCGGGTCTCCGGCAAGGATTCACTGGCCGCTGGTCAATCCGGCAGGGCAGGTGACCGACCTGGCCGTTTTGCGCGACACGCTCTACCAGCAGGTGCTGGGCGACATCCGCCGCCGGGTCACGGCGCTGTTCCAGGACGGTTTCCTTGACTCGATCCTCCAGGTGCGGATCACCTTCACCTCGCTGCTGGACAACCTCACCGACGGGGTGATGGCCCACGACCTCGATCGCCGGGTCTACTACTTCAACGAGGCGGCGCAGATCATCACCGGTTACCAGGCCAAGGAGGTGATCGGCAGGGATTGCCACGAGGTGTTCAGCGGCCGTTTCTGCGGCGGTGACTGCTCGTTCTGTGACGGCACCCGGACCACCCACCCCCGGGTCCGCTATCCCGAGAGCTTTACCCGCAAGAGCGGCGAGGTTCGCGAGCTGGAGATGTCTGTGGTCACGGTCAACGCGCCCAACGGTGAGGAGACCGGAGCGCTGGTCATCTTCCGCGACATCACCGAGATCCGTTACGTGCGGCGCAAGCTGGAGGAGAGCCGCGGGTTCCAGGGCATCATCGGCCGGCACCCACTGATGATCAAGCTCTACGACACCATCCAGGAAGTTTGTGACGCGGACGTGCCGGTCCTGGTTCAGGGCGAGAGCGGTACCGGCAAGGAACTGGTGGCCAACGCCCTGCACCAGCTGAGCCCTCGGGCATCCGGGCCCTTCGTGCCGGTGAACTGCGGCGCCCTGCCCGAGGGGGTGCTGGAGAGCGAGCTGTTCGGCCACGTCAAGGGCGCCTTCACCGGCGCGATCCGGGACAAGAAGGGCCGTTTCGAGCTGGCCGAGGGCGGCACCCTGTTCCTCGACGAAATCGGCGAGATATCGCCGCACATCCAGATTCGGCTGCTCCGGGTACTGCAGGAGAGGTCGTTCATCCCGGTGGGCGGGGAGCGGACGATCAGGAGCAAGGCCGGGATCATCTGTGCCACCAACCGTGATCTCAAGGTGCTCACCACCCAGGGTCTGTTCCGCGATGACCTTTACTACCGCCTGGCAGTGGTTCCCTTCACCCTGCCGACCCTCAAGGCCCGGGCCAGCGACATCCCGCTGCTGGTGGACCACTTCATCGAGAAGTACTCCAGCGACACCGGTAAGCGGGTCTCCGGCATCAGCCGCGAGGCGATGGACCTGCTGATGAACTATGCCTGGCCGGGGAACGTGCGGGAACTGATCAACGCCATCCAGTACGGGATGATCAAGTGCCAGAACGGGATGATGGAACTGCGCCATCTGCCGCTGGAATTGAGCGAGATCGCCGCGCTTGTCAAAAAAGCCGGCCCCGGCCGGCCGGCCACCATCGACCCCGAAGCAGTGGCCCGGGCCCTCAAGAAATCCGGCGGCAACAAGGCCAAGGCCGCCCGCCTGCTCGGCATCAGCCGCACCTCACTGTACCGCTATCTACGTATGTAGAACTTGTCACATAATACACTTATGTAGTATTATTATTTGTGGACGCTTTTCCCTGCCCTCTCTCTGCCGCTTGCCGGGTTTGATTCACTTCAGGCTCACCGATATAGAGCATAAGTTCTTTGTATGGAATGATATGCATTTATTTATCGATATGGGGTCACCTGGATCGTCCTTTTTCCGCCCGGCTCATAAGTGTAATATAATGATGGTCTAATGTGTGTCACAGATTTCAAAAACGGTGGACGTTGTGTCGGCATAACTTTAATTATTTGTTCGATTATACGGTTTATATTTGTTTGTCTCGAAATGGTACATCTTTTGCTCTATATCTCCCCGGAGTCAACAACAGAGGATGAACCAATGGCCGAAACGCAAAACACGAACATTGTCAAGGTTCTGCGCATGTCGCGGGAGATGATGATGCTGGCCGACGAGGGAGACCACGAGCGCAAGGACCGGAGTTGCGGTGTCCTCTACGGGACACTGCGGGACATGGCCTACAAGCTCAGACGGCTGGCTGAAGAGGAAAGGGCCCTGCACCTCGACGAAGGGGTGTGGGATGTGGACCAGGGTTAACCTACTCACACAGGGGCGAGGGATGTCTATTACCAGGATGATCAATGGCTGCACGCTGACGCTGGAAAAGGGCGACATTACCGATTTCGAGGTGGAAGCATTCGTATTCTATGCCCGGGAGGATATGAAGCTGATGTCCGGATTCGGCAATGCCATCTCCACCCGGGGCGGCCCGTCGATTCAGAAGGCGCTGGACGAGGTAGGCGAGAAGCAGATTGGCGAGGTGGTGGTTACCGAAGCCGGGAACATGAAAGCCGGGCACATCATCCACGCCGTGGGCCCCAAGTTTCTCGAAGCCGACATGGACGAGAAGCTGGCCCTGACCATGCGCAACACGCTGGCCGCGGCAGAGGAGAAAGGGTTCAAGCAGCTCGCCCTTCCGGCCATGGGCGCCGGTTTCTACGGCATCGCCCGGCCAATGTGCGCCGAGGTGATGCTGGAGACGATCCAGGACCACGTGAAGAACGGCGGCCAGCTGAAGGAAATCATCATCCGGGTCATCGACACCCTGGAATACGAGCCCTTTGCCGAGGCGCTCAACGCCTTGAATTAAGGAAGGATCAAACCAATGAGCGAAGCGTTACACTTTGCCTCGCACCGGCTGCAGGAATTCGCCCTGCTCTTCATGGCCATCGTCTACATCCTGCGTCTGCGCTGGATCATGAAGTTCCCGGCAGGGAAGGAGCGGCAGGCGCCCTCCGGCACCCGGGGCAGTGCTACACCCAGAGCAAGTATCCTCTATTCCTGGTTCAACGTTGCCCAGCCCTGGGCCATGGAGAGCACTCGGACCAAGCTGTTCCTTTATTTCCAATTTGTCATCTTTCATATCGGCGTGGTGGCGGCCATCGGGCTCTCCTTCATCATCCCCTATGGCCCAGGCTTTCTCGAGTCGGCGGCCGTGGTCAAGACGATCCAGGCGCTCTGCTTCGCCGCCTTCATGGTGGCGCTGCTCCGTGTCTTCCGCCGTTTCGGATCGAAGCACATGCGGGCGATCAGCACCCCGGACGATCATTTTTCGCTGTTCCTGCTCACGGTCTGGTTCCTGTTTGCCGGTCTGGCCGCACCGAACAACTATGCCGCAGGCGAAACCATACTGTTGATCTACTTCTGGATGACGGCCTTTTTCCTGGTCTACGTCCCGTTCAGCAAGATCTCGCACTATCTTTACTACCCTTTCACCCGCTACTACCTGGGCAAGACCCTGGGCCGGCGGGGCGTCTTCCCCATCGTGCGGGGCTAAACGTAAGGACCTGAGAAGCGGAACGACCCGGTAACCGTGTTCCATCAACGGAGAGGAAAATGGCCAAGGAAAGATCACATAAAGCAACAAAGGTTCTGGAGAGACTGGAACAGAAAGTCAACCGGCAGATCGCCATGTCGCTGGCCGCCTGCGTGCACTGCGGAAACTGCTCCGACTCGTGCCACTACGTGCTGGCCAACCCTGACGACCCCACCTACCAGCCGTCATACAAGGCGGACAAGCTGCGCAAGCTGTTCAAGCGGCATATCGACTGGACCGGCCGGGTGATTCCCTGGTGGGTCAAAGCGAAGAGCGTCTACACCGACGAGGAGCTGGAAGAGCTGAAAGACGTGGTCTTCGGCAGGTGCACCAACTGCCGCCGCTGCTCGATCAACTGCCCGATGGGCGTGGACCACGCCACCTTCAACCGCATGGCCCGGGGCCTGCTGGTGGCGGTGGGCATCATGCCCGAAGGCGTCTCGGTGGTCAGCAAGGACCAGTGGGAGATCGGCAACCAGATGGGCGTGCTCAAGGAAGACTACCTCGACACCCTGGAGTGGATGGAAGAGGAGCTGCAGGAGGAGTTGGGCACCACCGACGTCAGGATTCCGGTGGACAAGTTAGACGCCGACGTCGTCTATTCCATCAACCCCCGGGAAGTGAAATACGACCCGCGAACCATCGCCGAAGCGGCCAAAATCTTCTACGTGGCCGGTGAGAACTGGACCATGCCCAGCGAGGGTTGGGACATGACCAACTTCGGCCTCTTCTCCGGCGATGACGAACTGGGCGGCGCGGTGGCCCGCCGGCTCTACGAGAAGGTCGAGGATCTGCGGGGCAAGAAGCTGGTGATCTCCGAGTGCGGCCACGGCTACCGCTCCACCCGTTGCGAGGGGCCCAACTGGGGCAAACGCGACGTGCCGTTTGTGATGGAAAGCTCGGTGGACACCATGCTGCGCTACGTCAACGAGGGCAAGATCAAGGTCGACAAGACGCGCAACACCGAGCCGGTGACCTTCCACGACTCCTGCAACAACGCCCGCAGCTGCGGCCTCTACGAGGAGCCGCGCGAGCTGCTGGGTCACGTGGTCACCGACTTCCGCGAGATGTATCCCAACCGCGCCGAGAACTTCTGCTGCACCGGCGGCGGCGGGGCGATGTCGATGTCGGAATACACCCCGGAGCGGCTGAAGTCGGCCAAGGTCAAGGCCGACCAGCTGATGGCCACCGGGGCCAAGGTGGTGGTCACGTCCTGCCACAACTGCGTGGACGGACTCTCCGACCTGATCCGGCACTACAAGCTGGACATGAAGGTGACCCAGCTGGTGAACCTGGTATCCAACGCGCTGGTCATCGACGAGCTGCCGGCGGTGGTGGAGCCCGAAGCCGAGGTGGCGGCCAAAGTGGCTGCCGAACCGGTGGCCCTGTCCCTGGCCGGGAAAAAGATCCTGGTGGTGGACGACGAGCCGGACATCCGCATCTTCTTCACCACGGTGTTCGAAGACAACGGGGCCACGGTGTTCGAGGCGTCGGACGGCGACGAGGCCATCGAGATGCTGCGCCGCGAAAAGCCGGACCTGGTGACCCTCGACCTCAACATGCCGGGCAAGGACGGCGGGCAGGTCTTCGAGGCGATCCGCAGGGACGAGGAACTGGCCGAAACCCGGGTATGCATCGTCACTGGCCGTCCGGAACTGCGGCGGCTGATCTATGACCGTCCGGTGAAGCCGCCCGAGGGCTACCTGGACAAGCCGGTGGACGAGAAGACCCTGCTGTTCAACGCGCGGAGAATTCTGGAACTGACCTGATTCACCGAGGTCTGACGGCCGGGGGGGGGACCCATGGAGCTTCCATACAAGGACTTTTTCGACGCGGTGCCCGGGTATCTGACGGTGCAGGATCGCGACCTGAAGATCATCGCGGCCAACGAGCGGTTCCATCAGGATTTCGGCGATTTCGAGGGCCGTTACTGTTACCAGGTCTACAAGCACCGGGCCGAGCGTTGCGATGTCTGCCCGGTGATGAAAACATTCACCGACGGCCAGCGTCACAGCAGCGAGGAGACGGTCACCTGCGTCAACGGCACCGAAGTCTCGGTGCTGGTCTACACCAAGCCGATCCGCGACAAGAACGGCGAGATCACCAGCGTGCTCGAGATGTCCACCGACGTCACCGAGATGAAGTCGCTGCAGAAGCGGCTCAGGGCCAGCCAGCAGCGCTACCACACCCTCTTCGAGGAGGTGCCCTGCTACATTTCGGTTCAGGACCGCGAACTGAACATCTACGACTCGAACAAGGCGCTGCAGGAGACCTTCGGACGGTCCCTGGGCCGCAAGTGCTACGAGATTTACAAGCGCCGCGACGAGGAGTGCTACCCCTGCATGGTCCAGGACACCTTTAACGACGGCAAGCGACGGGTCCACGAGGAGGTGGTCACCTCCAAGGACGGCAGGCTGCTCAACGTGCTGGTGCACACAGCTCCGATCCGCAACCCCGAGGGCGAGATCAGCGGCGTGATGGAGATGGGTGCCGACATCACCCGCATCCGCGAGCTGCAGTCCCAGCTCACCTCCATCGGCCTGCTGATCAGTTCCATCTCCCACGGTCTCAAGGGGCTGATCAACGGTCTCGACGGCGGGATCTACCTGGTGAACAACGGCCTGAAGAAGGACAACCCGGCACGGGTGGAGAAGGGCTGGGACATCGTCCTGCGCAACGTGGGCCGCATCCGCAGCATGGTGCTCGACATCCTCTATTACGCCAAGGACCGCGAGCCCAACTGGGAGCATCTCTCTGCCGCGGCGGTAATGGAGGAGGTTCGCGGCGTTATCGCCGACAAGGCCGCCGAGCAGAGCGTGGAACTGCAGGTCACCCTCGACCCGGAAACCGGGGACTTCGAAGCTGACGCCAAGGCGGTGCGCACCCTGCTGATCAACCTCGCCGAGAACTCGCTTGACGCCTGCCGCCTGGACAAGAAGGACAGCGGCCACAAGGTGACCCTCGGCGTCCGGGGCGGCATCGACCACGTGCGGTTCGAGATCGAGGACAACGGCATCGGCATGGACGGTGAGACCCGGGAGAAGGCGTTCAGCCTCTTCTTCTCCTCCAAGGGGGGGGAGGGGACCGGTCTGGGACTGTTCATCTCGAACAAGATCGCCCAGGCCCATGGCGGGTCGATCACCCTCGACTCGGAATCAGGCAAGGGCACGAGGTTCATCGTTTCCCTGCCACGGAACCGGCCGATGCGGAAGGAGGACGGGGCAAAGGGCGAGTTCAAGGATCTCGGTGTTGTCTGAGCTGATGCGTCCCGGACTGCTGCTGTGATAGACTGGGTTTTATAAACATTGCCGGTCCGCCAGCGGCAAAATGACCCTGGTATTCATGATCTCTTATATCTTTTAAAAGGCGCTGGATCCGGCTGACCGGCCCGCCGTCTGATGCATCGTGGTGGAGGTGAAAAATGAGTGAAGCGAAGAAAACGGTCCTGATCGTGGACGACGAGCCGGACACCTGTACCTACTTTTCCACCGTGCTGGAGGACAAGGGCTTCGAGACCATCATCGCCCGCAATGGCGAAGAGGGCATGGCCCGGCTGAAAGAGTCGGTGCCCGACCTGGTCACTCTCGACATCACCATGCCGGAGAAATCGGGCGTGCGGCTCTACCGCGAGATCAAGGGCATGGAGGAGATGAAGGGCGTGCCGGTAATCATCATCACCGGTGTGGCCGACGACTTTGAGAAGTTCATCTCCAGCCGCAAGAGCGTGCCGCCTCCCGAGGGGTATCTCTCCAAGCCCATCGACGTGGAGAAGTTTCTCAGCCTGGTGGCGGAGCTGACGGCCTGAATCGCGACTTATGACAAGGATATCCGGGCCCGCCTTCAAGTGGCGGGCCCCTTGACGTACAGGCCGGCATTGCCGGCCTGACATGGAGAACAACATGCCCAGACTGATCGAACAACCGGCAACCATCGAGGCCGCCGGCACAAAACCGAAACTGATCGAGGAGTTCGCCGGCCGGGTCAACAGCGGTCACGCGTCGGTGAGCGTGGCCCGGATGACCTCGCCCGAGGGGTGGGTGGAGCCGGGACAGACCCCGGAGTTCGAGGAGTTCAGCCTGGTGCTCAGCGGTATGCTGCGGGTTGAGCACTCCACCGGGGTGATCGATGTTCGCGCCGGCCAGGCGGTGGTTGCCTTTCCCGGCGAGTGGGTTCGCTACAGCACACCCGAGCCGGGCGGCGCGGAATACGTGGCCGTCTGCCTCCCCGCCTTTTCGCCCGGCACGGTCCACCGCGACCAGTAACCGCGCCGCCCGTTCCCTGCCCGGCGGCCCGCGGATGGTGGTATGATCAGCCTGCTCATCCTTACCAGGCACTGTCCGCGGAGAGCAAGTGGCCCGGGGGTCTGTCCCTTGTGGAGGGATTCACGATGAAGATGCAGGAAGTTCGCGCGATGGCCAAGGCGTGGGGCATCAATTCCTTCGGCAAGAAGAAGGCCGACCTGATCCGCGAGATCCAGCGCGCCGAGGGGAACTTCGACTGCTTCGGCACCGCCGAGGGATACTGCGACCAGCAGGACTGCCGCTTCAGGTCCCTTTGCCTCGGTGAAGCGGAAGCCCCATGACCATCCTGTCCTACCTGCTGTTCGCGGCCGGTTTTGTCCTGCTGATCAAGGGGGCCAGCCTGCTGGTGGACGGGGCCTCGTCCATCGCCCGGTGGTTCAAGGTCTCCGACCTGGTGATCGGGCTCACCGTGGTGGCCTTTGGTACATCCTGCCCCGAGCTGTTCGTAAACCTCGTCTCCAGCGTCAAGGGCAGCAGCGAGCTTGCCTTCGGCAACGTGCTGGGCAGCAACATCGCCAACATCCTGCTGATCCTCGGCGTGGCCTCGGTGATCCGCCCCCTGGACGTGACCAGCGGCACCGTCTGGAAGGAGATCCCCTTCGGCACCGCCGGGGTCCTGTTGCTTGGCGTCCTGGCCAATGACCTGTTCTTCGCCGGCAACGGCCCGAAAATGCTCTCCCGGGCGGACGGGCTGATCCTGCTGGCCGGTTTTGTCGTCTTCCTGGCCTACTCCTTCAGCATCGCCGGCCGGATCGAAGGGCTGGACGAGCATGTCGCGTCCAAGGAGCGCAGTGTATCGATGTCGCTGTTGATGGTCGCCCTCGGCCTTACCGGCCTGACCCTCGGCGGCAAGTGGATCGTCGACGGCGCCGTGAAAATGGCCCTGCAGTTCGGCCTTAGCGAGTCGCTGGTGGGCCTGACCCTCGTGGCTGTCGGCACCTCGCTGCCCGAGCTGGCCACCTCGGCAGTGGCCGCCCGCAGGGGCAACGTGGAGATCGCGGTGGGCAACGTGGTGGGCTCGAACATCTTCAACATCTACTTCGTGCTCGGTATCAGCGCCGCCATCCGGCCGTTGCCCTTCCTGGACAGCAGCAACTTCGACCTGCTGGCAGTGATCGTGGCCAGCTCGATCCTCTTCCTCACCATGTTTACCGGCCGCCGCCGCTCCATCGACCGCTGGGAGGGTGTGGTGCTCCTGCTCCTCTACGCCTGTTACACCGCCTTCATCATCTACCGCGGGTGAAGGGAGGGGGGCACATCATCAGCAGGATCGGACAGCCTGCCAACCCCTTCCTGCTGCTCGCTTGCCTGTTTTATAGTATGAAACTATATTCAAGGCACATAGGTACCAGGTGCATCTCGGCCTCAGCACGAAGTCTTCCTGAAACTCCATCTGATCGAGGCGGTTACTATGCTCAAAGCCGTGACGAGTTTAGCCCTGATTTTCTTTTATCTGTCCGTCGTGGTTAGTGCTGATGTGATAAATGTTCCAGGTGAGCAACCAACCATCCAGGCCGGCATCAATGCTGCGGTGCACGGAGACACGGTGCTGGTGGCCGACGGCCTGTACACAGGGCCCGGCAACCGGGACATCAATTTCGGTGGGCGGAACATCACGGTGAAATCGGAGTCAGGGCCCCTGAGCTGCATCATCGATGTCCAGGCCAGCGCGTCCCAGTCTTTTGGCGGATTTTACCTCAATAGCGGCGAGAGCGAACTCGCGGTGATCGAGGGGTTCACCATTCGCAATGCTTACGTGCACGGATCGGGAGCCGCGATTCATCTGGGTGATGCCGCTCCCGTGATCCGGAATAACCGGATTGAGAACTGTCACGCGGATTCCCATGGTGGCGGCATCTATAGCAGCGAGTTTTCGAGTCCGGTGCTGATCGGCAATACTATTTCGGGGAATGAATCCTGGGAGTGGGGCGGTGGAATCTTCGCCGAAGGGTATCTCCATCTCCGGGACAATCTGATCGAACTGAACAGCGCCGCATTGGGGGGTGGTATTTATGCCGACTGGGGAGCGAATTTTACGAACAACCGGATCATCGGCAATTCGGCTGATTATGGAGGTGCCCTGGCGTCCCTCGGATACAGTTACATCGTGATGGAAAACACACTGGTGGCTGACAACCACGCCGCAGTCAATGGTGGCGCTTTCTGGTTCATGGATGAGGCGAATTGTTGGTTCGACAACTGCACCCTGGCGGGCAACAGCGCCGGCAGCAGCGGAGGTGTGCTGTATGGGGTTGTTTATTCTTTCTATGGCAGTTTCCGCATCGACAATTCCATCATCTGGGGAAACAGCCCTGACAATTTCGACGCTTCCGGATTGACAAAATCATTTGCCTATACCGACATCGAAGGGGGATGGTCCGGGGAGGGGAACATCGACGCCGATCCGCTGTTCGTCACTGGTCCCCTCGGCGATTGGTATCTCAGCCAGACGTCCGCCGGACAGGCTGCGGACAGCCCCTGTCTGGACAGCGGCAGCGTGTCGGCCGATGTGCTGTGCTATGAATATGTGGGCAATCCGATCTGCATGAGCGAGTTGACCACCCGAACCGACCGGGGGCTCGATTCGGGACAGGTGGACATGGGGTATCACTATCCGGCAGCCGGTTCGGTATCGGCGAGCCTGGCCTGCATACCTGTGCTGGGCACGCTGCCCTTTGCCACCGCGATGGAGGTGACGCTGGCCAACCGGTTCGTCTCGCAGACCCGGCGGATCGCCGGGCGTATCCATGTCCAGCTGGCCGGCGGCGGATTCTTCAGCAACTGGCGGGCCGGGTATACCAACGTGGCCGGCGGCTCAAGTTACACGACCTCATGGAGCCAGACCATCCCTGCTCTGGGTTCGCTGATCGGGGATAATCACTTCATACTGGGTGCTGAGGATGTGACCGCCGCCCCCTACAACCAACCACCTTACCCGCCGGCAGGGGACACCGACACTGCCTCCTGCACGGTGACGGGGATCGCTCCGTAGGCGGTCAAATGAGATGGCAGCTTTGACCGATAAGGTGTTGCAGGGTATCCGTCTGGTGACCGCAGAAAACACCCCTTCCTTTGTTATCAACAGGTTAAATTGACTACATCATCAGCATTGTAGGACCGCCGGTTGCAAGGATTTTCATGGACAATGAATGTTACGATAGAATTCACGTAAGGTTTTTAGCCTGCCTGTCCCGGAAAGATATGGGGTTGAAGCAATGCCATCTCTCGGACGGTTGTCCTGTTCCTTCCTTGTCTGCGTCATTCTTAATCTCCCCTTTTCCGCCCTTCTCGCCGCCGAGGTGATCCACGTCCCTGCCGATCAGCCCACTATCCAGGCGGGGATCGACGCCGCGACGGATGGCGACACGGTGCTGGTGGCCGACGGCACGTACACCGGTGAAGGGAACAAGAACCTCGACTTTGACGGCAAGGCGATCACCGTCACTTCAGATAACGGCCCTGAAAACTGCATCATCGATTGCGAGAACAGCATGCGGGGCGTATTTTTTCACCGCTTCGAACTGGAGGATACGGTGCTCGAGGGAATCACCATTCGCAACGGCAACGTGTTTTCACCCGGCGGCGGCGGCATCCGCTGCGAGTATTCCTCCCCCACCATTCGACACTGCATCATCACCGGCAACCGCACCGGGGATCAGTACGGCGGTGGTATCGCCGTTGAAAATGCCTCACCCACCATCACCAACAACATGATCGCCGACAATGAAGCCCATGGCCGCGGCGGCGGGATCTATTGCGGCCTGGGTTGGCCCATCATCACCTTCAACACCATTTCCGGCAACGAGTCGCTGTACAGCGACGGTGGCGGGATTTCTGCCGGGTACCTGTCCGCGGCCTATATCGGCGGCAACACCATCAGTGACAACGAGGGGAATGAAGGTGGCGGCATTTCCTGTGACGGGACGGACGTGATCATTGCCGACAATGTGATCAGCGGCAACAGGGCCGGCCTGGGCGGGGGGATCTGCTGCTGGGGCCCATCACCCTTGATCATCGGCAACCTCATATCCGGAAACCAGGCCAATAACGGCGGCGGTTTTCTCAGTTATAGTGGTTCACCGAAAATCTTTCACTGTGTTTTCACAGACAATGTGGCCACCGAAACATACGGGGCCGGCGGTGGCGTCGTGGGTGAGGACTCCAGCCCGGTCATTGGGAACTGTTTTTTCTCCGGCAACATCGCCCAGCTAGGCGGTGCCATGAGTTTTTACCAGGATTCCCATCCGGTGATCTTCAATACCACCATTACCGCAAACCTGGCCGCAGCGGTGGGAGGAGCCGTTCACACCCAGAATTACGATCAGGCCATCTTCAGGAACTGCATCATCTGGGACAACACACCGGACGAAATCTGGGCCTATTCCGGATCAACGCTTCCCCTGGTTTCATATTCCGACGTCAAGGGTGGTTACTCAGGCGAGGGCAACATTGACGCCGACCCGCTGCTGGTGGACGGGCCCCTGGGTCAGGGATACCTGAGCCAGATTACCGCCGGCCAGGCAGCGGACAGCCCCTGCGTTGATGCGGGAGGAAACCTGGCCGAGGATGTCTGTTTTTCCACCGTCGACGGCGAAACGTGTCTGGATCAGCTCACTACCTGCACCGACCTGGCTCCTGACCAGGGGCAGGTAGACATGGGCTATCACCATTCGGTGGAGGAGATGCCCGTTCAGGCCCTTCTGGTGGTGGGCCCCGGCCCCGGGTACGGCAATGAGCCGCTGGTGCGGGTCTTTCCGGCCGAACAGGGCGCGGTGCATCTCCATGAGTTCTCCGCATACGGCTCTACCCATTACGGCGTCAACGTGGCCTGTGGTGACCTGACTGGTGAAGGTGGAGACGGGGTCATCACCGGCGCCGGCCCGGGGGAGATATACGGTCCGCACGTGCGCGGGTTCAGTCCGGACGGCACCCCGCTGCCCGGGTTGAGTTTTCTGGCCTACGGGACCCACAAGTGGGGGGTAAACGTGGCGGCGGGCGACCTTGACGGTGACGGTATTGACGAGATCATCACCGGCGCCGGCCCCGGCGCGGTGTTCGGTCCGCACGTGCGGGGCTGGGACTATGACGGCGGTCCGGCTGCTGTACCGCTACCCGAGGTCAGCTTCTTTGCCTACGGGACACTGAAATTCGGGGTAAACGTGGCTGCCGGCGACATTGACGGCGACAGCTTCGACGAGATCGTCACTGGCGCCGGGCCAGGGACCATGTTCGGGCCCCACGTCCGAGGTTGGGACGTGGACGGCGGAACGGCCGCACCACTGCCCGGGGTCAGCTTCCTCGCTTACGGCACGCCGCGCTGGGGCGTCCAGGTGGCGGCCGGCGACGTGGACGGTGACGGCATCGACGAGTTGCTCACCGCGCCCGGTCCGTCCCCATCCTTCGCCTCGCACATCCGAGGCTGGAATGTGGAAGGCGGCAGTGCGGTTCCGCTCGAGGGCTGCAGTTTCTTCGCCTGGTCAGCGGTTCTGCCCCGTTTCGGCGCCCACGTGGCCTCGGGAACCGACCTCGATGGCGACGGACGGCATGAAATAGTGGTTGGCGCCGGGCCCGACCCCTCGATGGGGGCGATGGCGCGGGTGTTTGAATACGACGGGAGCGTGGTGAGCCTCCGGTTCTCGCTGCAGGCGTTTCCCTCCGGGTACACACACGGGGTGAACGTGGCGGCGGGGCGTATCCCGGTGAACTGAGAGCGCCTGGCCCGCCAATGGTGGCGGGCAGGACCAACCCGGGCCGGCGTGGTCCGACGGCGGTATCGACCCGGGGAATAGAGGGCACCATATTCCAGGAGAAACCATGAAGCGACGAATTGTCCTGGCAGTGATGATCCTTTTCTTCCCCTTGCCGGCCCGGGCCGCGGTGATCCATGTCCCGGCCGATCAGTCCACCATCCAGGCGGGGATCGACGCCGCGGTGGCGGGGGACACGGTGCTCGTGGCCGACGGCACGTACACCGGCGAAGGGAACAGGGACATCGAACTGCAGGGCAAGGCGATCACCGTCCGCTCGGAAAACGGGCCGGAGCAGTGCCACCTGGATTGCCAGGGGAGCCTCGCCGAGCCCCATCGCGGATTTCATATCCACTCGGGTGAGGGCGAAGACACGGTCATCCAGGGATTCACTATCCGTGGAGGGTGGACGTTCGATTTCTATGGGGGCGCCATCCTTTGTGAAGAAGCCTCTCCCACCATCAGACAAAACGTAATCGGCCAGAACCATGCCCGGGGAAACTACCCCTACGGGTCCGGCGGCGGGATCGGCTGCGTGTACGCCACACCCCTGATCAGCGGCAACAGCATCCGCGACAACACCGCCGAGAACGGGGGCGGGGGGATCGCCTGTTTCCATGCGTCGCCAATCATCATTGCCAATACCATCAGCGATAACCAGGCTTATCTCGGCGGCGGGGTGCAATGCCGGGCAAGTTCTGCGCCCGCCATCAGCCATAATATCTTCGAGGGTAACTCGGCCGATTATGGCGGCGGGGCGGTTTACTGTGTGGACCAGTCGGCCGCAGCCATTGATCAGAATCTGATTCGTGGCAACCAGGGCGGCAAGGGCGGCGGGCTCTATTGGTACATGACCACGCACCCCTCGGTCACCAATAACATTATCGCTGAAAACGAAGCTGACGATTTCGGCGGCGGTATCTACTGCGACGGGTCGATGGCCATCATCGCCGGCAATCTGATAGTGGACAACGAGGCATACGACAGCGGTGCAGGCATTACCTGCGCCGATTTCGCCGTACCCACTATCATCGGCAACACCATCGCCGGCAACCGGGCCGGAAACGGCGGCGGTCTCTTCGTGACCAGTTTTGCCACGCCGTTCATTATCAACAACACCATCACCGGCAATTACGCCTTCCTGTATGGTGGCGGCATAATTTGCGGCTACGATTCCCACGCCGAGATCAGCAACAGTATTCTCTGGGGCAACGAGGCGGTCAGCGGCCAGGAGATCTATGTGGATGACTGGGCCGAACTGACCGTCAGCTATTCCGATGTGGAGGGCGGGCAGGCGGCGGCTTTCGTCTCACAATACGGGGACCTTTACTGGGGGTCGGGTAACATCGAAGCTGACCCTCTATTCGTGGCCGGGCCACGTGGGGATTATTACCTGTCCCAGGTGGCCGCCGGCCAGCAGCAGGACAGCCCCTGCGTGGATGCGGGCAGCGATCCGGCGGCGAAAATCTGCTTCACCACCGGGGAGGAGACCACCTGTCTCGATTCCATGACCACTCGCACGGATCTGGGGGCGGATAGCGGGCCGGCGGATCTGGGCCGCCACTACTCATCGGAAGCGTTGACGTACTTGGTGGCCGGCCCCGGGCCGGGCTATGAGAATGAACCGCTGGTGCGGGTATTCCCCGCGAGGCAGAACGCCGCGCACATTCATGAATTTCCAGCGTACGGAGCGCCCCATTTCGGCCTGAACCTGGACTGTGGTGATGTGAACGGCGATCAACTGGACGAGATCATCACCGGTGCCGGCCCGGGGGAGATCTACGGTCCGCATGTGCGGGGATTCCAGGTGGACGGCACGTCACTGCCCGGTTTGAACTTCCTTGCTTACGGCACCAACAAGTGGGGTGTCAACGTGGCCGCAAGTGATCTGGACAATGACGGCTTTGACGAGATCATCACCGGCGCTGGTCCCGGGGCGTCCTTCGGGCCGCATGTTCGTGGCTGGAACTACGACGGCTCCGGTTCGGTGACAGCCATGGCGGATGTGAGTTTCTTCGCTTACGGCACACCGAAGTGGGGGGTGAATGTCGCTTGCGGCGACATCGATGGCGACGGCAACAACGAGATTGTTACAGGTGCAGGCCCCGGGGCGATCTACGGCCCGCATGTCAGGGGCTGGGATTACGACAACACGGCCATCGCGCCCATAGCGGCCGTAAGTTTCCTGGCCTACGGCACGAATAAATATGGTGTCGAGGTCAGCTGCGGGGATGTGGACGGTGACGGGATCGACGAGATTGTCACCGGCGCTGGACCCGGGGCGGTGTTCGGACCTCACGTGCGCGGTTGGAACTACGATGGTGCCACCCTAACGCCCCTTTCTGGATACAGCTTCTTTGCCTGGGAGACACCACCCCTCAGCTACGGTGTCAACGTCTTTGCCGGAGCCGACCTGAACGGGGACGGCCGGGACGAGCTGGTAACGGGTCGCGGGCCGGATACCGCTGCGAATTCTGAAGTGAAGGTGTTCACCTACGACGGAACGGCAGTGCGTGAGTGGTTTTCCTTGGAAGCTTATCCGGGCCTGACCTATGGGACCAATGTGGCGGCGGGGCGGTTTTAAACATGGTGGAAAGCGCTATGGACATCCTCAGTTCCGATCTCCCGTCGCTTGTTGCTGAACTGGCGAACGCAATCCTGCCTGACAGCGACTGAGACCTCCGATTGAGGTAAATTTCATACATCATCAGCAGGATGGGGCCGCCGCTTGAGGTCACCCCACGACTCTCTTGGAAGGCTGACTGCAGGGTCTTTCGGGAGATGAAAATGGCGGGTGAGCGTGCAGTCGTAAACGGCCAAATATTATTTCATTATTTGATATACTTTGCCCCGCGGATGTGGTATCTTCAACCCTCGTTTTCAGACATGTCGCACGCAAGTGAGAGGGACGGTCTAGAGACTGTCCCTTTTTGATGCATGGAGATGGGTGAAAGCGCGCGGCCGTGACGGCTGCCGGGACGGTCCCATTCAGACTGCCGGTCCGGTTTGGTCGTAACGGAGGCTACAGTTAGTTCCAGTGGGCAGCAAGGTTTGAACGCGCGGAAAGGTGCGCGACGAGGGACGAGAACGAGAACACCGGTGGTCGATTTTGACGACTGGTGACAGATCAAGAGAACACCAGCCCCGTAGGGGGCCCTCCGAGCATTCAGCTGATTCTGCTGGGCCGTGAGGACGATCGACCGGAAGAGATTTCCCGGTTCTGATCATGAAAAGGAAACGAGAAGAAAGACCATGTCTACAAATATCTATGTTGGCAACCTGTCCTTTGATTCCACCGAGAGCGACATCCGGCAGCTGTTCGAAGAGTACGGCACCGTGGACGAAGTCAAGCTGATCACCGACCGCGACACCGGCCGTCCGCGGGGATTCGGCTTTGTCGAGATGTCCTCGGGCGGCGACGAAGCCATCCGTAGCCTCGACGGCAAGGAACTTGGCGGCCGCAATCTGAAGGTCAACGAGTCCAAGCCTCGTGAGGAGCGGCGCCCTCGTTACTAGAGCGCTGCACCTGGTGCCGGTCCGGGGCTACCCCTTTCACTGATTGAGGGGGGGGGCACTCCCGCCGGGATCGTATGATAAGGACGGGATGGGGCTCTCAGGGCTTCATCCCGTTTTTTTGCGCGCGGGGCCTGGCGCGCAAGCCGGAGGGTTCACGCCAGCTCCAGTGAACCTCAAGGGAAAAATCATGTGCCACCCGCCGAATGGACGAGCGCACGATTGGCGGCGGGCCGCGATGCCGCTCGCTCTTGCCGCTTTGGTCTCCATGGGTGCCGCGGCGGACGAGATAACTCTCGTTGATTCCGGATCGAACCCGGCGGCATATCGCTGGCTCGATGTTGCCGATCAGTCCTACGGCCCAGAATACCAGGCGGGATACACATATGGCAGCGCCTTGGCGGCTGTGTCTTATGATCCCGTTGGGCCAAGGTTGTCGGGTATCCTTTCCGCGTCCGGCCTCAAGCCCAACTTCACCTACCAACTGAAACTCGCTGGAGAGCCGGGAACAGTGGCCAACGAGCGGATCGGCCTCACCGGCCGTTGGTGGCAGGAGGAGTGGACCGGGAGCGCATGGGCCAACGGCCAGAATCTCAACGACAAGGGGGACGGTTCATTCCCCAATCCCAACGACCTGCTCTATTTCAAGCGCCGTGATGTGGCGGACCCGGCCAGCCCCACCGGCTTGCACTACCGGTTCACCGGGTATCTTGTCTTCGACTACATCGTCACCGATGGCGAGGGATCGATCCTGCATGGCTTCACGGCGAACAGCAGCTATCACGTCCTGTGGAAAACCGCACAGCGGCCGCACACCGCCGACGATGGGCCGCTGGTGACCGCCGTATTCGATGCGGACGACTCGGACGCATACGTTGATACCGGCAGCGACGATTATCCCGTGCAATCGGTATCCGTGTTCGGAGAGTGGGAGCGCCTCCCCGTGGGCGGCGTGTTCCTCCAGTCTGGTTCTTACTCCTGCTGGTTCACTCTCACCGAAGAATCATTCCACGGCAGCGGCGGCCCGCTGGCCGGTTCGTGGGCCGCGGCCATGGGGGGAGGGATGGTCTTCACCATCGAGCCCGGTACAGTGGACGCTTCCCTGTCCTGCCTCCCTGCCGGGGAGACTGTGCCCTTCTCGTCAGCGTTCACCGTGACCCTGTCCAATTCCACGCCCTTTGTCCGGGTTGCCGCCGCCCGCATTGATGTGGCCATGGCCGGCGGGCGGTTCATCTCCCACTGGCGAGCCGGTTTCACCAACGTGGCCGCCGACAGCAGCTTCCAGACCAACTGGAGCACAACGATCCCGGCACTGGGCCTGGTAATCGGGGTCAACCTGTTCTGCCTGGCCGCCAGGGACGTGACCCCCGCGCCATACAACCAGCCACCCTACCTGCCGGCCGGCGACACCTCCATGGCCACCTGCACGGTGACGGGGATCGCTCCGTAGGCCGGTGAAATCGGATCTGTTTGACATTTCACCTGATTGTACCTGGCCCTTGACTATAACAACCGGAAAGTATTATATTGATTGAAGTGTTCGCCCGGAACCGACCAGGGGATCCGTGTCCGCTTCATAACTGTGGAATCATCGGCGCGACGAGGGAGGATGAAATGAAACGGTCAATTCGAATGCTTTTACTGCTCGCCCTAGCCTTTCTTCCATGCTCGCCGCTCTACGCTGGATGTGTGGATCAGGAGTGTGCCGACCCATGGAATTCCATGTGGTCCATCGTCAACTCCATGCCCATGGGACAATCCTTCGTGCCAGGCCAGGCCGAACACGTTGGTCTTGATGTACGGCTGTCGTCCTCCAACGTTGGTACCCACCTCCCCGTGACCGTTCTGCTCCATGAAAATGTAATCGACGGACCTGTTGTGGCGGGCAGTTCGGTCACCTTCATTCCGCAATCCGGCTACTGGACCGAATGGGTTCCATGTGCTTTTGAACTACCCATTTCCCTTACACCGGGCAGTACCTATGTGATCGAGGTCATCACGGAGACAAACAATCTAGCCTGGGGCGCGGACTCCAGCGGCTGCTATGAGTCGGGTCACGGCTACCGGGATGGCAACTACTATGCAGGTGATTTCAACTTCCACACCTGGGTGACCTGCGACGAGTATTTTCAGGCCGGCATCAACTGCGACCCGCCCATCGGGTCACTGCCGCTGAATGTCCACATGAATGTCATCTTGGCGAACCTCTACGGCGGTTCGGTCAGGAGATACGCCGCACGGATCGATGTTCAGCTGGCCGGTGGTGCGCAGTTCGCCAACTGGCGCACCGGGTATCTGAACCTGCACGCCGGATGGCACTTTTCGGAGGATTGGATCCAGCACCTTCCATTGCTCGGGCAGCTGAAGGGCGAAAACCAGTTCACCCTGTTTGCCCAAGACGTTACACCCGCCCCGTACAACCAGCCGCCCTACCGGCCTTCCGGAGACACCGAAACGGACAACTGCACGGTGACCGGGACGCCGTAGATCGCTGTCCTCCCCTTGGATATCACCCACGATCGGCTCGGGGGTGATATCAGGTTCATCTCTTTTCGACTAGGGATTCCCAACCACCGTCGCTGAACTGCTGCACGTGTCACCGGCGGGCGGATACGGAGGCTGGTTGAACGGGGACGGAGTGACGTCCTCGGCCACCAGCGCAAAGATGTTATTGCCCGCCAGTGATCCGAGTGCCGGAAAGTTGACGGTGAACGCCGTGTTGAACGCACCGGCGGCAGCGATGTTGGTGAAGCCTGCCCTCCAGGAGGGGAAACTTGTTCCGCTGGCCAGGGTGACGTTGATTTTGGCAGCCACCTTGCGAATCTGCCCGCTGTAGTCGTTTGTCAGGGTCAGGGAGAAGGCCGATGTGAAGGGGAGTGTACCGCTCGACGGTGTGGCGCTCATCGAACAGGATACTGTTGATCCCGGTGTGCCCTGACAATCGGGGTCATCCACGTCGTAGATGTAATCGCCGTCGGTATCGAGCCCGACAAAGTCCCCAATGGTCCAGTTTTCGTTCATGTTTGCCTGGGCCACATCATTGCAAGGCATGTCGGCGTTGGTGTCGACGGTGCCGTAATAGGTCGGGACGACGAACTCTCCCATGAGCGTGTTCGAGGCAGGATCGACATCGGTGTGGCATTCGGCGCAGACCGTTTCTCCCGCGTTCCAGTGGTGCTGTCGCAGTCCGGCCCCGCGGCCGGACGAGATGGTGTCGAGGCCCGTATCCGCATCCCGGCCATGGCAGCCGGAACACCCCAGGCCGGGGTTGTTCGCGGTGCCGTCGGATGACCCGAGAAACGGATTATCATTGTCCCCGTCAGTGTGGCAGAGATTGCACTCGGTCCCCATGGCGGTGCCGGACCGGTGCATGTTGTGTTTGTTGGGAACGATGATTGACCCTTTTGGTGACACGCTGTCGGTAAACGCCCCGTGGCAGTCCTGGCAGCCGTCGTTGTAGCGTTCGTAGGCCAGCGAGGTCACAGGCATAAGTAGCATAATGATCATCACGGTTAAGACAATCTGCAGGCGGTTTTCCGCGATGCCGGCCGGTAAAATCGCGCAGAATCTCGAGCTGTTCCGATTCATCCCTCTCTCCTCCCGGTGATGTCCACCGAGCCGCAATCGCCACGATAGTGGCAAGGCGACTGGCGGCGCGACAATTCCTATCATTTCTATATGGAATTGCAATATTCGAGCCAGCGGCCGAGGCCTGACCTCGGGAGCGGACAACGTGCTTCATGCTTTACGCTTGCGAGGATCGACAGTGCGCATGAGAAAGGCGAGAAAACGGATGGAAATACATTCCTGTCGCCAATGACATCGAAAACGTAACAGGGCGGCAGTTTCGTCACTTCCAGCCGGATGATCCGCCGAGGGCTTCAGCAAATTTATATATTATTTGATATACTTCGCCCCCAAGTATGTGATATAGTCTGCTCACGTTTTCGGACATGTCACACGGAAGTGAGAAAGGCGGTCTCGAGACCGCCTCTTTTTGTAAGTGGACATGGATCGGAAACGCGTTTCCGCGACAGCGGCCGGGACGGCGCCCCATTCAGACTGCCGGCCCGGCATACCTGTCTCGGAGGCTCTCATTGATGACATTGGGCAGCAAGGTTTGAATGCGCGAAGAGGAGCGCGACGACGCAAGAGTTTAAGAGGGCATCGGTGGTCAAGAGTGGCAACTGATGTCGGATCACGAGAACACAAGCCCCAGACGGGGCCCTCCGAGCATTCAGCTGAATTTGCTGAGCCCCGAGGAAGATCAGTCGGGAGTCATCCCGAGCCTGATCATGAAAAGGAAACGCGAGTAAAGACCATGACGAATATCTACGTTGGCAACCTGTCCTTTGATTCCACCGAGAGCGACATCCGCGAGCTGTTCGAGCAGTACGGCACCGTGGACGAAGTCAAGATGATCACCGACCGTGACACCGGCCGTCCGCGGGGATTCGGTTTCATCGAGATGTCCTCCGGCGGCGACGAAGCGATTCGCGCCCTGGACGGTAAGGACCTTGGCGGCCGTAACCTGAAGGTCAACGAGGCACGGCCCCGCGAAGAGCGGCGTCCTCGGTACTAGATGGCTGCACCCGGTAACGGGCCCGGGCAATCCCCTGCACTCTGTCGGGGGTAAACCGGATCCGGCGGGGAACGTCTGAAATAAAAGCGGGATGAGGCTCTTGGGGTTTCATCCCGTTTTTTTTGTACGACGATCAGGATTCGCCGGATACCAGGTTATCCTTGCTGAAACATCAGCCAGGCAATAAAATCTCAAAATAACAAGACGGTGGTTCGATTCAACAGTTGAAAGAGACGCTCCGGATTGTTCGATATGGCTGGCCGGGGCGGTGATGGGTGGGACGAGGAAGAACTGATCATGGTCAAGAAACTGTCCGTCGCGGCTCTTCTGCTCCTGATCAGTTGCACGGCCCTGGCACAGAAGCCAAACGTTCTGATTTTTTTCGTTGATGATATGGGGTATGGAGAACTGGGCTGTTACGGTAGTGAGGATCTGCGCACACCACAGATTGACAGTCTGGCGTGGAACGGGGTTCGTTGCACCGCCGGCTATGTCAGCGCCCCACAGTGCAGTCCGTCGCGGGCCGGTTTGTTGAGCGGAAACTATCAGCAACGATTCGGACATGAAGCGAACCCCGAGAGAGGATTTCGAGCCACCTTCGGCCTGGACCGCAGCATCAGGACCATTGGCGATTATCTGCAGGCCGCGGGTTACCGGACCGCTGCGATCGGCAAATGGGACCTTGGACGTGCAGCGGCCGACAACCCGGTGAACCGCGGCTTTGATTTTTACTACGGCTTTCTAACAGGAGCCCGGCACTACCGGCCCAGCAATACGGGGCCGGCGCATCTGCGCACCGTTCGCGGACCGAACGCCTTTGTGACCGAAACACGATACATTACCTACCAGTTGACCGATGGTGCGCTCGAGTTCCTCGAAACCCGTGACCCGAAACCATTCTTCCTCTATGTGGCCTACAGCGCGCCTCACCAGCCCTTCGAAGCACCGGAGGAGGCCATTGCCCGCAATGGCCACATCGAAGACGAAAAACGACGAAACTATGCAGGGATGATCACCGCACTGGACGATTCAGTGGGGCGGGTGCTGGCGAAACTGCGAACACTGGGCCTGGAGCAGAACACCCTGATTTTCTTTCTCAGTGACAATGGCGCACCGCTCCACCCCGGATTTACTGACGGCAACAACAGGCCTTTGCGGGGGCAAAAAGGCGACCTCTTCGAAGGGGGCATCCGCGTGCCGTTCATCGTGCAGTGGACAGGGGCGCCCCTGCCCAGCGGAACGACATACGACTGCCCGGTCTCAGCGCTCGATCTGCTGCCCACGGCCCTGGCCGCCGCGGGCGCAGAGCGGCCGCCCTGTCTGCCGGGGGAAAATATCCTGCCTTACCTTGAAGGGAAGAAACCGGGTGAGCAGCCGTCCGATGCGCTCTATTGGCGCTGGATGGGCAAGCGTGCCGTGCGTGCCGGAGACTGGAAGTGGGTGTCCGATCCGCTGAGAAACGTAATCGGGTTATTTGATTTGTCTTCTGACCCGAGCGAGCGCCATAACCTGATCATGGTCTATCCCGACAGGGCCGCGGAACTGGCATCGCTCTGGAAGACCTGGAACCGCGACAACGAAGCGCCGCTCTGGCATCCTAAGCAGCTCGAAGCCCTGAGCGAGCAGTACGGCGGTGAGGGCATGGGCTCGGGACAGGACGCGATGGCGAGACATCCTTCCATCCCAAGGAAAACAGTCAACCTGCCCAGCTACTTTCCGATCTTTCCACGGTCCTGGAACCGGTAGCTTGGCATGGTGTAGAGCTGGCCGAAATCCTCCAGGTCCCCCGCAGCGCCGTCCGTTCTGCCGTGACCGCAGGCCGCTCGCCGGTCTGTGCCGCGCTGCCGTGGAGGCGGCCCATGTCTTCTACCGCACCCAGGTAGATATCGTTCGAAGCGTAGAGAAGCATCTGCGCGTGGAGCAGCAGGGCCAGGGGGCCGTCAGCATCCAGGTTGGGCCAGAGGAGGCCGCCGTCCAGGAGGGATCGGGCCTCCGGCGTCCCCACAATCGCCTACTCCGGATATCACGCTGTCCAATCGTTCGACACCTTCAGCGTGTCGGATGACGTTTTCCTTAAGTGCACGTTATTGCCTAATAAGATATTGCCGAGATGCGGCTATTATTTGTAACTATTGTCGATAATATTAATCTATTATATGACGATATTGTATCTGTGTACCCGTTCAGGGGTACACAGGAAGTGACGGACAACGTTCTGAATCTCAAGGATTCCAAAGATGATCACCAACTATTTCGCTCGAATTGCCGTTGTGCTGCTGGCGCTGGCCGGAATGTCCGGTGCTGCCGGCGCCCAGACGATTACGGTCGACATCGAGGATGCGAGCATCTTCGATGTCGCCCCGGACGCGACCGTCGCCGATCTTCCCGGGCCGGACGGCCACATCTCCTTCGGCGAAGCGATGGTCGCTTCCAACAACACGCCCGGCCGGCAAACGGTTGCCTTCGCCATCCCGACCAGTGAATGGACGCACCAACCGGAGTTGTACCCCGGCCTGGCCGTGATTTTCGGCTGGGTGCCCAACATGAGTGCCAACGACGAAGTGACGATCGACGGCACGACGCAGACGGCCTTCACGGGCGACACCAACCCCAACGGGTGGGAGGTCATGCTCCTGACGGAGTTTTTTGTCGCCGCCGACAACTGCAGGATCACCGGCTTGAACGGCACCGCGGTCTGGGTCGACGGGTCCAACTGCATTGTGGAGAACAACAGCGCCATGAGCATCCACCTCTACGGAGGCTTCGGAGGCTTGAGCAGCGCTGGCAACCTGGTAAAAGACAACACGGGCCTCGGCTTTCTCCACATCGACCAATCGAGCGATAACGTCGTCGTGGGCAACACGTTTAGGCAGGTGCGCCTCAACGGCTATGTGGCCGGAGGCTTCCAGGCCGCGAACAACCGGATCGGCGGGCCGGCGCCCGCTGACAGCAATTACATCGTCGGCACAGGCACCTGGACCAGCGAAGGTTTCCCCGGCGGCTTCGCGTTGCAGATCGTCGACGCGACCGACACGGTTGTCGAGAACAACCAGATCGGGACCACGCTGGACGGCATGAGCATAGGCCACCCCGCCTCGATCGCCGGGATCCTGATTGATGGTGAGAACCAGAACACCACGATCCGCAACAACCGGATCGCGGGGATCCTGGCGTGGACTATCCCTCCTCACGCCCCCGCATACCAGATCGGAGCGGCGATTCGCGTCGGCGGCTCCGGCTCGGGCCTCCAGATCTCCGGCAACAAGATCGGGTTGAATGCCCTCGATCAGCCGGTGCTGGGCAGCATCACCGGGATCGAGACGTTGCACTGGTGGAACCCGAGCGGGGTTCAGGACGTGGTCATCGGCGGCACCGCAACAGGTGAAGGCAACGAGATTGCCGGGCACCTGGACTCGGGCATCAGCGTGGCCAACACGTTCTCTGGAGTCCGCATCTCGGGCAACTCGATCCACGACAACGGCGGTCTGGGCATCGACCTGGTCACCCCCGGCTTCGTTTACGGCGTCACGCCCAACGACCCGGGCGACGCCGACACGGGCGGAAACGGCCTGCAGAATTACCCGGTGATCACCGCGGTCTCGGCGGCGCCCTCCGGCACGACGGTCGCCGGCTCGCTGGACAGCCTCCCGGATCGCGCTTTTGAGCTCGAGTTCTTCGCCGGCGCCGATTGCGACCCCTCCGGCTTCGGCGAGGGCGCTTCGTTTCTCGGCTCCGCCGTCGTGACCACCGACCCCACGGGTTTCGCCGCCTTCAGCGTCGGCCTGCCGGCAGAGGCGCCCGCGGGCTGGTCGGTGACCGCCACCGCCACCGAGTTCCCGAGTGGCAACACCTCCGAGTTCTCCGCCTGCTTCCCGGTGGCGGGGCGGACCATCGGCGCCTCGCTGGCCTGCCAGCCGCTGAGCGGCGTCCTGCCCTTCACGGTCAACATGTCGGTCACGCTCGACAACCTGTATGCCGGTCTGACCAGGACTGTTGCCGGCCGCATCGACGTGACCACGGGCAACGGGACGGCTTATGGCAACTGGCGCTCCGGGCACACCAACGTGGCGGCCTCGGGAACCTTCAACCGGACCTTCAACCTGAACTTCCCGGCGCTCGGTGCCCTGGTGGGCGACAACGTGTTCCGCCTGTCGGCCGAGGATGTCACGCCGGCGCCCTACAACCAGCCGCCCTATCCGCCTGCCGGCGACATCGACACCGCCGCCTGCACGGTGACGGCGTCCGCGCCGTGAGGGATCGTGGCCGAACGGCTGGCCAGGATCAGGTCGGCCGTTCGGTCAACAAGTCATTTCCCCGGGACAGGCGGGGATTGACTTGCATCCGGCCGAATCCCTTACTATGTCCCGGCGCGGTTCCGCATCCGTATCCAATCCTGCCCGGCCGCATACGGCCGCCTGGTTTGATCGGCACTGCCCGGGGCCGCGGCCGAAGGAACAGCAGGGCCCTTGCTCCGGCAGGCGCGGGAGCGGCGGGGGCATGGAACGGGCGGCGGGAAAGCGGTGCATCAGGCGTTGAACGAGGCGAAGGCCAGCTCGCTGAACAGCGGTCCCGAAGCGCCGGCGGCGGTCTGCTCTCGGGCCTGGTCAAGTGGTATGCCGACGTGACCGCCGTGGCCGGCCTCGACCTCGAGGTCCGGTGCGGTGAGTGATTTGGCCTGCTCGGGCCCAACGGGGCCGGCAAGACCACCACCGTGGAAATGCTCGAGGGCCTGACCCGCCCCGACGCGGGAACGGTGGCGGTGCTCGGCTGCCGCTGGGGCACCGGCTGCGACCGCGAGCGGCGCGAGGCCCTGAGCGAGCAATACAGTGGCGATGGCATAGGCTCGGGACAGGCCGCGATGGCGAGACATCCTCCAATCCCGAGGAGAGCCGTCAACCTGCCCGGCTACTTTGGTGTCATTCCATAGCCCTAGAACCGGTAGCTCAGCATGGTGTAGAGCTGGTCGAAATCCTCCAGGTCCCCCGAGTTCCGCTCCAGTGAAACCAGGAAGAACCAGGCCCTGCCGAAGCGGAGGTTCATCTCCGCGCCGTACCAGATCAAAGTCTGGCTGGCCAGGTCCTCACTGAGCGCGTTCAGATTGTCGTCATCCCGCAGCCCGCCATAGAGCGAGAACTGCGTGCGCCGGCCCGCCGGCAGGTAGAAATTCACCGAGTGCAGCCAGCCCTCCATGCGGTCGTTCTCGAAGCGGGTGGAGCGCGTTCCGATATCGAGGTGGAAGGGGAAGAGGTCACGCGCCCCGAGGGTCAGGGTGGATGAGCTGGAGCTGCCGGCGTCACCGCCGCTGTTGCCGCGGTAGTTTACCCCGGCGCGGAAGCGCCGCAGGAACTGCAGGTCGGCCCCGCCCCAGAGCCCCCGCCGGTTGGCATCGTCGAACTCGGTTTCCGGGTTTTCGAACTCGCGGTAGAGGATCACGTTCCTCCGGTCGTCATACCCGGCGTTGATCGTCAGGTTGTCGGTCAGCCGGTAGCGGGCGATGGCAAAGGTGCTGGTGGGCTGGATCGTGCTCTCCCCGGCGTCCGACTTCCAGTCGCGGTTGTAGTCCACCTCCTGGTTGAAGGACAGGGTCAGCCGCGGCGTGAAGTAGTTGGCCTGGAGGAAGAGGAACTCGCGGAAGTCTTCGCCCTTGCCGTAGCTGGCGGCCAGGCCGCCGGTCAGCTCCCACTGCTTCTCGGTGTCGGGGAGGCTGGTCCGCTGGGCGTAGACGCCGTACTGGGTGGTGTCCGAGGAGAAGCCGTAATCCTCGTAGTCCGGCTGGGTCCCGGCGAAGAGGCCAAAGGCCCAGCGGTCGGTGCGCCGTTCGGCCAGCAGGCCGTCAAAGAGGGTCAGCCCGGAGAGCCCCGGGGAATACTGCCGGCCCAGGGAGAGCCGGTAGGGCGACCCCTGGCGTTGCCACTCGGCCGAGAAACGGTAGACCCGGGCGCGGTTGATTGATTCGTCGTCGATGTTGCTGGTGGTGCGCCGCATCCTGGTGTCGACGTGGATGCTGAACGCCGAATCGCCGAGGTGCTCGCCGTCCAGACGCAGGGTGACGGCCGGCCTGGAGAAACCGCCGCTGTCGTTCTCATTGTCGTTGACCATCAGGTAGGCCAGGCCCACCCGGCCGTGCAGGCCGCCGAAAAGACTTGGCTCGTCGGAAACGGTCCGCACGTATTGCGGCGCGGGCACCGGGCTGACGGCCGCCGGCTCGGCCGGCTGATCCGTAGTGCCGGCCGGGGCCGGCGCGCGCCGGGTGTATCTCACGGTGTCGCCGGCATTGACCAGGCCGGTGAGGGCCAGTTCCTGGTCCTGCGGGACGCAGGCCGCCTTGTGGCTGGAGACGTCGCGCACCTTGAGCACCATGATCACCTGCTCGCCGCTGACCAGTTCCACCAGGTCACCGGGGCGCAGGCCGTCTTCACTGCCGGCATCGATGTATACCGAACTGCCGGTGAGGTAAGTCACCTGGCAGGTGGCTGGCTGGGCCTCCTCGGCTGCCAGGGGCGCTGCGGTAAAACAAGCGGCGAGCAGGGTCAGGATCACTGTTACGATGAGGAGTCTGTTCAACATGATCAGTCCCCCCTCGGATGGCAAACCAGACAGCCCCGGTCATTGCTCCTGAAGGCAGAGGGGGCTGGGCTCGCTTTCTTCAGTCCGGATGCCGGATGGTCACCCGGGGAGTGGCAGCCGGCGCAGGTGAAGACGGCCGGGTTCTTCTTGTTCGGGTGGCAGTCCTGGCAGGAGAACCAGAGGTTGCGGTGTCGGCCGGAGTGAATGGGGAATATCGCGTCGTGGTCCGGCATGGCTGCTGAGTTGCTGGCGTCACCCCAGTCGCTGGTGTTGTGGCACTGGCTGCAGTCGTGGGGCGTGCTGCTGGAGTGTTCGTCCTCATAGTCGTCGCGGTGGCAGGTGTAGCAGTCCCGCGGCGTGCCTTCCCAGACCCCGCCTATGTGGCAGGCGGTGCAGGCGATGGTGCGGTGCCTGCCGGTGAGGTTCCAGCTGGTGTGGGCGTAGTTGGAGTCCCAGTTGTTCTCGGTGTGACAGAGCAGACAGTCGTGAGGGTATCCGTCCCCGCCGTGCTCGCCGTTGAAGTCCTGGGTGTGGCAGCTGTAGCAGTCGGTAGGCGTGCCTTCGTACACCCCGCCCGCGTGACAGCCGTTGCAGGCCACCGAGGCGTGGGCCCCGTTGAGCGCCCAGCTGGTGTGGGCGAAGTCGGCGTCCCAGTCGTTGATGCTGTGGCACTCGGTGCAGTCGTGGGGGAAGCCGCTGCCGCTGTGCTCCTCGTCGTAGTCGTCCTCATGACAGGACCAGCAGTCGGTGGGCGTGCCCTCGTACACCCCGCCGGCGTGACAGTCGTTGCAGTCGAGACCGCCGTGGCCGCCGGTGAGCGGGAACCCCGCATGGTCGGTGGCCCCTTCCCAGGCCGAGGTACTGTGGCAGAGGTCGCACTCGTGGGGGAAGCCGCTGCCGCTATGCTCCTCGTTGTATTCGCTGCTGTGGCAGGACCAGCAGTCGGTGGGCGTGCCGTCGTAGACCCCGCCCGCGTGGCAGTCGTTGCAGGCCGCGCTGGCGTGGGCCCCGGTGAGCGCCCAGCTGGTGTGGGCGAAGTCGGCGTCCCAGTTGCTCGTCGAGTGGCACTCGGTGCAG
>JAQAZP010000062.1:0-7523 GCA_032127265.1 Acidobacteriota bacterium
GGTGCTGACGCTGATCGGCGTGGACTTGCCGTTGGCGTCGAGGATGCGAGCCGGCAGGTCGATCTGCTCCATGCCGGTGTCACGAGTCTGGCGCATGGCGCAGCCCGACTCGCAGATGTTGGCGTGGAAAACGTCGCAGCAGCGCTGGCCGATGGCCTCCTCGGCGGAGATCCCGGTGATCCGCTCGGCGGCGCGGTTGAACGAAGTGATCTTCCAGTCGCGGTCCACGGTGAACACGCCATCGGCGATGGAACTGAGGATCAGCTCGAGAAACTGCCTGTTGTATTCCGGTTTCATGCCCATCTTTCCGCCTGAATCATCGGCTCCCTGAACGGGGGCCGTTCCACAGCCCGAAATCCCACAATCACCCAAATGATAACGTGATTTCCGAAAATTTTCGAACCGCTGCGGCCAGCCGCCCGTTATCACTGTGGTAACAGTTTTGAAGCCGTCTGCGTTATCCTTGATGATGCCTTCTTGATCGTCAAGATGATATCCATTATCCCCGAGGAGTGAGCGATGCCCTTCGTACGTTCCCGAAAGCCGCTGCTGCTGATCATGTCCATCCTGCTGACCCTCGCGATGGCCGGCCCGAGCCTGGCCCAGGAAAGCCCTGAGGAACCGGATTTCAAAGCACTGGAAGCGCAATTCAAGGATGCCCGTGAGGCCGGGGACTACGCCAGGGCCCTGGAGCTAGCCGAGCAGAAGAACGAGCTGGCCCAGATCGACTACATCTTCACCCTGCGGGACGCGGCGGCCATGCACTGCCGGCTGGGCAATACCGAACAGGCCTATGAATGGCTGCAGGAGTCGTTCGACGCCGGGTTCTGGGATTTTGGCGGACTGATGAAGGACGAGGATTTTGCCGCCATCAGCAAGGAACCGCGGTTCCGCAAGATGATGCGCAAGGCCTGGACGGCCCAGTATCTGTCGATGCTCGAGCGCGAAGACCGTGACGACTTCCAGAAACCGCTGGCGGTGATGGAGACCCTGGGGCTGAAGCCCGGTGAGAAGGTGGCCGACATCGGCGCCGGCTCGGGTTACTTCACCCTCCCCGCGGCCAAAGCGGTGGGCGACGAGGGGGTGGTCTGGGCCATCGACATCCGCCAGGAGATGCTGGACCACATCGCCGGGCGGCTGGAGCAGGAACAGGACCTGGACAACGTGCGGCTGATGCGGGTCGGGCCGGACGACCCCCAACTGCCCGAAGCCGGGGTGGACACCATCCTGATGATCGACACCCTGCACTACGTCAAGGACCGCACGGCCTACGCCCGGAAACTGAAATACGGCCTGGTGCCGGGCGGCCGGGTGGTGATCATCGACTACCGGCCCAAGTCCTTTGAGGAGCGGCCCTGGGGCCCGCCGCCCCAGCAGCAGATGTCAAAGGAGGAGGTGGACGCTGACTTCGCCGCGGCGGGGCTGAGGGTGCTCCGCTCCCACGAGTTCCTGCCCGAACAGTACTTCGTCGAATACGGGGTCGAGTGATCAACGGCGCCGACGAAAAAGGTGAACCGCCGTGTGCCAGGCCCCGCAAAAAGAGCTGACCCTCTTCGACTCCACCTGTCTCACCGTGGGGATCATCATCGGCGCCGGTCTGTACCAGATGGCGCCGGATATCGCCCGGGGGGCCGGCTATCCCTGGCCCACGCTGATCTTTTGTGCGGTCTGTGCCTTCCTGATCTACTGCGCGGTGACCTATCGCCCGCTGATCGCGGCCAGTTCCCTGATCCTGCTGCTGGCTGGGTACCCGGTCTACCGGCTCACCAGGCGAAACAGCCAACCGTCGTTTAAAAGAGGATAGTGAACTCGGTGAGCCCGGCCTCGCTCCGCTCCAGTCTGAAGTCGAAGCCGTGATGGAGGAGGATTTCACGGATCAGGGTCAGCCCGATCCCCTGGCCCTCCTTCTTGGTGGAGTAGAAGGGGCTGAAGAGGTGCTCGCGGGTCTCGGCCGTGAAACCCTCGCCGGAGTCTGATACCACCAGCACCGGCCGGCCCCGGCGGAGCATGAGCCTGATCGTGATCTTCCCCTCCTCGCCGATGGCCTCCAGCGCATTTTTCAGGATGTTGATCAGCACTTGCTCCAACTGCACGGCGTCGAAACTGATCCGGGGGATCGCCTCCTCCAGCTGGAGGCTCCAGCTCACACGCCGCTTGACGCTCTCCTCCCGCAGCAGGAGCACCACCTCATTGATCAGCTGACCAAGATCGGTCATCTGCCGGGCCGGTGCGGGCAGGCGGATCACGTCAGCGAAATTCTGCATGAACTGGTTCATCCGGCCGGTGCGGCTGATCGCCACGCTGATCGCCCGGATGAAGTCTTCCCGGTCGTCCCCGCCGATCTGGCTGCCATAGCCGAGGCAGGAGTCTAGCAGCGAGCCCACCGCGCCGGTGGTGTTGTTCACCTCGTGGCTCATCACCCGGATCAGCTTTTCGTAGGCCGCCTTCTCGGTGCGGTGCAGTTCTTCGGTCAATTCGTCCATCAGCAGGAACCGCCGGGCAAACCCCCGGTCCATGAAAGACAACGCCTGGCACTTCACCCGGCGGCGGCCGCCCAGAGAGAGTACTCCCGAGCTGTCGTCCTTCAGCCGGGCCAGGTCACGGGCGAAGGGACCCAGCTCCTCCAGCCGGCGGCCGAACAGTTGCTCCCGGTCCAGGCCCAGCAGGCGGGCGGCGGCCGCGTTGGCCATGCTGATCCGCCCCTCCAGGTCGAGGGTCAGGATGCCGCTGGGGGAGCCGCCGATGATCCGGCCGAGGAAGCACTCCTGCTCCTCGTTGCGAATCCGCTCCTCCCGCAGGTGGTCGGCCATGGCGTTGTAGACCCGGATCAGCGGATCGAGATCGCTTTGACCCACCTCGCGGAAACGGGTGCCGAACTCGCTGGCCTGGATGAACTCGATGCCGCTGCGGATCAACCGGATCGGTTCGAAGAGCCGCCGGACCAGCACCAGCCCGGTGATGAAGGAGAGGAGGAAAAAGCCCTCCACCGCCAGCAGCCAGGGCCGCTGATCCAGCAGCAGCCAGCCGGTGGCCGCACAGAACACCAGGTGGATGAAGAGGAGGTAGATGATGAACTTGGCACGCAGGCTCAAAGCTTGATCCCGTATTTCTCCATCCGGCGGTAGAGCGCCTGACGGCTGAGCCCCAGAGACTCGGCCACCCGCGTCAGGTTGCCGCGGTGGTGTTCGATGCTGCGGAGGATCATCGTCTTCTCCATCCCGTCCACGGTCATGCTGCCCACGGGGGGCAATCCGTTTTTGCTGCTCTCGCCGCGCTCCATGGCCAGGGTTTCCTCGAAGTGCCCCGGCTGCAGCTCATCGGCCCCGGTGACCAGCAGGACCCGCTCGATAAGGTGCTTCAGCTGACGGATGTTCCCCGGCCACTCGCGGGCCTGGAGCCAGGCCGCGGCAGCAGCGCCCAGTGAAGCCTCCCGGTATGTCTCCCCGGCCTGATCGAGAAAGTGCCGGGCCAGCAGAGGGATGTCGTCCCGCCGCTCGGCCAATGGGGGAAGGTGGATGGTGATCAGGTTGAGGCGGTAGAGCAGGTCTTCGCGGAACCTCCCCTCCTCCACCGCCGCCGCCAGCTCGCGGTTGGTCGCCGAAATCACCCGCACGTCGAGGGTCCTGGTCTCGGATGAACCGAGTACCTCGTAGGTGCGGTCCTGCAGCACGCGGAGCATCTTCACCTGGCTGCGCAGGTCGAGGTCGCCAATCTCGTCGAGGAAGATGGTCCCGCCGTCAGCCACGGCAAACCGCCCCTGGCGGTCGCGGTGGGCATCGGTAAAGGCGCCGCGGAGGTGTCCGAACATCTCGCTTTCAAAGAGCGACGCGGCAATCCCGCCGAGATTGACTTTGACAAAGGGGCCGTCCCGACGCGGGCTGTTGCGGTGCAGCGCCTCGGCGATCACTTCCTTGCCCGTGCCGCTCTCGCCGGTGATCAGCACCGAGGCGTCGGTACCGGCCACCCGGCCCAGCAGGTCGAGGATCTCCAGCAGCCGCTGGTTCTCGCCGATCACTCCCCGCAGGTCGTAGCGGCGGTCCAGGTCCTCCCTGGAAGGAGGCGCGGTACCGTCCTCGGCCCGGCCGCTGGCCCGCAGGCCCAGCGCGGTCTCCACCGACTGCAGCAGCTGCTGCCTGTTCCAGGGCTTGGTGATGAAATCGGCCGCGCCGGCTTTCATCCCCTGCACCGCCAGTTCGATGCTGCCCCAGGCTGTGATCAGCAACACCGGCACCTGGGCGTGGCGGCTCTTGATCGACGACAGCAGCTGCAGCCCCTCCTCGCCGGTGGTCCGCCGGGAGAAGTTCATGTCCTGGAGCACCAGGCTCACGTCCCCGCGATCCATCCGTTCCAGCGCCTCTTCAGGAGAGGAGACAGCCGACGAGGCATGACCAGCCTGCTTGAGCAGCAGTCCAAGGGATACGGTGATCGCCTCGTCATCGTCAATGATCAGGATCATGGTTTCACCGAATTCGTGTCTTGAGTGCTACGGATTGTCCTCACTCTACGGCATTTCACACATAAAGAGGAACGTAAAACCTCGGCTGTGGTTCGGGAGCAAGGCGCCGGCCGACGAGAAGAGCGGAGCATACTCTTGTGGTATGTGACGCTCTTCGAGGTGGCCGGCAACGCCGCTCCCGGGCCTCAGACGAGGTTTTACTCGTATTGCAGGGCCTCGGCCGGTTCGACGCGGGTAGCCAGCCAGCTGGGGTAGAGCCCGCAGATGATGACGAAGAGATACATCCCCACCAGCGACACGGCCAGACCGAACATATACGTGGTCCAGGGCACCGAGGGAAACGCTTCGAAGAACGGCAGCTGAACAAAGACCATCGCTCCCGCCGCCGCGGCCACCGTGGTCAGGGCCAGCAGCTCGCCCAGCACCTGCATGCGCACTTCGCCACCGGGTGCGCCAACGGCCCGGCGCAAGCCCCACTCCCGGGTCCGGCGGGTGACACTCTGCCAGAGCACACCCACCAGGCCGAGGCCGACCATGATGATCAGGAAGAGGGCGATTACCGCCCCGAGGGCCAGCTGAAGAAGGCTGTCCCGCAGCCGCGATTCACGCATCGAAGAGAGGGTTTTGACGTTGACGATCCAGCTGGGGGCGATCTTCCGGACGCCCTCCACCAGATCCTCCTCGAAGGCAACGGTGACCCCGGGCTGCAACCGCATCAGGTAGGACTGCGCCGGCCGGGCATACTTTTCGGTGGGCCGCTCCCGGTGGGTGAACTGGCAGAAGCAATAGGGATCCAGTTCGCCGCGCATCCGCATGTCACTGACCACGCCCACCACCCGGCGAACCGTATCTTCGTCCTCCTCGTCCTCCTCGACGTTTCCTTCGGCGTCGTACTCGATCACCTCGCGGCCCAGAGGGTCTTCGTTGCCGAACAGGGCCAGGGCATAGTTGCGGGTGATGACCACCGGGTCCCAGTTGAGAGTCTCGTCACCCGGCTCGACCCAGCGGCCGGCCAGCAGTTCCAGCCCGAGCACATCCTTCATTGCCGGAAAGACTTCGTTCTGGTAGATGAATTCATTGACGCCGTTGATGTTGTTGCTGTATCCCGACATCGACCTGCCAAAAGGGATATTCCAGTCCAGCGGGCTCCAGGACTCGATCTCCTCCATCCCGTCCAGCATCAGGTCCAGCTGTCTGCTGGTGGCCCAGGCCTCGGCCTTCTGGTCGTCGTCCATGCTGCGGAAGGAGGGGGTTTCCAGGTCGAGATACCAGACCTGGTTGTAGTCATAGCCCAGGGGCTGGGTGGTGCTGATCAGGTAGTTGCAGGCTATGGTCAGCACGGTGCAGAGCACGAGGAAGCAGCAGAAGAGTTCCACCAGGATCAGGCCGTTGGTCCGCCGGCGGTTCCAGATCAGCTTGAACAGGTGACCGATCATCTCGCACCTCCTCTCAGCGCATCCACCGGGTGGAGACGCGACGTGCGCCACGCGGGATATGCGCCCGAGAGCAGGCCGAAGAGCAGGGCCAGGCCCAGGGCGTAGAAATAGACCCGGAAGTTGAGGTGGAACTGGGCATGGGGTATCAGGCTCGAAGCTTCAGCCAGCTCCAGGACCACCGCCGCGCCGGCCAGGGCCAGCAGCCCGCCCACCAGGCAGAGCACCAGGTTCTCGACGATGAACTGGATCACCAGGTGCCCCGACGAAGCGCCGAAGGCCTTGCGCACCCCGATTTCCGACGAGCGTTCGATGATCCGGCTGAGATTGATGCTCACCAGGTTCACCGTGGGCAGGAAGAGGAAGGCCGCCACGATGCCTGTGATCATCAGCACCACGAGGTAGATCGGGGGCTTCTTGTCTATTTCAGTGTTGCTCATCTGCAGGGCCACCCCTTCGACCATGGTCATCGCCTGGCCTTTCATGGTGTGCCACGGCTCGGTGAACTCCACGTGGGGCAGCCGCGACACGAACTCGGCCTTGATCGCCGGGAAGTCGTCCTTCGAGCCGGCCAGCATCAAGCCGAGGAAGCCGCCCATCAGCTCGTCACGAAAACTCTGGGAACGGGCGGTGCTGTGCGGCACCCAGATGTCGGCATAGGCGGTGAGTCGAGTTATCGAGACGTTCTCCACCACACCCACCACCCGGTAACGCTGGCCGTCGGCCTCGATAAATTTTCCCAGCACCGGCTGGTCACCAAAAAAACGGTGGCGCGTGGCTTCGTTGATCACTGCCACCATGTTCGCCTGTTCCTCGTCCTGCCGGGTGAATGGCCCACCCTCGATGAAGCTGAAGTCGAGGATCTCCCAGTAGGTCCCGTCGGTCTGGCGCAGCTTGGAGTCCACCTTTTCGCCGTCGAGAAAGCTGGCCACGCTGTGCCCCGTGGAACAGATGGAGTACTTCTCCACGCCGGGAATGTCGCGGCAGTACTTGTCGAGGAAACCGTATCCCGGGTCTCCGCTCCAGACTGACTGCCGTTCTTCGGTTCCCCCCCACATCTGCATCCGGGAGACCATCAGGGTGCGGTCCATGTTCACTTCCGGCGCCAACGGGGCGAGCATGTGGTCGAGCAGCGCCGAGGCCACCAGCAGCACCATCAGCGTGAACCCCACACCGAAGAGGCTGATCGCGGTGAAGAACTTTCGCCTGATCAGTACCTTCAATGCCATCTTGATATAGTTTTTCAGCATGGCATGGCCTCACTGCACCTGCCGGCCGTCAAAGAGACGCACCGTGCGTTCGGTTTGCTCCCCCAGCCGCGGGTCGTGGGTCACCATGATGACGGTGGTTCCCTCGTCCCGGTTGAACCCCTGCAGCAGCGCCATGATCTCCTCACCCATCCGGCTGTCCAGGTTGCCGGTGGGCTCGTCGGCCAGCAGCAGGCTCGGCTTGCCGACAATGGCCCGGGCGATGGCCACCCGCTGCTGCTGCCCGCCGGAGAGCTGTGAGGGGAAGTGGTCCATCCGCGATCCCAGCCCCACCTTCTCCAGCGCCTCCCTGGCCGCTTCACACCGGTTGCCGCTGAAGCCGTGCCGGTAAAGCAGCGGGATCTCCACGTTGTCGATCACCTTGAG